>JBIQMI010000010.1:22337-29170 GCA_044463585.1 Cryomorphaceae bacterium
CACGCCATCGGTGCCCCATGGTAGCGAACCATCGGGCGCGATCATGTAGGCAACCACGTCCAATGTGCCGGTGCGTTCATCTTGGAAAGCGATGATCACATTGCCATTGGCATCGCTCTTCATGTCGTGCCGGAAAAGCGCGCTGTTCTGCGGAAAGTCGCTCACCACCATGCCATCCGGTTCCCACAGCGCATTTCCCCCCGCATCGAGCAATTGGAGGCGCAATTCGTATGAACCCGTACCATTCTCAAACCACGAAACATAGGTGCCGCCATCGGGGGCGGCAGCGATCAGGGGCACAGCGGTTTCACCACTGGCCACAGTGCGTACCGGCGTATTGGCCGAAAGGTCGGTGGTCCATTGCCCAAAGGCCAAGCCTGGGCTGAATGTTACCAGAAGGAGAAGTGTAATGTGGCGCATGGTCAAATGGATTTTGACCTTGAAATTACCGGCGCGTGAAACGGAATGCGTCCTGTTCGATCCTTTTCACACAGGCTCACCGGTATTCTTTCAGCATCAGCCGCTGAAAGAATCCTGCCGGCAATAGTTTCTTCAACATTACCGCCAGCCTTTGCTTGCCATGTGCGGCGTAATACACGCCCACGGGATCGCGCATGGCCATGATCTTCTGCACCAGCACGGCCACTTCATCGGGGTCGCGGCTGTAATGCAGGCTACCGCCCAGCAGTTCCATGGCGCGCTCGTAGCCTTTGCGGTAGGGCTCGCTGGTGTGCTCCGGCCGGATGCGTGCCGCGCCGATGTTCGTTTTGTATTCGCCGGGCTGTAGCGTTACTGCATGCACCCCGAATGGCCGTATTTCCATGGCCAAGGTTTCGGTATAGCGTTCCAGGGCGGCCTTGCTGGCACTGTAGAAACCGCGGTAGGGCAGGCCGAAGTTGGCCGCAAGGCTGGTAACGTTGATGATGAGCCCCCGGCCTTGTGCGCGCATGTGGGGCAGCACGGCCCGGCACACGCGGTGAGCGCCCAGCACATTGGTGTCCAGCAACGCGGCGGCCTGTGCGGCGGAAAGATCCTCGGTGGCCCCTTGTATCCCCAGGCCGGCATTGTTCACCGCGACATCGATGCGCCCCGCCTTCTCGAGCACGGATCCCACGGCGGCTTCCACCGAGGCCTCGTCGCCGAGGTCCATGGCCAGCATGGTGTATCCATCGGGTTGCTGGCCCGGTGCCCGCGATGTGCCGAAAACGGTGTGGCCGGCCTGCGCCAACCGAACGCAAATGGCCTGGCCGATCCCACTGGAACCGCCTGTTACCAGAACGATTTGGGAAGCGGTGGACATGGCATATGGGTAAAAAAAGTGGGGCAAGCTCCTCGCATCGCTCCGCTACAACCGCCTACCCTTGCTGCCTTCCGGCCCTGGGGGATTCAGCAGGAGCTGGACGTACGAGACTTGCCCCGCACAAAGGTATGTTCTTTTCCCTTCCGCCCGATGCATCAGCGCACGAAGCGGGTGCCATACACCCGATTTCCGCTGGTCACGCGCAAGGTCCAGATCCCGGGGACAGGTGTGCCCAGGTCCAAGAGCAGCTCTTCACCTGTTTCCACCAATTTTACCGGTGCCCTTCGGCCTTTGCCGTCGTACAATTCAACATGCACCGCATCGATCGGTATAAATGGCAGGGCCACGCGCAAGTATCGCTCGGCCGGATTCGGCCAGGCCTTCAATGGGCTTTCCTCCCGGTCCGCCTCGGGCATCAAGTTGGCTTGGTATTCCGGGCCTGCACAATCGATCACGTGCACGGTGAGGGTGGCCATGCTTGTTTGGCCGGTAGGCAAGTTGACCGTGTAGAAATACAGCCCTGCCGCATTGGTGGCCGGGTTGAATTCGCCATTCACCACTTGTGCGGTGGCCGTGCTCCATGTACCACCGGGGCAGGGATCGCCACCCAATGAATCGATCAACTGGAATGCGGGACCGTTGATGCACACCGTGATCTCGCCGTCCTCTCCTGCGTTGCAAATGGAGTTGCAAACCTGCACGGTTACTGGCGCGCCCAGCACATCGAGGCCTGCACAAATGGTGCCGCCACCCTGCACCAACAAGGCATTCAGGCCCAAGGTGGTGGTGCTGCCCCAGGCCAACGCACTAAGGTCCAAGGTGGCCGGGTCGTACACCAGGGCATGTATGCGATAGGCCCCTGCGGTATCCACATGGAACACAGGGTTGGTGCTGGTGCCCAGCAGCACCATTGCGCCAGCATCCGAGAGCAGGTAGGCCATCTGGTATCCGGGAGGTACCAAGGTGTCGCCGAAAGAGACCGCTGCGATCAGCGCGCCGGTTTCATCCAGGCACACCTCGGCGGCCTCTGCAAGCATGGCACCGGCATCGGCATCGCAGGGCAGACCGCAATCGGCCACTTGGAACGGGGCCCCGCCCAGGCCAAGCGCGCCGCAATACCCGCCACCGCCTTGGATGAAGAGCTCGTTTATTCCGCCTAGCGTGGTAGTGCCCGGTACAATGGTGGCCGGATCAAAGGTGCCTGGGTCGAAAATGAGGGTATGGATCCGGAACTGCCCCGTGCCCGCCATGGTAAAGGTGGGCGTTGCGTTCGTGGCCAGCACGGGCTGTGGCGCTGCCGCGGAGGTGAGCAGGTACAGCGTTTGGAATCCATCGGGCACTATTGCGTCGCCATCGGGCACGGCCTGCGCGGTGGCGTTGCCATCGGTTAGGCACAGGTCAGCCTGCAACATGGCAAGGCCACCGGCCGAAGCGGTGCAGGCCGGTTTGCATTCACCCGTTTTCACGAAGGGGGCGTGCATCAGCACCTCGGCACACAAGGGACCACCGGCCGCTTGGGTCTGGGGATAAATGTCATAAACGCTGGAAACACCAGGCAAAATGCTGGACAAGCTGAAGGTGGCCGGGTCGTACACGAAGGAATGGATCCGCCAGATGTCGGTTCCGCTCACCGTGAAACTGGCTGTGGCGGATACTTGGTCGATGATCAGGCCGTTGGTGCGGCTAAGCAGGTAACGCAGCGCGAAGCCAGGCGGTACCAACCCGGGTGAAGTGGTGGTGGCAGTGAGCACGGCCTGTCCCTTGGCCAAGCAGATCAACGTGGAGTCCATGCCGAGCCCGGGCGTCACGGCCAAGCACGGTTGCTCGCATTCCATCGTTTTAGCGCCGGGCACGCTCAGCGCCACTGCCGCACAGGGCGCACCGGGAGATGAAAGCTGGTCGCGCAGGTCGTACACGGTTTCCACGCCGAAGGCAATGCTGCCGGGGTCATACGTGGCCGGGTCGAATACCAACGGATGGATGCGCCAAACATCGGGCGACGAGACGCTGAAGGTTGGGGACGGCCCGATTTGGTCGATCAAAAGGCCGTTGCCGCGGCTCAGTAGGAATACGGTCTGGAAATCATGCGGGGCGTTTCCATTGGCCAAAGGCGTTCCGGACAATAGGGCGTACCCGTTCACCAGGCAAACCGGCCCGTAGTCCAGGTCCATGCCCGGGGCTTGCACGCCGCATTCGTTTTGTGCAAGCAGGCCGGTGCTTAACAGGCCGGTCAGGGCAATGGAGATAGATCGGCGGATGAACAGGGAAAGAACGTATGGATGGGCCATGGCACAAATAATTTTTATCCTACGGCATTGTCGAGTTCAACAACCGGCAATGGCCGCCGGTTCGCAAAAATGGTTCATACGGTTTGAACCACCGATACCACATGCAGGTGCTGCACTTGGCCACCCAGCGTGAATAGGGCTTCATCGCCGGGCTTTTTGCCCAGTAATGCCTGGGCCACCGGTGCCGTGTAGGCAATGCGCCCTTCGGCCACTTTCGCCTCGTCAACGCCAACGAGGGTAAAGGTTCTTTCGGCACCTTTCTGTGGCCCGCCGGTTATGCGGAAGGTGACCGTTGTGCCGAAGCGCACGTCAATGGGCGGTCCATCCGGCTCCACGATGCGGGCGCTCGCGATCCGTTCCTCCAACAGGGCGAGCCGGCCGTTGATCTCCGCCATTTCGCGCCGCCGCGCAGTGCCTTCGGGCAGGTCCACGTTGCTCCGCCTCGTTTCCAAGGCCGCCTTTTCCCCAAGCAGCAGTGCATGGCCACGGGGCGTTACCAAGTTTGCGAAGCCGGCCGGCAAGGGGGCCCGGGGCGGGATAAGGACCGGTTCCTCCTGGTCATCCTCGCGCACGAATCCACGGCTCATATCGCCCAAGGTACGCGTGGTGCACGATTCTTCACGGCAGCGCTCCTTCAAGGCGGCGCCGCATCATTCCGCCCCGGGGCGCTCAATCCTGCTTCACGAAGCGGCCGGTGAGCGTGCCTTGCGCACCTTCGGCCCGCATGATGTACAGGCCTTCGGAAAGCGATGAAATGTCCAGGGCGTGGTTGACCAGCGAGGGCAGCAGCACCGTTTTGCCGGAAAGGTCGAGGATGGCAAGCCGTTCTGCATGGAAGCCGGTGGGCAGGTCAACATATAGGCTTTGCCGCGCAGGCGACGGGTAAAGCCCCAGTTGGGGACCATGCACGGTTTCCACCGTGGTGGCCACATCCTGCGTGGAATCCTCCACCACGGTAATGGTGCTGTTGATCGAGGGGTTGTGCACGTTGTTCACGATGCCTGATGGCCAGCGCACGGTGAGCAGCGATACCTCGGTATCGGTTCCGATGCCGAACATGGCAGTCAGGGTGCTCATGTACCGGAAACCATCGCCGCTGACGATGTCCCGGATCTGCTTGCCGCTGGGGGTGGTGATCTCCACCCGTGCGCCTATTCCGCTACGGTTGCTCACGGTTCCTTGGGTGATCACCTTGATCCAATTGTTGTCGTTGCCCGCGTTCAGGTACACGGTGTTCCCATTTTGCACATCCACGAAGCCGTCGTTGTTCAGGTCGCCGGTGGGCCCGTTGTCGAAGGGTACCGTGGCCATTGAAAAGGTCATGTCGCCATTGTTCACCATCAGCGCACCACCGCCCAGCACGTCCACATATCCATCGTTATCGAAATCGCGCGCAATGAATTCAATGCTCATGCCGGTGAACAGGTCGAAGCCCGATCCTGCGGTCACGTTGGTGAATGTATTGCCATCGTTGCGCAGCAGTTTGTGGCCACCCCCGCTGAAGGAACTGGCCCCGATCAGCACGTCAAGGTCGCCATCGTTGTCGAAATCGGCCCATGCGGACGACCAGCTCTGGTGGTAATCGGCCAGGAAGTTGGAAGCTGTGGCCACGTTGGTGAAGGTGCCATTGCCGTTGTTGCGCCAAAGCTCGTCGATGCTGGCCGGTGCTCCGGCACCCCGGCATTTGGCAATGAAAAGGTCGATCAGCCCATCGTTGTTGTAGTCGATCCAAATGGAGCCGTAGTTGCCGCCGTCGGGTTGGTCACCTAATCCACCTTGGTGCCAGGTCCAGGTGCCGTTGCCGTTATTGATGTAGTACACATTGGGCGCAACATCATGGCAACTGAACACGTCCAGCAGGCCGTCGTTGTTGATGTCCACCATGTTCGATCGCTGGCAGAAGATGTATTCGGGCTGGGAAACCTCGATGTAGCCCGTGCCGTTGTCGTTTGCCATCATGAAGGTGAGGCCGCTGCCGGCATACACCAGGTCATTGTATCCGTTGCCGTCGAGGTCGCCGGCGCAAAGGCTCCACGAGGGCAGGTAATCTGCCTGGGTGGTCACGTGGGTCTGGTTGTCGAAGCCGCCGCTGGCCTTCTGGTAGTTGATGTTGATGGTAGTGGAGGTCACCGATACGGCATCGTCCAGGCCATCGCCGTCCATGTCCACTACGCAGTACGCCATGCCGTTGGTGGTCACGTACTGGGGTATGAAGCCGTTCACGGGTACGGGCGGCTCGGAGTATTTGAGGATGAAGGTGAAGCCGTTGGCGGTCCACCGGTTGTCGAATGCGATATAATAGGTTTGGCCGGCCGTAACGCTAAAGGTGGCTGTGGAGAGGTAGGCGTAATTGAACCCGTTGTCATCCGCGCCTGCCACGCAAGTGAGGTTGCCGCAGGTGCCGCTATACACATGCACGCGGGTGTCCATGGAACCGTTCTGCACCAGGTCGGTGGTCACGGTCACCGAGGTATCCAACGCTGCTGTGTAGGCGTACCAGCGGCCCATGGTTGCGGCGGCACCTCCGGTACACAGCGGTGTCGGCGCTTCGCTGCCGTTGATCTGCGACACGTAATAGGTGGCAGGCACCACCGGTACGGCGGTGGCGCAGGTGCCTTGCGCGGCAGCGGGCGAGGCCAGCAGCGAGCAAGCGATCAAGGGCAGCACGTTTTTCATTTCCTGGGTAGGGTTTTTACGGGCAGTTTGGTGCAAGTGAACTGATCCAGTCGTCCACCAGTTGAATAGCTTCCTCGTGGCGTACGGTGCGTTCGAACAACGGCATGCGTTCGGCCTCTTCGGTGGAACTGAGGCGGTAGTACAGCATGGACCGCTGCGGGTTTCCGGCATTCACAATGTAATTCACCCCCGGCGCAAAGGGGTCTTGCGGTGGTACGCAAACGCCCAGGTTCGTGGGGTCGCTGGACTGGTGCCAGGCGAACCGCATGGGCCGGTAGCTGCAGAAACCGCCTTCATAGTGGCAGTGCGCGCAATTCATGTCCAAATAGGCGCGTACGCGCCGCTCCAGCGTTTCGTCGGGATCGTCCCAGCCTGCCACACGGTCAATGGCGGCCGGATAGCCTGCGGCCAAATAGCCCTCGGCGGTCCACTTGGCCAGTTGGTTCATGGCGCCACCAGCGTATGGGTAGCTGGCATCCAGGTTCTGCGGTTTGGGACCGATCACGGTGGGCTCGTTGAAATGCTTGTGGCAAGCGAGGCATTCCCCGGCAGAAGGGATCCGGAAGATC
>JBIQMI010000011.1:0-27464 GCA_044463585.1 Cryomorphaceae bacterium
CATCTTCGACGTGGAGGAATGGCCCAAAAGCATAGTCATCGTTGGCGCCGGCGTGATCGGCTGCGAATTCGCCACCATTTTCAGCAACTTCGGGCGCACCGAAGTGCACTTGATCGACCGTGCGTCGCGCATTCTCCCCATGGAGGATGAGGACGTTTCAGCATTGGTGGCGCGCAACCTGGAGCGGCGCGGGGTGGCCATCCATCACGAAGCGCGTCTCGAGCGATTGGTGAACAACGGGGACCGCGTGAATTACACGCTTGCCTTCAAGAACGGCAACGGCCAGGAGATCGAAGTTGAAAAAGCCCTGTTGGCCGTGGGCCGGATGCCCAACCTGGAAAGATTGGCGCTCGATTCCGCCGGCGTGGCCATGGACGAACGCAACAATGTGCTGTTGCAGGGTACTGCTTCCTCGCAACAGCATATCCATTTCGCCGGTGATGCCATGGGCAACAACATGCTCGTGAACCTGGGCGAGCTGGAAGGCCGGTACGCCGTGGAACGCCTTTTCAATGTGCACGCCAAAGCCTTGGACCATGCGCACACCAGCACCATCATGTTCCTGGAGCCTGAAGTGGCAGGGGTGGGGTTGAATGAACAGGACTGCCGGGCCCGCAACATCCCGCACCGCACGGCCAGGATCGATTACAGTTGCCTCGCCCGTGCCATCGCCATGCGCCGCACCGATGGTTTCTTCAAGATCATCGTTACCGATGATGAGCAAATGAAGGTGTTGGGCATGCGCGCGGTTGGCGAGCATGCAAGTAGCGCCATACAGGCCGTGGCGTTGATGATGAGCGAAGGGCTGGGGATAAAGGCCCTGGCCGCCCTCGTGCATCCGCATCCAAGCATTACCGAAGGCGTGCAGGAATGCGCCCGGATGCTCATTGGAACAAGCATTTTCAAGCCCGAGGTGCTGAACGACAGGATGCGCTGCACCACGTGGCGGCCAACCGCGGTCGAGGCGGAATATTAGATCACAGGTGCGGGGGCCCCGGATCGCTGAATGCCGGGTTCGAAAGGAACTCCTGGTCGGTGAGCGACTCGAGGAAGGCCTTCACCTGCTGGCGTTTTTGCGGTGTTAGGCCCAGCTCCATATCGGGATCGGTGAATTTCATGAAGGGGTCCACTGTTGCCGAGGCGTGGCCGCCCGAGTTGTAATGGTCCAGCACATCATCGATCGTTGCGAACCGGCCATCGTGCATGTAGGGCGCGGTGACCATGATGTTGCGCAACGTGGGGGTTTTGAACTTGGCCATGTCCATGGGGTCGTTGGTCACGCCCGCACGCCCTGGGTCCGCAAAAACCACGTCCAGGCCGTTGTTATGGAATTGTTCGTCGGTGAACAAGCCCGCATCCAGCGTGTGGCAATGGAAGCAGTCGGCACCGCCCTGCCCGATCACCGGTGTGCTGCCCGCCACAGGGATGATCTGCCCGGGTTGCCCGCCCTCGATCTGGAACAGGTTCAACCCGGCCAATGCGTCGGGCGGGATCATGCCTTCCCCGCGCCTGAACCGGTCGAAGGGGCTGTTGCCGCTTACCATGGTACGGATGAATTGGGCCAACGCCTTGGCCACCTTCAGCGAGTCGATCACCGGCGTGCCGAACGCCCTCTCGAACAAGACCGGATACACCGCATCCGCCTGCAGCTTTGCCATTACGTTCGGCCATGTGTCGTTCATTTCGATCGGGTTGGCAACGGGCTCCAGTATCTGGTGTTCCAAGCTGGTGGCACGCCCGTCCCAAAAGAAGAACCGCGAATAGCCCAGGTTGATCAAGGGCATGGTGCTGCGTATGCCGGCAATGCTATCGATGCCCTTGGAAACCGCTTTGCCATCCGTGAACGCCAGCTCCGGGGCATGGCAGCTGGCGCAGCTCATGCCGTTGTTCCCGCTCAACCTCTTATCGTAGAATAGGAAACGCCCGAGCGACACGCCCTCCACGGTGAGCGGATTGTCCGCCGGTATGTCCATCGGCGGCAGGTTGGCGGGAATGATCAAGTGGTATGGCGTGGTGCCCGGCGCTGCCGCGGGCAGGTCCTCCCGCGGATCTTCGCGGCGGCAGGCCAACAAGGCCATAAGCATGCTTGCGATCAAAAGGAATTGGCTTGCCGGACGGATCATGGAACAATATCGATAGGGGCTTCATCGGTCAGCGCCCGTAGGAACGCCACGAGGTCCTCCTGTTGTTGTTGGGTAAGGCCTAACGCCACCATCGCTGGATCCTTGTTCGTATGGGGCCCGCCGCCGGCATTGAAGTAAGCGGCCACCTCCTCCAATGTGGCCAAGCTTCCATCGTGCATGTACGGTGCAGTGAGCGCAATGTTGCGCAGGCCGGGGGTCTTGAATTTGCCCCGGTCGGCCGGGTGCAAGGTGATGCGCTCGCGGCCCGTGTCCATACCACCATCATCCAAGCCTGTATTGTGGAAGCCGCCATCGGTGAACAGGTGCCCGGTATGGCATGCGGCGCAGCCTCCTGCCCCGTAAAAAACTTGCGCGCCGCGCTTCTCGGCTGCGTCGATCGCTTGGTCATCACCCAACAGGTACCGGTCGTACCGGGAGCTGCCCCCGATCAAGCTGCGCTGGTAGTTGGCCAGTGAACGGGTAAGTACGTACAGGTCCATGGGCCGGCTGTAGGCCGCCAGGCTCTTGGCCTGCATAACAGGATCTTGGGCGAGCAATTCCACCACCTGCTGCGGGTCCGCATCCAATTCGTCCTCGTCAAAAAAAGGCACCACGGCATGCTGCTCCAGCGTTGCAGCGCCTCCGTCCCACAACAGGAATGGTGCATACGCAACATTGGCCAGCGACGGTGCATTGCGCATTCCTGTCCGCCCGGCCATGCCACGGCTTCGGGCTGTTGTATCGCTGAAGGCCTGCCCCGGAAGGTGGCAGCTGGCGCAGGAAATACCGCGCCCCAGCGAAAGGCGTTCATCGCTGAAAAGCAACTTGCCCAATTCCACGCTGGCCTTGGTGAGCGGATTATCGGCCCGCAATGGCGGCGCGGGCCAATGGGCAGGTACGTTCAGCCCGAACCCCGCATCGGCAATAGGGGCAATGGCTGGGTCTTTTTGGCAGCCCCAGGCGCAAAGCCCAACGGCCATGGCCAAGGTGGCCCGCACCCAACCGGTCATGGCTCGATCGCGAAGGCCGCTACCTGCATGTCCGCCAGCCGCGTGCCCACGTTCAGGCTGCCCACGCCGTGCCAGAAGGCATGGTCCGAGAGTTGGAAGATCGCATTGCCGTTCTGGAAGAACCGGGCGATGTCCACCGTGAGGGTAAGGTTCACCGTATCCCCTTCCGCGGCATGCAATTCAAAGGGAAGGGCCCTCGTGCGGTAGCAGGTATCCAGCCCGGTGTGGAAGTCGAACACATTGGCGGGCTGGCCGGTCGAATCAGGTTCATTATCGAAAAAGCCGGAAAAGATCACGAAACGGTATTGCGTGGCCCAGTTCCAGTACATGCCGCTGTTGTTGCCCGTGGGGGCATTCGGCGGTATGGTGGCCAGGTCGCGGTGGTTGAGGGCGGGTGGCAGGCCAAGGCCGAACCGGAGGTTGCTGTAATTGCCCACCGGCAGCCAAAGCAACCGGTGTTCCGCGCCGTCCACCACGTCAAAAAGGTCCGCATCGAAAAGCGCGTGGTTCGGGCCAGGCCCTTCAAACTGCAATGGCGATAAATAGAACTTAAGGGCAGTGACCTGTACGCGCTGGTCGCCGCCGGCCAAGTAGACATTCTGCTTGTTGAACTCGCCATCATCCCAAATGGGCTTCACCGTCAGCTTCACCGGCACCATGGGTCCTTGGGGAGCGGGTGGATTGGGCGGCGCCGGCGGGTCCTTGCGGCAGCTTGCCATCAGCACGAGGAACAATAGCGTGGTGGCGGTAAGGTTGAATGCGGGTTTCATCACTTGTGGCATGCCACGAAATTAGCTTCCGCACCGGGATGTGCGCGGTATATTGATGGATACCTTCGGCAACCGCATGGACCATCGCATGAACCGCATGACAGATGAGGCGCAAGGCCGGTTCCAGGTGCTGCACAGCTCGGCCGGCGCCGGCAAAACGCACAACCTGGTGAAGCATTACCTGCTGCTTGCGCTGAAGGGCCGCGACCCCGCGGCCTATACGCACATCCTGGCGCTGACCTTCACCAACAAGGCGGCCGCTGAAATGCGCGAACGCGTGCTGAAGTACTTGGAGGACCTGGGCGGCGAAGCGCCGTTGGGCGCCACGGGGTCCGATGTGCGCGATTCCGTGATGCGCCTGGCGGGCATAGATGAGCGTGAATTGCGCGTGCGGGCCAAGGCCATGCACTCGCACATGCTGCACCATTGGTCGCAGGTGGCCATCAGCACCATCGACTCCTTCGTGCGCCGCGTGGTGAAGCCGTTCGCGCGGGAATTACAGCTCGATCACGAATTGCGCATGACCACTGACGAGGACTACTACCGGGGCAAGGCCGTGGAGCTGTTGCTGGAGGATGCGGGCACCGATCCGGCACTTACCCGGGTGTTGGTGGAAACGTGCGAGCAATTGCTGGAAAACGAGCAATCCTGGCGGCCCGATAGGCCTTTGCGCAACTTGGCCGAGCAGCTCGGCAAGGAATCCGCGATCGCGCATCTGGAAAAGCTGCGCGAGACTCCCGCGGAACGCTTCATGGAGATCCAGCACGAGCTGAAGGTGCGGGTTGAACGCACACGCGAACACCTTCGGCACCTCGGCCAAAAGGTGATGAAGGCCGTGGCCGATCAAGGATTGACCGAGGATGACTTCCCGTACAAGTCAAATGGGTACATCAGCTTTTACAGGAAGCTGGCGGTGCTCGAGGGAAATATCGAAACCACAGGACGGCTGAAAACAGCCGTGGAAACCGGAACGTGGACCGCAAACAGCACGCCCCAGCAGGTCAGGCCGAAGATCGAGGCGTTGAAGGACCTGTTCGAAGCCGTGTTCCTTGAAGCGGAAAGCCTGCGCAAGCTCTACACACTGGACCGCGCCGTGCTGAAGGACCTGTTGCCGATGGCCACGCTCAATTCCATCGGCGAGCGCTTGGAACAGCTCAAGCAGGAGGAGGGCGTTTCGTTCTTCAGCGACCTTACGCGCAAGGTGCACGCCGTGGTACAGGAGGAGCCCGCGCCCTTCATTTACGAGCGGCTGGGCGAATGGTACAGGCATTTCCTGGTGGATGAATTCCAGGATACCAGCTTGATGCAATGGCATGCCATGTTGCCCTTGGTGCACAATGCGCTATCCTCTGGCGGTTCGGTGCTGCTGGTGGGCGATGCCAAACAGGCCATCTACCGCTGGCGCAACGGCGAGGCGCGCCAATTCGTCGCATTCCCCAACGTGTTCCGAAAGCAATTGTTGGCCGATGGCGAGGCCTACGAGAACGCACTGCTCAAGAGCCACGAACCGATGGAGCCCTTGGCCAACAATTTCAGGTCGGGCTCGGCCATCATCGCATTCAACAACCGCGTTACCGGCCGGCTGATGGACGGTTTGGGGGAAGAGGAGAAGAAGGTGTACGACCGGCACGAACAAAACACCGTGCTCGATCGCGAGGGCTATGTGGAAGTGGCCACCTATAGCGAAAGCAAGGACGCCGATGCGGCAGAGGAGGAATGCCCCGGAGCATGGAGATTGATGAAGCAGGCGGTGCAGGACAGCCTGGAGGATGGATTCCGGCCGGGGGATATTGCGGTGCTGGTGCGCACCGGTAAGCAGGGCCGCGAGGCCAGCGGGCATTTGCGCAGTGAAGGGTGGAACGTTGTTTCGCCGGATGGCCTTACGCTGGGCGGGCATGCCCCCGCCTGCGCAGTGATCGAGGTGCTGTCCTGGCTGCACATGCCCGTGGATGAACATGCGGCACGCGCAGTGCAGGCCATAGTAACCGTGGCCGCGGAGGAAGGCCGCCCGGACCCATTCCCGGAGGGGACCACGCCTGCCACTTTCATGCGGAACTGGACCCGGGAACACCGCGGGATCAACCCGCGGCTACCACTGGTGCCATTGATCACCCGCGTAGCCTCCGCGCTCGGCCATGATGCCGCCACCGATGCTTTCATCATGGCACTGGTCAATGAAGCCCACGCCTTCTCCAAGTCGAACGGGGACGACCTGCCAGGGTTCCTGGAAAAATGGGAACTGAGCGCGAAAAACAAATCGGTGGGCGGAAGCCCCGGCGCAGGTGCCATACAAGTGATGACCGTGCACAAGGCCAAAGGCCTTCAATTCCCGGTGGTCATCATTCCCGATGCGGGGAAGAAAACACCCGGCACCCGCGAGCGGATCTGGATCAACCCCGACCCGCCCATGGAGGGCCTGCCCACGGTGCTGGTGGGGAAAAGAAAAGACCTGCTGGAATTGGGCATTCCGGAAATGGACGAGGAGGACCGCTTGGGGAAGCTCGACGATCTTGATGTGCTCTACGTGGCGCTCACACGGCCGGAGCAGCGGTTGTACATCAGCATTCCCGAAAAGGGAAATGAATCGTTCGGCGCCATGCTGCGTGATATGTTGGTCTTCGAAGGAGGCGTTTACCGCGCTGGTCGGCGCGAAAGGAAACATGCGAAGGAGCCGGAACCGCAAAAAGCCGATGGCACGGAGCTGCCATTGCTTCCCGCCGCCGCGCTTACCTCAGGCGAGCGCACTTGGAAGATCAGGAAAGAAGCGCCGGACGAGTGGGACCCATCAGATCCCGACCCGTACCGCAGCCAAGGCAAAGCCGTGCACGCCATTTTGGCCCGCGTGCGTACTGCTGCCGACCTGCCTACGGCCATCCGCCAGGAACGTGATCGCTGGGGACTTCCCGGGCCGGTATGCGACCAGATTTCCGGCCATTTGCAACAACTTCTCGGCAGGCCGGCCATAGCGCCGTTTTTCCGGGAGGGGCTCGAAGTGTTCAACGAGCGTGCCCTGTTGCAGGGGGACGGGAGCACGATAAGGCCTGATCGTGTGGTGCGCGACAATGGCGTGTTCCATGTGCTGGACATAAAGACCGGCCGTCCGATGGAGGATCATCATCGGCAGGTGCAAGGCTACGTGCGCGTGTTGCAGGCGCTGGAAAATGCGCCGGTGCACGGTTGGCTGCTTTATGCGGCCCAAGGCGAATTGGTACCGGTGGAGGCATGAGCAGCGGCCCCCAGCTCCATTGGCAGGCCGTGAACATCGCCGGATCGGCCGCGATCGAATTGTTCGAGATGATGCGGTTGCGCATAGATGTTTTCGTGGTGGAACAACAATGTGCCTACCCCGAACTGGATGACCTGGACCTGGATGGGCGGACGCTCCATGTAACAGGCGCGATGGAGAAGGACGCTTGGTCGCCTATTGCCGTGTGATCGCCCCCGGCGCCGATGGGCTGCCACACATTGGGCGGGTGGTGGTGGCGCCTGCTTTCCGCGCACGCGGCCATGGCCGCGAACTGATGCTGCAGGCGATCCGTATCGCCGAACGATTCAATGTCACCGCCTCGGCGGTAGCCGCGCAGGAACACCTGCGCCGTTTTTACGAAAGGCTCGGGTACCGGGCAACTGGACCTGGTTACCTGATGGACGGCATACCCCATTTGGACATGGTGCGCCGCGGAACGCCGGCAAGCGGCCCTACTTGATCAACACGAAGCTCCCGTTGTACTCCTTTTCCATGGGTCCCCATTCCGTGAGCCACGCTTTGTAGGCGTATATACCAGGCGCCGCATCCTTGCCGTCCCAGCCGGCATTGGGATCAGTGGTGCTGAAGACCACACGCCCCCAGCGATCGAATACATCCAGCCGGTAGGCGCGGGCGCCCTTCACGCTGGGCCGCCATATTTCGTTGTGGCCATCCCCGTCGGGTGAAAAGGCCGTGGGTGCGAAAAAGAGGTGGTCGCCGATGAATATGCGCAGGCTGGTGGTGTCGGTGCAGCCGTGGGGGCTGGTCACTTTCAGGTAAGCCCGGTACCAGCCGGCATCGCTGAACGTATGCGTGAAGTCGGGCATGTTGTAGTGCACACCCTCGATCTGGAAATCGATCTCAGCGGCGTTCGAGGAATGGTCATGGAATGCCACCTCGGGCTCCAGCACGGTTGTAACCCGTGGTAGCGCGGTGGCCTGCGCGCTGGGCCGCGGCCATACGGTAACGGCATGGGGTGCTTGCCATGTGCGCGTGGCAATGCACCCTGAAACCGTGGTCGCCGTGAGCTTGATCGTGTAATCCCCCGGCTGGGTGAACGTATGCAGCGGCAAGCTGTCGGTGGTGGTGGTGCCATCGCCGAAGTCCCAAAGGAATTGCATGGGTGCCCAAGCGTGGGAAAGGTTCAAGGGCTGTACGGTGAAAGGTTCACAACCGCTGGTATCAACGGCGAACAACGGCTTCGGGGGCGGATGCACGAACACCGTGTCGGTGAAGCTGGCCGCACAACCGTAGTCCTCAACGGAAAGGGTTACCGGATGCGGCCCCAAAGTGGACCACCCTACAGTGAGCGAGGTGGCGTGCAGATCGGGGGAAACGCCCGGCCCCACATCCCAAGTGATCTGGGCAGCCGGTGTAAAGTTGCCCGTTGCGGTGAGCTGCAGGGGGAGCTGATCGGTGCAGAGTACGCCAGGCACCGCGAATGACGTGTACAGCGGATCATGCACCGTGTACACGTGCTGGACCGTGTCCCCGCAAGGCCAGCCGGGGTTGGCCACCAGCGTAATGGTGTAGCTGCCCGGTGCAGGATAGGTGAATGTAGGGCTGGCCAGGGCCGAGGTATCCGAATCGGTGCCGGGTACGCCGAAGTCCCAATGGTATGTGCTGGCACCGGTGCTTTGGTTGGCCAGTTGCACCTGTAGCCCATTGCATCCTTCAGCCTGTGGCGGGAACGCCGAGATAATGTCCTGCATGCAGGCGACCACCAGGAACCTGAAATCGCGGATCACCGTGCTGAGCAGCGCCCCGTTGCGGTATTCGCTCACGCAAATGCTTACGGCGTAGTTGCCCAATGCGGTGGGGTTCAGCGTCAGCAGCCCGTCCTGCTCGGCAAAAGCCATAGGAGGCTGGGAGTTGAGCTGGTTCTGGGTTGAATATCCATTGGCCCAGACCACGGGCGTGTATGGTGGCGCCGACGGCGGATTGGGCGCGGTATTCAAAAAGTTGTCGCCGCCCTGCAATGGGTCGCACAAGTGGTAGGCCAGCGAATCGCCATCTGAATCCGTGGCCAACTGGTCCAGCACGGTGGTTTGCCCCAAGCAGAGCACCATGGGCGGGTTATTGATGAACGAGGGTGAATTGTTCGGCCCGTGCACGGTGGGGTCGGGCACTTGTATGGTGCACGTCATGCCCTGCGCACCCGGGTTGTTCAGGTTCACCACGGCCGGGCTTCGGCAGCAGCGTTGGTAGGAGAGGGTGTAGCCGCCGGTGCCGGAGGGCAGGTTGATCACGCCCGTGTAGGTGCCCATGCGCGTGCATATGCTGGGCGGCACGGTAAGGCATGGATTGTCCGCCACCACGGGAACGTTCACCTCGTTGGGCAGGAAGAAGGTGGACGTGCTGATCCACTGGCCTGCACTGTCGAATATGCCGATGACCGCCGTGGCGTCCAAGGCGGTGTTGTTCGTGTTGTCCGGTCCGCAATCGCGGTACAGGCGCAGGGTCACCTGGTAGTTGTCATTGCCCAAGTAGGTGTAGGTCATTTCACCGCCCAGGATGTGCGTGGCCCAGGCGGGCATGGCCGGGGCAAGCAGGCACAGGATGAAGAGGGCGCGCATTTGCGGTAATGACGGCAAGATACGCCGATGGGTTGCGCGGTGAAGGAGATGCCGCAGCCCCCGTCATTTTGTTCGTGCGGGCTGAACGATGGATCCGCTAATTGCATAGCTTGGTGCCCAAGCAAACCCAAAACATGGCCATGAAGAAAACGATACGCGTGAAGTTCCGACGCTACTTGCCGATCGCCTTGGCGGCATTGATCACCGCCGGTGCGGTGCAGGCCCAAACCGTGGTGATTGATACCGGTGCACCAAATGCTCCGTTGTATGCCGTGGGGCCGGTGTATGTCTCCTCCACGTTGTACTACAAGTACAGCCGGTATGCCTACCTCTATACCGCTGATGAGCTTTCGGCCGCGGGGATCCAAGCCGGCGATCAGGTGGAATCGGTGGGGTGGATGAAGAGTTCGCCCAATTCCGCTGCGGGCCCCGCCTCGTTCACCATTCTGATGAAGAACTCCACTACGCCGGCCTATTCAGAAAGTACGATGCCGTGGACAACCTTGGCGAACGGTGCCTCCACCGTGTACAGCAACACCAGCCAGGCCATTCCGGCCACGGCCAGTCCCAACTACATCGTCTTCAACCTTGCCACACCTTTCACCTACACAGGCGGCTCGCTCGAGATCCTTACCGAGTGGGACATCTCCATGGCATCAACGCCCATCGCCACCGGGTCTTTTGAATGGGAGAACACCACCGTGGTCGACCGCATTTATGGCATGGGCAATAATAGCATGCCAGCATCGCTTTCAAGCACTTCGAACAATACCAACATCAACGACCGCCGGCCTGTGGTCCAGATCGGGTACAGTGTTGGAACAGGCGTTGGCCGCGTGCCCAGGGAAGCCCGTATCGGATTGTACCCCAATCCTGCTGCGGACATGCTGAACGTGCACAACACCGACGAGATCACATACGACCAAGCGGATGTGGTGGACCTTACCGGCAAGGCCGTGCTTCAGTTGGGCGCCATTGCACCGAAGCAGATGCGCCAAGTGGCCGTAGCGGGCTTGGGCCAAGGCATTTACTTCCTGCGATTACGGTCCGCCACGGGAACGACCGTAAAGAAGTTCTCGGTGGAATGATTCCCGGCAATCATTCGGAACGGGGCCGGCGTTGCTGGCCCCGTTCGCATTTATGGCACAGCCTATTCCTTCACGAAACGCAGAACGCGCACTCCCTCCGCAGAGACCAGCCGCAGCAGATAGACCCCCGGCTCCAACTTGTCCACCGCGATCGGGCTTCCGCGCCAATCCGCTTGGAGCACCCGATGACCGGACAAGCCGAACAATTCCAACTGCGCACCACTTCCGGCACTTAGGCCATCGATCACGAAGGCGTCGTGCACCGGGTTGGGCCGCAACGCGACCTGGGCGCTTTCCAATTGTGCCACGCCAGTTGTCCATTTCAGGTCCCCCGTCACCACGCCGTTGATCCGCCAACCGATCAATTGGCTGCAATCCATGGAGGTGGTGAAGGACATGCAATGGCGCATAATTCCAACGCGGGAATCCAGCACCAGTTCGGAGGAAAGGTCCGTTACTCCAATGATCAGGCATGCCGATGTATCGAAGGTCATCGCCTGGGACATGAAATCAATGCTGGTGGTGGTGTCCCCGCTGAGGGGGTCGGCGCGAAGCTGCAGTCGCCCACTGTACCATAGCGGCATTCCGTCCCAGCCTTGGTTGCTGTACGAATTTGCACCCAAGGCGTAGGAGTCGGTTTGTGCCCCTGCCATATAGCGGAATTCCCTTTCCCGGAAGGTTGTTTTCAAGCCGCTGTACTGGCCAAGGAGCGAAAGGTCCTCGTTCAAGGTTGTCCGGTTGAATGTGTACACCACGGAATCGGGCGTGATGAGCACATGGGTGATCGAGTCCTGATGGAACCGTATCCATGACGGCTCAGTGATCATGGCGGGTTGGTAATTCTGCTGCCATTGCAGGATGTCACCTGCCGATAGCCGGAAGTAATCCGCGAAGCGCGGTTGGGCATATCCGTGGGTGTTGCCGTCATTCAATCCGATCAGCCTGAACGTACGCACCGGCAAGGTGGAGTGTGGCACGGTGAGGCCTAGCGGAAGGAACTCCATGAGGCCGTGCGACTTGCTCAGCTTGATCACGATGTCGTTGATCGGTGGGACGGAATTGCCTACCGTGTTGATGGAGAACGTTTTCACGCTGTCCGTTATGCCGAGGAAGGTTTCCTCCTCCTTGCTGATGCACGTGAACGTTGTCTGCTGCGGCCCGCCGCCCGTGATCAATGGGGCAGTCCATGATCCACCCACCTCCACGTGGGGCAGGAAATAATAAGGCCCATAACCCGGCCCCGCGTAGCCGAACGCCGTGTCATTCCTCACCAACAACGAATCC
This sequence comes from Cryomorphaceae bacterium, assembly GCA_044463585.1. Taxonomy (GTDB): domain Bacteria; phylum Bacteroidota; class Bacteroidia; order Flavobacteriales_F; family PHOS-HE28; genus PHOS-HE28. The sequence goes on from JBIQMI010000011.1 coordinate 12,099, forward strand.
ATAAGGAACAGGTTGTAGGTCCAGTTGGGCAAATGATCCGGGTAAAAGGCCTCGTTCCAGCAGGCGCGAAGGTGGTCGGGGCCGTTGTACAATTTGAAGTAATGCACATCACCGTTCGCGGTGGGCCGCACCGAGTCCAATCGCTGCGTCAGCACGGTCATGCCTGTGTCGGAGTTGATGTGGTAATACATCAACTGGCCGGGCTGGAAGAGTGCCCAATCTTGCGGGAATGCCAGCAGCGAAACCAGGAATGCGGGAATACAGAGTAGCGTTTTCACCATTGCGGGGGCTGTTTTGTACGGAACAGGTAGCACTTCCGAACACGAAAGTTACGTTCCGCACGGTTCGGCCCCCATTTTATTTTCGGTGGACCCTTGCCCGCCAAGAGCATCGCGTTGCTATTGCGCCGCCTGTCTCAGCATTTCCTCCACCTCTTCCGCGGCGCACTCCACCACATGCCCATGGTCCAATTCGAGCAGGTCCATGATGCGCACCCTTTCCGGATAGGCCAAGGCCTTCAGGTGGTGCGCGACCAGCCTCCGCCCCACGCGCTGCACCTCGTGCATTTCGGTATGGGAATCGATCCGGTACCAATTGAGGCCGTTGGTGGAGCGCCTGTACGCGGGGAATCCGGTTTTATCCATGGAGGAGGTACTTTGCGCAAAGATCACACGTGAACTTTTGCATGGGCGCATTCCTGCATCAACTGGCACAGGCAATATGGCGGCAGCATGGCACGGCACTGCGGGAAGTGGCCGTGGTGCTGCCGAGCCAACGGGCCGGGCTTTACCTGCACAAATGGCTCGCCCAAGTGGCGGGCAAGCCGCTTTGGAGCCCGCAAATGTTCACCATGGGCAGTTTCATGGAAACGCTTTCGGGCCTGCGCCCCCTGGCCACGGAGGAACTGCTGTTCGAAGGTTACGAAGCCTTTCGGAAAGCGGAGGGGGCCCATGCGCAGGGCATCGGCGATTTCATGCAATGGGGCAGCACCACATTGGCCGACATCAGCGAAGCGGACGCCTACGGAGTGGACCTGGACAGCTATTACCGCGACCTGAGATCATGGGAGGAACTGGACATCACCTTCAACCACGACCCTTTGAGCCGCGGCCAAGAGCGCATGGTGCGTTACTGGGCCATGGTGGGCCGCATGCACCGCTTGCTGAACGAGCAACTGATGGCCATGGGCGCCGGTACCACCGGGTTGATCGAGCGCACGGCCGCGCAGCGATTGGCCGAACAAGGGCACCGTTGGGAGGCGGTGTGGTTCGCGGGGCTGAACGCCCTTACGCGCTCGCAGCACAACGTCCTGTCGCAATTCAAGCTGCAGGGCAAGGCCCATTTCGCTTGGGATGCCGACCGCTACTACCTGGAACGGAACGAGCAGGAAGCGGGACAGCACCTTCGGAAGGCGATGGCCGCATTCGGGCCGGGCACTGTGCCGGTGGCCGATAGCCTCGCCGGGGCCGGAAAACGGCTGCAGGCCGTGCGGGCACCCAACGATGTGGCACAGGCCTGGGTGGCCGCGGAATTGCTGAAGAATACACCGGCCACGGAACGGGCGCGCACGGCCGTGGTGCTGGCCGATGAAAGCCTGTTGGTGCTGCTGCTGGAAGCCCTGCCGCCGGACATCGGGCCGCTGAACATCACCATGGGCCTGGCGGTGGCGCAACTGCCTGTCGGCTCTTATTTGGATGCCCTGCACAGGCTGTACACGGGCATGCGTGCCGGCCACGGGTTCTTTCTGGGCGACATCGAGCGCTTCCTCGGGCATCCGTTCCTTGCTGCGCGGAACGGCCCGGGGGCCGTGGCCGCTGCCTTGAAGGCCGTGCATGCCGAGGGCAGGGCGTACCACGGGGCCGGGGCCCTGCAGGCGATCATGGCCGGGGCGCAATTGCCCGCCGCGGCTGTTTCGGTGTTCGCTGAACTGCACGATGTGCGGGGGCAGCTGCCGCAGATCACGGCCAAAGCACTGGCCTGGGCCAAGGAGAACATGGCCGGCGACCCCTTTGTCACGGAACAGATCTACCAGGCTTCTCTGGTGGTCCGCCGTGTGCACCTGTTGCTGGGGCGCTATGGACACCAGCTCGATATCCAGGCCTACGCCACACTGTTCCAGCGGCTGTTGCGGGCCGCAAGGATCGGCTTTTACGGCGAGCCCTTGGCCGGCGTGCAGGTAATGGGCATGCTGGAGGCCCGCGCGCTGGATTTTGAGCGGCTTGTGCTGGTGGGGGTGCAGGAAGGAACGCTGCCGGCCAATACGTCGGAGCGCTCGTTCATTCCTTTTGAACTGCGCCGCCACCACGGCATGATGCTGCGCGATGCCAACGACGCGGTACAGGCTTACAATTTCATGCGGATGCTGCAGCGCGCCGAGGATGCCACCCTGACCTGGGCCGAAGGGGAGGAGGCGCAGGGGCCGAGCCGCTTCATCCTGCAACTGCAGCACGAGCTTTTCCGTGGCCATGGCCGCGAATTGCCCGTACTGGATGCACGGGTGCCGCTTCCGCCAACAGTGGAGAAGCGCATTGTTTCGGTACGCAAGGACGCCGCGGTGCTGCAGGCGCTGCGGAAGCGGCTTGGAAGAGGGCTTACGCCATCGGCATTGGGCGAATGGCTGAGCTGCCCGCTCAGCTTCCACTTCAAGCAGGTGATGGGCCTGTCGGAGATCGAATCCTTCAGTTCGCGGATCGCGCCGAACATCCTGGGCGCCGCGCTGCACAATGCGGTTGAGTCGCTTTATGGCCCGTACCTGGGCAGGCCCCTGCAACCCGCGGACCTGGCGCCCGGGCTGGAAAGCATCGGCGCGCAACTGCGCAACGAACTGCTAAAGCATGTTTCCGCGGAACAGCTGGGGACCGGCGAGCCCATGCTGCAGTACCACATGGCCACGCGCGCGGCGCAACGCTTCGTGCGGGCTGAATTGCACAGCTTGGAGGATGGCCAGGTGCTTACCGTACTGGAGCAAGAGTCGGACCTGGCCATGGAGCTGGCACCGGCCTCGGCCGAGATCGGCACGCCTGTGGTGATCAAGGGCCGATTGGACCGCGTGGACCGTGCCGACGGTGTATTGCGGATCTTGGACATGAAGACAGGCAAAGTGAACCTGCCAAGCCTGCACTTGAAGGAGCTGGACCTACAGGAATTGAAGCGCGGGGACAAGCGGTATGCCGCGCAATTGCTCGTGTATGCCTGGCTTTACCTCAACCAGCACCCGGAAGTGCAGGAGGTGCAGGCGGGCCTGTTGCCCTTGCAGCACGCGGAAAGCAACAAGCCGGTGATGTTGTCCATCGGAAAGAACCGGTCCATTACACGTGGGCAGTTGCCGGGCATAACGGAATTGCTGTGCACGGTGGTGCGTGAAATGATGGACCCGCAGGTACCGGTGGAGCACGATCCCGAGAGCAAGTTCTGCGTATTCTGCCTTGCCTGAACGGCCTAAAAACCGAACAGGGGCCCGATCGGGCCCCTGCGCGGTAAACCTGCAAGGATTAGGAACCAGACCAAAGGAAGACCTCGGATCTGATTACAAGACGCACGGCCGGTGGAAGGGTTGCCTGCCCGCAGCGGGAAAAATTGCCAGCGCCTGCAGAATGGTCGGAAAATGAAGCGGTCCGGTCAGTTCCCGATCGTCGTCCGCGGAAGCAGGCCCGGATTCAGCGTTTATACTTTTTCTGTGTGAATTTGTCGAAAAACCCGGCCCATGCATTCATTTTTCCCGTGATGCGGTCGCCGAGCAGCATGCCGGCCAGAATGCCGTTGGTCATGCCCCAGCCGTTGAATCCGGTGGCCACAAGAATATGCTCATCGTCCTCCTTCAGCCTGCCGATGAATGATGCACCGTCCTTGGTGGCCAGGTCGTAGGTGTTCCACTTGTATACCACGCGTTCGATCTTGAATTTCTTGGAATAATCCTTCTCCACCAAGGCGTATGCCTCCTCGGCATTTTCCGCCTCCACCTCGTCCTTGCTCTTCCCGCCCACTATGATGATGTCGCCATCCTCGGTGGTTTGGGCCCGGATGGAATGCGGCTCTTCCCCGGTGCTGAAGAATTCCCCCGGTGGCGTGGTTTCTTTGATCAACAGCCCCAGCGCATAATCCTTGAATTTCTCGAGGTCCTCGTACTCGTTGTCGGGGTCGAAGAACGGTTCGTGCGTGGCGATCACGATGTCCTTGGCCGTAATGATGCCCTTGTCCGTTTCCAGCAAGCGGTTCGCGCCTTCGGCCCTTATGCCCTTGGCCTCCGCGTGCTCCAGCACGTGCGAGCCGTCGCCGGGGATCCGGGCCGCCAGGGCCAGCAGGTACTTGCGCACGTGGAACTGGGCCTGCGGGCTGAACTTCACGGCGCCGTAGGTGGGATAGGTGAGCGGAACATCGTCGGTATAGCTGGCGGGCAGGCCGAGTTTCTTCGCGATCTCGGCCTCTTCCTTCACCTCCTTCCGGCCCTTTTCCTCCTGGGCATAGGTATAGGCGTCCAGCCGTTCGAAATCGCAGTCGATCTTGTATTTCCTCACCAACTCCTCGGCATGGCCAATGGCGGCCTCGTTGGCCGTTCCGTAGATCCGGACCCCCTCATCGGTGAATTTCTTGCTAAGGCGCGTGTAAATGAGCCCATGCAGCGAGGTTACCTTGGCGGTGGTGTTGCCGGTGGTGGCCTCCACGATCCTGCCCTTTTCCACCAAGGCCACGGTTTTGCCCAGTTCTTTCAGGCGGTGGGCCACCGAAATTCCGGCGATGCCCCCACCAACAACGGCCACGTCAACTGAGAGGTCACCAGCTTGTGCCGGGTAATCGGTCAGGGGTGTGGTGGCCAGCCACACCGATCGGTCAATTGCTTTGCTTTCCATACCCGTGGAACAGGTACGGTGCTGCAAAGTTCACGGCATTAGGGCGTGAAGGTGTACCCCACGCCGCGCACCGAGGTGAAGTGTTTTGGCTTGTGCGGGTCGGCCTCGAAATATTTCCGGAAGGAAACGATGAAGTTGTCGATGGTGCGCGTGGTGGGGTACACATCATAGCCCCAAACTTTCTGTAGGATCTCCTCGCGGCTTACCACTTCGCCGGCGCGTTCGGTAAGCAGGCGCAACAGCAGCATTTCGCGTTGGGTAAGCCGCTTGTTAAGCCCGCGTTGCCCGCTGATCTCATAGGTGTCGAAGTCCACGGAGTTGCCGCCGAATTCCACGCGCGACGGCGGTGCCGATGTGCTGCCCTCCTGCCCACGGTCCACCAGTTTTTCCACGCGGAGCAACAACTCCTGCAGGTCGAACGGCTTGGCCAGGAAATCGTCGCCGGCGCGCAGGCCGCGCACCCGGTCAGCGGGGTTGGTGCGTGCCGTCAGAAAAAGCACCGGTGTGCGGTCGCCCTCCAGCCGTATGGTCTCGCAGATGGTGAATCCGTCCACGTCAGGCAGCATCACGTCCAGCACAATGCCATCAAAACGCGCGCCCCGTATGCGTTCCAAGGCCTCGCCTCCGCGCACGGCGGTGGTCACGTCATAGCCTTCCAGTTCAAAGTTCATCCGCAACGTGGAACGCAACGATTCCTCGTCCTCCACCAGCAGCAGCCGCTTCTTGCTTTTTTCCTCCATGGCCATTGCGGGGATCGGATGGACCTGCCCGGCGGCCGCGACCGTCTTCTCCCCGGGGGCAAAGATCGCCCCCGGCTTACTTTCGCGGCATGTTCAACGAGGAGCAACTGGCGTGGGCCAATTCGGTGCAGAAAGGCACCATGGTGGAACACATCGGCATCACCTTCATCCCCAGCGGCCCGGGCACCTTGAAGGCCACCATGCCCGTGGACAGCAGGACCAAGCAGCCCATGGGCCTGCTGCACGGCGGGGCCACGGCCGCCTTGGCCGAAACGCTGGGCAGCATGGGTTCTGCCATGCTGGTCGACCTGGACAAGCACGCCGTTGTGGGCATTGAACTCAACGCGAACCACCTGAAAAGCGCCCGGTCCGGCACGGTCACCGCCACGGGCACGCTGGTGCACAAGGGCCGCACATTGCATGTGTGGGATATCCGCGTGGCCAACGAACAGGGCGAACTGACCGCAATATGCCGTTTGACCAACATGGTGATCGATCGCAAATGACGCCCAACCCGGCCCTGCTCAAAGCCCTTTCCCAATGCATAGGCCAGCGGCTCACGTTCGCCGCCTTTCGGCTGCCGGGCCATCCGGTGCAGCTTTGGGCGCAACGCGATCCACGCCTGGAAACCGTGGAGACCACCATGCTGCTCGGCCTGAACCAGGTGTTCATCGCCGCGCCCTTCAGGCTTGATCCCGGCCGGATCCCCTACATCCGCGCCGATGTGGAGCTCACCTTCGCCGAGATCGACCCGGACATCACCCGGCTGGACGATTGCCGCGGAAGCACGCCACGCAATATCCAGGTACAGTCATCCACACCGCGGGCGGCCTATATGGCCGCGGTAGAGGCCGCAAAGGCCGCATGTGCAACACGGGCAATGGACAAGGTGGTGCTGTCCAGGTTGAAGGAAGCCCCGATCCCCGCCGACCTGTGGCCGGAACTGTTCGCATGGGCCCTGCAGGACAATGCGGAAACCATGGTGGCCATGGCGTACACGCCCGAGCACGGCCTTTGGATGGGCGCTTCACCGGAACGGTTGGTGAAAGAGGACCAGGGCCATGTGCGCGTGGATGCGCTGGCCTCCACGCGCCCCAGCGATGCGGTGCCAGCGCGGCTTTCCGGCTGGGGCCACAAGGAATTGGATGAACAGGGGCAAGTAACGCATTACGTGCATTCGGCCTTTGCGCACTTTGACCTGCAGGACATCACCGTGCGCGGCCCCGAAGTGGTGAAGGCCGGGCCCGTTGCGCATTTGCGCACCGTGCTCGAGGCGGGCATGGGCGACACGTTGCTGGGCGAACTGGTGGTGGCCCTGCATCCCACCCCGGCGGTGGCGGGCATGCCGAAGGAGGCGGCCATGGAATTCATTGCGGCCCACGAGCAGCACGATCGTTCGTTGTACACCGGCTTTTGGGGGCCATGGAACGCGGACGGCCCCACCGAGCTTTTCGTGAACCTGCGCTGCATGTTCCACTACCAAGGAAAAACCCTGCTGCCGGTGGGTGCCGGGATCACCGCTGGCAGCGATGCGGAAATGGAATGGAACGAAACGGAGCGCAAGGCCAGCACCTGGTTACGCGCCTTGGAACCGCGTGTTGCCGGTTGAACGCATGGGCACCTCCGACCATTTTGCCGCAGCGGAACTGGCGCGCCTTTGCGCGGCCAAAGGCGTGCAGCACGCCGTGATCAGCCCGGGCTCACGCAACGCACCGTTGGTGATCTCCTTCCTGCGGCAGGGCGACATTCAATGCCTGCAGGTGATCGACGAGCGCAGCGCGGCCTTCTTCGCCATGGGCATGGCGCAGCAGCTGCACCGGCCTGTGGCCCTGATCTGTACCAGCGGCAGCGCGGTGCTCAATTACGCACCCGCCATCGCAGAGGCTTTTTACCAGCGCGTGCCGTTGTTGGTGATCGCCGCCGATCGCCCCGAGGAATGGACCGACCAGGGCGAGGGCCAGACCATTCGCCAGCGCGGCGTGTTGATGCCGCACCTGCGCAAAAGCGTGCAGTTGCCGCGGACCACCGATGAGCTTTCGCGCTGGCATTGCGGCCGCCTGATCAACACGGCCATCGATGCCACCTTGCTGCCGGTACCGGGGCCCGTGCAAGTGAATGTGCCCTTCGAGGAGCCGCTGTACGGAACCGTTGACAAGCACGAGGGTTCCAGATTGATAGCACCCATGCCCGTGGAGGCCTTCATGCTGCCGGACCGTGGCTGGCGCGCACAACAGCTTTCCGGAAGCCTGAAGGTGATGGTGTTGGTGGGGCAAGGGCTATGGGGCGAAGGAGTGAAACAGCACTTGCGCCAATGGGCCGCCTTGCCGCAATGCGCCGTGCTCACCGAGGCCACCTCCAACCTCGATGATCCGCAGTTCATCACCTGCATCGATCGGGCGATCGAGGGGGTGAACGATGGCAACGAAGCCGACCTGAAGCCCGATGTGCTGGTCACCTTCGGCGGGGCCATCGTGAGCAAACGGATCAAGTCGCTGCTGCGGAAATGGCGGCCGGGCCAGCATTGGCGCGTGGATGCCGAAGCCCGGCATTACGACACGTTCCAGAGCCTCACGCACGACATCGCCGTGGCGCCGCACATTTTCCTGGCGCAGATGGAAGGCCAGGTAAAGCCCAACGAAAGCATGTACGGTGCGGCCTGGCGCATGGTGGACGCACGCATGCGGGAGGTCCAACAAGGGTTCCTGGAACAAACGCCCTTCAGCGACCTCACCGTTTTCCGCACCCTGGTGGAGCGCATTCCCGGGGGCGGGGATATCCATTTGGCCAACAGCACCGCTGCGCGTTATGCCCAGCTTTTTGATCGCGGCGGTGCGCACCGCTTTTTCAGCAACCGCGGCACCAGCGGGATCGATGGTTGCACGAGTACCGCCGTTGGCGCGGCGTTCGCGGCGGACAGGCCCACCACGCTCATCACCGGTGATGTGGCCTTCTGCTACGACAGCAACGCCTTCTGGAACAAGCACCTATCGCCGCAATTGAAGGTGATCGTGATCGACAATGGCGGCGGCAACATTTTCCGGTTCATCCCCGGCCCCGACAAAGATCCCGAACTGCTGCCTTGGTTCGAATCACCGCACCGCCGCGATATTCCTGCGTTGGTGAAGAGCTACGGACTTGCGCTGTATTCGGCGCAGGATGAAGCCTCGTTGAATGAGGGCTTGGAAAAGCTGTACCAGCCACACGAAAAACCAGCGATCCTTCATGTCACCACGGATCCCGTGCTCTCCCCCAAGGTGCTGCGGGAGCATTTCAAGGCCTTGCGGAACGGGTAGACTCCAGTATTCACCGCCAAGACGCCAAACACGCCAAGAATATCCTGGGGTGCTACGCGAAACCACGACAAGGCTTTGCGTCTTTGCGGTCTATATTTCTCTGGCATCATCCCCTTCGGCCCCTTTGCGTTTTGGCGGTTAAGCATTCTCCACGCCCCTGCGCTTCTGCGGCCATCCTCTTTGCGCCCTTTGCGCCTTGGCGGTTAAGCTTTCTCCACGCACCCGCACCCCTGCGGCCATCCCCTTTGCGCCCTTTGCGTCTTGGCGGTTAAGAATTCCACCTGCCAAACCCTTCCTTTGCCGCATGAATCCATGGTTGGACGCTTTCCGCCCGCGTACCCTGCCCTTGGCCGTTAGCGGCATCATCACCGGCAGTGCCTTGGCGGCATTCCATGGCACCTTCAAGTGGCCCGTACTCTTGTTGGCATTGATTACCGCGGTGCTTTTGCAAGTGCTCAGCAACTTGGCCAACGACCTCGGCGATCACCTGCACGGCGCCGACAGCGATGCACGCGTAGGCCCGTTGCGCACCGTGCAAAGCGGGGCCATACCCGCCGCGGCCATGAAGCGTGCCATGTGGATCTGCGGGTTGCTGGCGCTGGTTACGGGCTTGGCCTTGATCATCGTGGCATTGGGCTGGTCGGTTACCATGCTTGGCTTTTTGCTGATCGGCCTATTGGCCATTGCGGCCGCCGTGAAGTATACCTACGGCACGAACCCCTACGGCTACGCGGGCCTCGGTGACATCAGCGTGCTGGTCTTCTTCGGCTTGGCAGGTGTAGCTGGCAGCTTCTTCCTGCACACGGGCCAATGGTGGTGGCCGGTGCTGTTGCCGGCGTTCGGCGTTGGGCTGCTCTCCACCGGCATGCTCAACCTGAACAACATGCGCGATGCCGAGAATGATGCGGCCAGCGGCAAGCACACGATCGCTGTGCGCCTCGGGGCACGCAGGTCCAAGGCCTACCATACGCTGCTTATGCTCGGTGGCTTTGCCTGCTTAGTGCTTTTCACCGCGTTCCATTTCCGGTCGTGGGGCCAATATGTTTTCCTGCTGGCCTTCCCGTTGCTCGACCGGCACCTGCGCGCCGTGCGCCGCAATACCGCTCCCCACGAGCTGGACCCGCAGATGAAGGTGTTGGGGTTGATCACGCTGTTGTGCGCATTGCTCTTTTCTTTGGGGTTGCTTTCATCCCCATGATCGAAGCCACTTGGAAAGAAATCACCTTCACCCCGCGCTTTCCGCTGGGTACCAGCAAGGGCGTGATCGAGGCGCGCACCGCCTGGTTCCTGATCGCATGGGATAACGACCGGCCCGAGCTGCGCGGCATTGGCGAGGCCGCATTGTTCCCCGGGCACAGCAAGGAATTCCCGGCGGATGTGCGCACCAAGCTGTTGGAACTGTGCGCCAACACAACGGATTGGACCACCCGCCTGAACACCGACCTGGTGAACGTGCCCAGTGTGCGTTTCGCGGTGGAGCAATGCCTGCGCGACCTGCAGGCCAGCGGCAGCAAGGTCCTTTTTCCTTCAGATTTCACCTTGGGCCGCAAGGGCATTCCCATCAATGGCCTGGTGTGGATGGGCGACAAGGCCACCATGCGCGCGCGCATCAAGGAGCAGCTCGATAAAGGCAACCGTTGCGTGAAGATGAAGATCGGCGCTATCGGCATTGAGGATGAACTGGACCTGCTGGCCGATGTGCGGAAACAATTCAGCGCGAACGATCTCACCCTGCGCGTGGATGCCAACGGGGCCTTCAACAATAACAACGTAATGCCCTTGCTGGAACGGCTGGCGCGATTGCAAGTGGAAAGCATTGAGCAGCCCATTGCACCCGGGCTGTACGAAGTGATGGAAGAGGTATGCGCCAGCTCGCCTTTGCCCATTGCGCTGGACGAGGACCTGATCGGCCTGAATACGCGCGATGCCAAGAAGGACATGCTTGATCATGTGCGGCCGCAGCACATCGTGATCAAGCCGAGCTTGGTGGGCGGATGGGCCGCGTCGCAGGAGTGGATCGACCTGGCCAAGGAGCGCAACATCGGCTGGTGGATCACCTCGGCCTTGGAAAGCAGCATTGGCCTCAACGCCATTGCGCAATGGACCGCCACCTTGGGCAGCACCATTCCGCAAGGCCTCGGCACAGGCAATGTGTACACGAACAATTTTCCTTCCCCCCTTGGGGTTGAGGGGGCAGAACTCCGCTACCGTCCGGAGCTGGAATGGGAGTTGGGCCGGCTTTGGCCATGACGGCGCGTGGCAAATATCCGCGCACCATCGAAGGGGCGTTCGATTTTTTGACGGTTGATGGGCGCACATTGACCCGATTTGATGCCTACCTGCATTTCACCAAACTGGGTGACAAGCGGCGCAAGGATGAACAATGGAAGCAGGAACTTAGCGCATTGATCGTGCACCTGGCCCTTATGAAGGGACGGGCGCTTCCGGCGCTTACCAGCGGCACAACGGGACGGCCAAAGCTCATCCGCATATCCCGCCGCGACCTGGTGCAGAGCGCACGGCTCACCTACGACACCTTCGGGCTACGCGAAGGCGACCGCGTGCTGCTCTGCCTGCCCTGCGCGTACATCGCCGGTAAAATGATGGTGGTGCGTGCCATGGCGCTGGGCCTCGATCTGCACATCATCGATCCACGCGGCAGCGTGCTCGATAACCTGAAGGTGCCCGACCGGTTCCAGTTCACCGCCATGGTGCCGTTGCAATTGCACCGCGCCATACAGGAGGATCGCAAGCGGGTGGAGGACCAATTCCGGACGATCCTGCTGGGCGGCGGCCCGGTGAGCGATGTGCTGGAAGAGGACCTGCAGGGCCTGCGCACGGAAGTATTCCAAGGCTATGCCAGCACGGAAACCGTTACCCATGTGGCGCTACGCCGGTTGAACGGGCCGGAGAAAAGCGGCATCTACCGCGCCATCGGGAGTGTCAGTTTTTCCGTGGACGGGCGCGGTTGCCTTGTGGTGCACACCCCGCACCTCAAGCAAAAACAGCATGTGACCAATGATCTGGTGGACTTGGTGGATGCCCTGCACTTCAGCTGGTTGGGGCGCATTGACAATGTGATCCTGAGCGGGGGCAAGAAAATCTATCCCGAGCAATTGGAGGCACGCACTGCAGGGTTGCTGCCCTTGGCGCATTATTTCACTTCCGTGCCGGATCCGCGGCTGGGCCAAGCAGTGGCCCTGATGGTGGAGACCACGGAAGGCCCGGACCTGTTGCCACAGTTGATGGAACAGTTGGCCACGGTGCTGCACAAGCATGAGCTGCCCCGGCAGATCATGGCCGTGCGTGCATTCAAGCGCACAGCGTCCGGCAAGGTGGTGCGTGATCGTTAAGGTCAGCCGCGCGGGCCAACGGTGTCATCCTGTACCACGGAAATGGAAACGCGGAGCTGCCGCGATTCAAAATCCTGCAGCAGCGCACGGATGCACAGGATAAGCCCGCCCATTTCACACATCTCCTCCAATGTGTACAATACGATGTAGCGCGGTTCCATATAGAGCCAGCAATCGCCAGGGTTGGCGTACACCTCGCAAGGCATCCACGGAAACTCGGCGGGGTCTTGGTAGGGCAGGGACCGGGAGAGCTTGCCGCCGGCCATTTCAAGAAAGACGGCCCCGAAGAGGTACACAGCGCCACTTACCAACAGCCTGCGCCGCAGCACGGGCCGCAGCTTCAGCAACCAGCGGCCCAGCACGGTCACCAGCACTGCGGTAGCCAAACCGTACGGGATCACCCAAGCGTAATAAAACCAGCCCAAGTCGCCCCCGTCCTGGCTGCCATGGTGCAGCAGCCTTAGGGTGAAAAGCATGAATTTCTCGTGGATCTGCGAGCCTTCGTCCACGCCCAGAAAGCAGAATACCGCGGCCATGATGAACCAGCCACGGCGCATCGGGCCTTTTTCGGCGCGGCCATGCAGGTAAAAAATGGCGGCGCCGATGAAGAAGAGCGCCACATTGAAGAAGGTGGGGAGGTTGGCCTCGAGGTCCACATCGGCCAACTGGGTCAACGCCTCCACGCGCCAGTGCAGCACCACGTGGCAGAATGCCACCCAGAGATGCAAGAGGAGCAATGCCCCCAGGATCAGGAGCAGGTACCGGGTGGTATGGCGCGCGTGTAGCGGGAGGTGGTGCATCGTTCAGGGAATGCGTCCCTCGCCCCGGTCCTGGGCCAAGGCGCCATCCTCCCGAAGAGGATGGCGCCCTGCGCTTACTTGCCCAAGATCTTGAACATGCCGGTGCCGCACTCGGGGCATTTGCCCTTCATCGCTTTGCGGCCGTTGGCCATGGTCACCTCGTTCGCTTCCTTCATGTTGCGCTTCGCCTTGCACTTTACGCAATAGCCTTCAACTGCTGCCATCTTTGGATAGGTTTAATTCCGGCCTTGCGGACGGAGGGTTCAACGCCAAAGTTGGGTGCTGGACCGGATCTTCCAACGGCCGTGGCCGCCGGTTATCAACAATTAGCGAACAGGCGGGCCGTACCCGGTGCGGGCCCGAACGCGGGCCAATGTGCGCGAGGCCACCGCCCGTGCTTTTTGCGCCCCAATGGCCAGCAAGCGGTCCAGCTCGGCCGTGTCGGCCATCAGTTCCGCGAACCGTGCCCGCTGCGGGGCGAAGCGTTCGGTCAACAACCCGAGCAGCTCCTTCTTCGCGTGGCCATAGCCATAGCCGCCGGCCCAGTAGCTGCGTTCCATCTCCTTGGCCCTTTCAACCGGGGCTACCAGTTCGAAAAGCCGGAATACGTTGTCCGTGTGCGGGTCCTTCGCCTCCTCAAGCGTCTTGCTGTCGGTCACGATCCCCATCACCTGCTTTTTCAACTCTTTTTCCGGCAGGAAAATGTTGATCGTGTTGTTGTAGCTCTTGCTCATCTTGCGGCCGTCGGTGCCGGGTATGGTCATCAGCGCCTCGTTGATCCGCGCCTCGGGCAGTACGAAGGTGTCCTCGCCGTATGCGCGGTTGAAGGCTCCAGCAATGTCGCGCGTGATCTCCAGGTGCTGTTTTTGGTCCTTGCCCACCGGCACCACGTCCGCATCATAGAGTAGGATGTCCGCGGCCATGAGCACCGGGTAGTAGAAAAGTCCTGCGTTCACCTGGCTTACGTTGCTGCTTTTGTCCTTGAAGGAATGGGCATTGGCCAGCATGGGATAGGGCGTAAGGCAACCGAGGTACCAGGTCAGTTCGGCCACCTCGGGCACATCGCTTTGGCGGTAGAACACCACTTGGTCCACATCGAGCCCGCAGGCCAGCCACGCGGCGGCAACGGCGTAGGTGTTGTTGCGCAGCAGTGCGGCATCGCGCACGGTGGTGAACGAGTGCAGGTCGGCGATGAAAAGATAGGCTTCGTTGCCGGGAGCGCTGCCTTGTTCAATGGCGGGCAGAATGGCCCCGAGCAAATTGCCCAGGTGCGGAATGCCCGTGCTCTGGATGCCGGTAAGTACACGCATGTTTCAAGTGAAGGCCAGGAACGGCGGCCGAAGATAGAGCGGTAGCTTCGCGCCTTGCATTTTTAACGACGTGAAGGAACAGCCGAACGCAACTACCGATCGCGTGGCCGCTGGCAGCGACCTGCGCCAGCCGCTTTGGAAATGGCTTTTCCTGCCCTTCCGCCTGCTGTTCAAGCTGTGGTTCGCCTTCATTTTCGCCCTGTCGCTGCTGGTGTTGTACGTGCCGTTCCGGCTGCTGCTGCGGAAACCCTCGGGCTACGGCGCCGCATTCCGGCTGATGCAGGCCTGGGGGCATTTTTTGGCCTATGGGGGCCTGGTGCCCTTGCGGGTCGAGCAGCGTTCGCCCTGGCCCGATCCGCCCTACGTGGTGTGCATCAACCACAGCAGCTACATCGATATCGTGCACACGTTCTGCCTGGTGCCGCATTACTTCCTGTTCATGGGCAAGCATGAATTGCTGCGCTGGCCGCTGTTCAACATCTTCTTCCACGATATGCACATCGCGGTGAACAGGTCCAATGGCATGGAGGCCGCCCGGGCGCTGAAAAAGGCGGGTGATGCGCTGGAGGCAGGCGCATGTGTGAGCATCTTCCCCGAGGGCACGATCTCGGCCCAGGCCCCGCGCCTGCTGCCTTTCAAGGACGGGGCCTTCCGTTTGGCCATCCGCAAGCAGGTGCCCATAGTGCCGGTGACCCTGCTGGACAACTGGTACATGTTCGGCGACCCGGAAAAGCCGCTGAGCGCAGGCCGGCCGGGCATTTCACGGGCCATCGTGCACCCGGCCGTGCCCACCCGTGGGCTCACCGCCCACGATGCCGCCGCATTGCGCGAAAGGATATTCCAGCAGATCGAGGCACCTTTGCAGCAGGCTTACCCCGCAAAATGAAGATCGACGAAGCAACTTTGGACCATGTGGCCGAACTGGCCCGCCTCGACTTATCGGACCGCGCCGTGCGCGATTCGATGTTGAAGGACATGCAGCGTGTGATCGACTTTGTTCAAGTGCTGGCGCAAGTGGACACC
>JBIQMI010000012.1:0-27061 GCA_044463585.1 Cryomorphaceae bacterium
TGGCCAAGGCACGCGAACAAGGGCACGACCTGAAGCTTGAAGTGATCGGTGGCGGGCCTGACCGGGAGATGCTGCACCGCTTGGCCCATGGCTTGGGCTTGGGCGAAGTGGTGCACTGGCATGGCCGGTTGCCCCAGGCGGGGGTATTGCCCGTGATGGCGCGGGCGGGAACGGTGATCATCAACAGCAATTTTGAAACCTTCAGTGTGGTGACCGGCGAAGCATTGGCCAGCGGCAAGCCCGTGATCGCCACGCGTTGCGGCGGCCCTGAAGCCTTTGTTACCCCGGCGAACGGCGTGCTGATCCCCGTGGGCGATAACCACGCCTTGGCCAAGGCCATGGTCCAGATGGCCGATGGGCACCACAGGTATGAGCCCGCAGCCATTCGCAACAGCATAGGCCAACGCTTCAGCGCTGCTGCCGTGGCCCGGCAATTCGATGCGGTGTACCAACGCGTCCTTTCCGACTAAATGCTGAAAGTGATCTCCGGCACCATCCTGGCGCGCATCATCATCACGGTGATGGGCCTGCTGGTGGCCGTTGTGGGCGGCCATCGGCTGGGGGCCGAAGGATTGGGTGTGATCGGCCTGGTGGTACTGGGCATAAGCTTGGTGCGCCTGGGCATGGACCTCGTTGCCGGCAGCGCCTTGGTGTACCTGGCACCGCGCGTGGCACTTGGCCGCCTGCTCAGGCCCAGCTATTTATGGGCACTGTTCATCGGGCTGGCGGGCTATCTGGTGGTATCGTTGTTCAACCTGGTGCCCGAGGGCTACGCGCTGCATGTGGCGGTACTGGCCTTTCTGCAAGGCGTGAACGCGGTGCACCTCAACATTCTCGTTGGCCAGCAACGGATCCGGGCGAACAATGTGATCGCTGTGGTGCAGGCGATCATGTTAGTGGGTGTATTCACATGGTTGGCGTTCCAACCCGGTGCCAGTGCCATGTCATACGTTACGGGGGCCTATGCCTCCGCCCTCAGCTCACTGCTGTTGGGCACCCTGTCGATCCGCAAGCGGGTGGAGGTGCAGGACGACCCCAGCGTGAACGTGATGCAACTGTTGTTCCGCCAGGGCAGCTATATCCAAATGGCCAACGGCATGCAATTGATCAACTACCGGTTGGCCTATTGGCTGATCGAAAAGTTCAAGGGCACAGCACAGTTGGGCGTGTACACCGTGGCCAATCAGCTGGCAGAAGGTGCCTGGCTGGTGCCGAAAAGCCTTGCGCTCGTCCTCTACAGCAAGATCAGCAATACCGACAAGGCCGAGGAACAACGCTTGATCACCCTCACATTCCTTAAGACTTCCATGGCCAGTGCAAGCGCGATCATATTGGTGTTGCTCGTGCTGCCCTCCACCCTGTTCCAGTGCTTATTCGGTCCGGAAGTGGTGGGCATCACACCCTTGATCGCGCTGCTTGCGCCGGGTATCCTCAGCATGTCCGCCACGCAGGCGTGGAGCCACTTTTTCAGCGGTACCGCCCGCAACGTGCACAACGTGGGTGCATCGGGCATTGGCATGGTGATCACCATTGGCGCAGGATTGTTGCTGGTGCCGCAATACGGACTGGTGGGTGCCGCACTTTGCGCCAGTTTGGCCTATGGCGCCAGTGCCCTGTACCAGACCGTTGTATTCATGCGCATTACGAACACACGCTTCACCGAGCTCTGGCCGAACAGGGCGGACGTGCAGCGCCTCGGCCGCCTGCTGGGCCGGTCGCACTGAGGTTGCGGCATCGATGCTCTAGAAAGGACGATCTTTGCACGGGGCGGCATCGCCGTCCCTTCCCCGATGAAGCGCTCACTTTCCGCATGGTTCCTGCTCGCGGTGCTGCTTTCCATGGCACTGCCGCGCACGCTGTTCCATCATTGCCTGGAGGGCCAGCTGCACTTGGACAGCCATGGGCCAACGCCGGCATTGCATGCGGACCTCCACTGCGCGATCTGCGAGGCCCCGGTGCCCGTGCTTGATCTGCCGCCCGCTCCGGCACCGCTTCCGGAAATCTTGGCCATGGTTGATCTGGCCGTGCCCTTCACGGCACAGGTGCATACGTTGGCGCGCGAAGCGCCGAAGCTGCGCGGCCCACCGGTTGCTTGAGCACCCCGGCCGCGATACGCGGCCATTCTTCGTCAACCCAGGTTTTCCACCGCCGTGCGCAACGGGTATGTACCCGCGCCCGGCCATTGCATGTACAATGCCCCATCGCCGTTTCATCACACTATTCACCTTCCTTCAGGCCACCTTGGCCACTTGGGCCCATACCGACGTCCACACCAGCTTCTCGGGCACCGTGCGCGAGCAGGGCACGCTGCAGCCCATTCCCGGTGCACAAGTTTTCTTCCCGGAATTGCACACCGGCACAGTCACCAAGGACGACGGCACCTTCTTCCTTGCCAACCTGCCCACCGTAAAGGCCCTTGTGCGCGTGAGCATGACCGGCTACGCCACCTTGGTGGAAACGGTGGACCTGGGCTCCACCCCCAACCGTGATTTCGTGCTAACCCCCACGGTGCTGGAAATGCACGAAGTGGTGGTGACCGGCGCGGCACGGGCAACTGAGCGGCATCGCCAACCCGTGCCCATGGCCTTGGTGGACCGTGACTTTCTGCGGTCCAATGCCTCGCTGAACATCATTTCCGCCTTGGCAAAAGTGCCCGGCATCAGCGAGGTCAGCTCCGGCCCCGGCGTTTCAAAGCCCTACATCAGGGGCCTTGGCGGAACACGGGTCCTCACGCTGTTCGATGGGGTGCGGCTGGAGGACCAGCAATGGGGCGCCGAGCATGGCGTGGAGATCGACCCCTACCTGATCGATCGCGTGGAGGTGATCAAGGGGCCCGCCAGTCTTTCCTACGGATCCGATGCCCTGGCCGGGGTGGTCAACCTGCTTCCATCACCCTCGGTACCGGCCGGTGCCCTGCGCGGCAGTGCGCTGGTGGCCTACAACACCAACAACAACGGCCTGGCATCCTCCGCCAACATCGATGCGAACAGGGGAAACCTGGTGTACGGCATGCGCGCCTCGGGCCAAGCGGCGGACAACTTCCGCAATGCGTTGGACGGACGCGTGTTCGGCACCAAATACACGCAGCAGGACCTGAATGCCTACTTGGGTGTCAACCGCTCCTGGGGCTTCGCCCGGCTGCGCATGGGCGCGCACCACAAACAACTCGAAGTGCCCGATGGCATGCGCGACAGCACCTCCCGCAAATTCATGAAGCCACTGGACGACGACGGAGATGAATGGGTCATCGCCGATGACAGGGACCTCAATTCGTACCGCATCGGCACGCCGCACCAGCGGGTGCAACGCTACCATGTCTTGGCCAGCGGCGGGGTGAAGGCAGGTGGTGGAATGCTCAACATTGACCTGGGCTTCCAACGAAGCGACCGCCGTGAATTCGCATATCCGGAACACGCTTCGATCCCAGCGTTGTACTTGGTGCTCGATACCTACACCTATGGCCTCAAGCACAACCTGCCCGACCGCAGCGGATGGGAAACCACCTGGGGCCTGAACGGCATGTACCAGACCAACGATGCCACCAAAGGCACGGAATTCCTGGTGCCCAGCTACCATGTGCTGGATGCCGGCCTGTTCCTCCATACCAAAAAAACGTGGGGGGCCATGGACCTGTCCGGCGGACTTCGGTTGGATGCACGTGATTTCCATGCCGCCCAACTGTACGAGGTGGAGGATGCGGGCAACGGATTCCCTGCAGCTGTTGGCCCCCACCATGCGCATGCCCAGGAGGTCTTTCCTGCACTTGATGCCCGCTTCACCGGCACGGCGGCAAGCTTGGGCGCTGCGTGGCACATCCACCGCTCCACCACGCTGAAGGCCAACCTGGGTCATGGCTTCCGCGCACCCGGTGTGGCCGAGCTTACCGCCCACGGTTTGCATGCGGGCGAGGGGCTGATGCAGATCGGCAATGCCGCACTGAAGCCTGAACGGAACCTGCAGGCCGATGTCGGCGCGTACGTCACTGGCACCAGGACCACCTTCAGCATCGAGCTGTTCGCCAACCGGATCAAGAACTACAGCTACAACGAAAAGCTGGGCGCCGTGCATGGCGGGGATTCCTTGTTCACTACGGGCGGAATGTCGATTCCGGTGTTCCAGTACAGGCAAACCACGGCGCAGCTCATCGGTGGCGAGGCCTACCTCGACCTGCACTTGATCCCGGGGCTGCACTTCGGCAATGCCCTTTCCTACGTGCAGGCCACCAACCTGGGCGCCCGCGGTGCGGCGGTGCCGGACAGCAGCCGGTACCTGCCCATGATCCCGCCCCTGCACTGGAACAGCGAACTGCGCTACACGGTGAAGAAGAACACCGGTTTCATGGCCAACCTTTTCATCAAGGCCGGGGTGCAGGTACACGCTGCGCAACGGCGGTTCTTCGCGGCCTATGGCACCGAAACGTTCACGCCCGGCTATCACCTTTTCGATGCGGGGCTGGGCGGCGACATTGTGGACCGCAAGGGCCGCACGGTGCTCACCTTCACCTTGTTGGGCACCAACCTGGCCGATCGTGTTTACCAGAGCAACCTCAGCCGCATGAAGTACTTCGACAATTATCCGGACAATCCCACAGGGCGCAGCGGCATCCACAACATGGGCCGCAACATCAGCCTCATTCTGGAGGTGCCGTTCCAAGCGAAAACAAAAGCGTGAACATGCACCGCGGCAGCCCGCGCGGAAACACGGTTCACCGCAGGAGTCCGTAACATCGCAACATGGTTCGCCCATCGTTGTTCCGGGCCGCAGCATTGTTGGCCTTCGCTTTCCTCTTCTTCCAGCAGGCCATGGCCCAGCCGCCCATGGCCACACTTACCGGGCAGGTGGTGTCGGCCCGTACGCTGGAGCCCTTGCCGGGCGCCTCATTGGCCCTGTTGCCCGGCAACGTAAGCCTGACGGGCACAACGGACAGCAGCGGGCATTTCCGCATAGCGGCCATACCGGTGGGGCATTATGCGTTACGCGTTACCGCCGTGGGCCACGACACGCTGGAGGTGCCGGAACTGTGGCTGCGTGCGGGCAAGCAGAATGTGCAACGCATTGAACTGGGTCCCTCCTCGGGCCAACTGGGCAGCGTAACGGTAAGCGCCATGGCCCGTGAGCGGATGTCGCCGCTTGGGGTACAGCCCTTCACTGTGGAACAAAGCCTTCGCTGGGCCGCCACCTTCCATGATCCGGCGCGCCTGGTGAGCGCCATGCCCGGTGTGGCCACCACCAACGACGAGGCCAACCACCTCAGCATCCGCGGCAATTCGCCCAACGCGAATACTTGGCTGCTGGAGGGCGTGGAGATCGTGAACCCAAACCATACCGGCAATGCCGGTACCGCCACCGACCTGCCCACGCTAAGCGGCGGCGGGGTGACCCTGTTGAGCGCGCAAATGCTAGGCCCCTCGCAATTGCTGACCGGCGTGCTGCCGATGGACCGCGACAATGCGTTGGGCGGCATTTTGGACATGCGCCTACGGAAAGGAAATCAGGAACGGCAGGAATGGACCGTACAGGCCGGGCTGCTCGGGCTGGACCTGGCCACCGAAGGGCCCATCGGAAAAGGAGGCCGCTCCTCGTACCTCGCCAATTACCGCTACTCCACCGTGGGCCTGCTCAGCAGCATGGGCGTGGATTTCGGCGATGAGCACATCACTTACCAGGACCTCAGTTTCCATGTGGCACTGCCGGCCGGCAAGCGGGGCGCATGGCATGTATTCGGTTTGGGCGGGAACAGCAGCAACGTATTCGAGGCGGTGCACGACAGCAGCCAATGGGAGGTGGACAAGGACAGCCGCAACATCGATTACAGCTCGCGCATGGGCGCGGTGGGCGCACGGGTGCGCGTGCCCGTGGGCAGGCGTGGCAGCTTCTCCGCCGCCATGGCCGCATCGGAGATCGACCAACAGCGGGCCGAGGAACAATTGGCGGATGATTACACCGTGATCGGCCATGAACGAGCGGTGCTCAACGAAAGAAAACTCACGGGCGCTGTGCAATTGGACGGCGCCATGGGCGCGCGCTTCCGGTACGCACTGGGTGCAACGGCACTGCAACGGCAGCTCTATACCCCGCAGGACCATGACACCTCGGCCTGGACCATCCGCCCTTGGATACATGGCCGATGGGCGCTCACGGAGCACCTTGAACTGGGCGCTGGTATGGGCCTGCCCTACTTCACCGGCACCCAGGAGCTGCTGGCCGAGCCGCGCGCCCAACTGGCCTGGCGCATGCGGCACGGGCGCAAACTTGCCCTGGCCGCAGGCACCCGGTCGCAATGGCCGCAATGGCAGTCCATCGCCACACGCGGCCAAGGATTCACGCAACAGTCCATCGGCCTGTCCCGCTCGCTGGATATCGTGCTGGGATACGATCACCCCGTGGGCGACCGCTTGGTGCTGCATGCCGAAGCCTATCATCAACACATCACCGAATTGCCCGTGGCCGCATGGTGGACCGCGATCAACACCTTGGCCGTGGTGAATCTTTGGAACGAGCAATTTGCCCTTCCGATCATGTCCAACGGCACCGCCACCAACCAAGGCGTGGAGGCCAGCATCGACCATCGTTTCGCCACCGGCTTTTTCTATCGCGCAAACCTTTCCATGTTCAACAGCACATACACCGTGCATGGCATTACGGACGGCACCCGCTGGAACAACAACTACATCGGCAACCTGCTGGGCGGGAAGGAATTCAGGAAGGAAAAGAAGGACCGCGTGCGCACATGGGGCATCAGCGGCAGGGTGAACACCATGGGCGGTGGGTGGAATCCGCCGTTGCCCGCATACGCAGATATCAATGGCAACGTGCTTTTCGCGGGCCAACCGGAATGGGAACGACTGCCTGCCTATTTCCGGCTGGACCTGCGCGTGTACCTGAAAAAGGACCGGAAAAGCCACACGGGCCTGTGGGCGCTAGATCTTCAGAATGTCACCAACCAGCAGAATGTGGCCTTCCGCTATTGGGATTCACGCCAGGGCAAGGTGTTGGCGAAGAACCAGTTGGGGCTGATCCCCAATTTGAGCTACCGGATCGAATTTTAATGCGAACGGTTACCGCGAAAAATTGGACCTTCGTTCTGCCATGAAGATCCTATATGCCATTCTCGCCCTGGTCTTCCTGTTGTTCGCAGCGCTTCAATGGAACGACCCCGACCCCATGATCTGGATCACCGGCTATATGCTGGTGGCCATCAGTTGCGCACTGGCCGCGCTCGGGCGCTATCCGGCGTGGTGGATGTGGGGCGTTACCGGCATCATCGGCCTTTGGATGCTGGCCGCATCGCCCGCCATGCTGCAATGGGCGCGCAGCGGCTTTGTTGACATCACCGGTGAAATGAAGGCCACCACCCCGGTGATCGAGGAATCAAGGGAATTCCTTGGCCTGCTCATCGCCTTCGGCGCCATGTTGCCGCTGGCCTTGGGCGCGCACCGCCGCAAGCGCATGCGCACGAACAATTGAGCCTCCAGTATGTTTACCCGCAAACCATCCCTATACCATGGCAGCGAAAAAATCGGCAAGCAAGAAAAGTGCAACCAAGAACCAAGGTACCCGCAAGCATTCCCTGCGCTGGAATGCCGAAGAGCGGGAACAGCTTTCCAACTCGTTGAATGAACTGCTGGCCAACTACCAAGTGCATTACCAGAAGCTGCGCAACTACCATTGGAACGTGACCGGTGGCGACTTCTTCGACATTCACGAACAATTGGAACTGCAGTACACCCAGGCCCAGGAGAACATCGACCTGATCGCCGAACGTGTGCGTGTATTCCACGAGCGTCCGTTGAGCACCTTCGCCGAATACCTGAAGCACAGCAGCCTGAAGGAAGATGCGAGCGTCCCTGATTCAACCCAGATGGTAAAAAACCTGCTGGCGGACTATGTGACCCTGGTGGACCACATGTACGAAACCGTGGACCTTGCCCTGGAGCTGTCCGACGCAGGCACCGAGCGCATGGTGAAAGGCTTCATCGAGCAACTGGAAAAGCATCACTGGATGCTGGGCTCCTTCAACAAGGGATGAGCCGAATGACCATTTCACTGAAAAGCCTTCCCGCATCCGGGAGGGCTTTTCTGTTGAACGGCCCGCGCGCACTGGTTTTCCTGTTGTTGCTCGCCGCATTGCCGGCCCGTGCACAGGACACCATTTACAGCTATGTGGTGGGCAATTGGCGGAACGGGCCCGTGGTGGAGATCACGCCGCTGTTCGGCACCACCGGAATGTTCAGTGATGCGGACCTTATTCGCTGGGCGGCCGCGCAATGGCCGGGATCATTCGCGGGCGTTGCCGATGTGGACGTGCTTCGCTTCGCCACCACGGAGGAAGGCGGGGAGAGCCGGACCACCCTGAGGGCAAAGTACGGCCAGCGCAAATTGGAGGTGCACATGATCGAGGCCGAGCCCATGCCCTTCACCCCGCCGAGGCCGGAAAAGCCATAGTTCTGGACAGGAACGCCTTTGCGCGGCGGCAGCCCAACAGGCACTACGGGAAATGCGCCTGCTATTGCTGCGCAACGATCAATGGTGCCGTGGCCAGGATCTGGCCTCTTGCGTGCACCTGCACCACGTAGGCACCATTCTCCATGGAAGAAACAGGCAAACGCACTTCACGTTCCGCATGCAGCGGCTGTTGCAGCACAAGCCTGCCCGCCATGTCCCGCAATTCCAAGCGCCCACCTGCACGCAGCCCTTCAGGCAAAACCACCGTGACAAGATCCTGCGCCGGATTGGGATACACCTGCAAACGCTCCACCGGCGCCACGGGCCCGATGATGCCCACATACATGCCGCATGGATCGTAGCTGCCGTCCATGACCATGGTCCCAGTGTTCCCTGGGTCCAGGAATTTGCCCAGTTGCATGGCGACCGGCCCGGGATTGCTCGCCCAGTGGTAGCTCATTTTGCCATAATAATCGAACCCATTGATGTTGCCGCAACTGCTTGTGCCACCGGTCAGCGTGCCCAACACCCGCTTGGCCGAATTGAACAATGCCGAGCCTGATGAACCGACCTCGGTAACGCCGTGGCCGTTCGCGGTGGCCACCCAGCGCACCCTCCAGTGCGTGTTGGGCACGGTGTTCCAGTTGGTGGAGCCGAGCGCGGTGCTGTACGTGCTGATCTTCTTGCGGTCGCCATCGGGGTGATGGACGCCTACACCACTGGCGCTGCCTGCGCCGCTGGCATCCCATCCGGCCCAATACGGCGAATAGCTATGCGGAATGGCGGTCTTGCCCTCCACCAAAATGAAATCGGAGCCGCTTTGGCCGCCGTTGTCGTTGCTGGACCCGCGTTTAATGCAGCCGGTTACCGTGCGGTTGCTGGGCGTTGCACCTGTGGCGCAGCCGGCGCGCTCGTAGTTGAAATAGAATTTCCATTGGTTGAAATTGGCGGTGGTGGAATGCACGCCCTCGTCCACGGCGCAGTGCATGGCGGTGAGGAAATAGGGTTTGCAATCCTGGGCGAGGTTGTTCACCAATGCCCCGCTGCACCAGTAGCTCCATTGGCCGATCACCACACCGATCCTCACGGTGGCATCGCGTTGCTCCTGCCAATCATTGCCCTCGCTGCAGTTCACGTCCACCTCGCATGGGCCCGACGCCGCTATGCCTTCCACGCTGCGGTAGGCATGGCCGATGCCGGTAAGCCTGAACCGGCCTTGGCCAATGGCATGGGCAGGTTCGTGGTATTCGATCACGCATCCACCGCCCGGCAGCAGGCTGGTGGCAAAATCGCCATCGGATGTGTTGTTGGCCCCGGTGAAGCCGCCCAGCACCTGCCTGCCATCCTCGGTGTACACGTACATGGTGGCGGTGGCGGGCAGGTTGAACCCGCTGAAATAAAGCTCGGTGGCCAGGGCTCCCGCGCTTTGCACGCGCAGCCGCCAAACCCTGCTGCCATCGGGCAGCGCAAGCCATTGGCCCAGCTCCAGGCCACCATCCAGCGGCAAGATCCGGGCATAGGCCGGCATGAGCCCCGCTGCGCCGCGCCGGGCATCGTGCGCGGCAGCCTCTGCGAAATCGAATGCAGGCGCCGCCAGCACCGGTACATCCTTCAACCCTGCGCTGGCACGCAGGGAATAGGGAAGGCCGCCAACGGAAATTTGGGCCTGAAGCGGAAGGAACGCAACGCTAACGAGCGCCGCCAACACTGGAAAACGGAACATGGGTGAAGATGAAAAAAGATGGAGAGCGGCAAACTTAGGCCGTTGGCCATGGCGGGCAATGCGTTAATGCGGTGTACGCGGCGCTCCATCTTTGTGCCATGGCCCGGCCGGTACGCAACTTCCCCGTCATCCCCGGACCGTGCGTGCGCCGATGGCGCTGGCCGATCGCTTGCGTGGTGTTTTTGCTGGCCCTATTGGCCTGGGCACGCTGGTGGCCCATGCGCCCGCTATTCTCCTCCCCCACGTCCACGGTAATACTGGATCGCGACGGGCAGTTGCTCGGGGCCACCGTGGCCACCGACGGCCAATGGCGATTCCCGCCACCGGAAAAAGTGCCCGACCGCTTTGCGGAGTGCCTGGTGCAATTTGAGGACCGCGGCTTCCGGCGGCATTGGGGCATTAGCCCCGGGGCGCTTATGCGGGCATGGGCGCAGAACCGGAAGGCCGGGCGCGTGGTGAGCGGTGGCAGCACCATCACCATGCAATTGGCGCGCATGGCGCGGGGCAACCGGCCGCGCACCTATGGGGAAAAATTGCGCGAGGCGCTGCTGGCGCTCAGGCTGGAATTGCGCTACAGCAAATCGGAGATCCTGCGGCTTTTTGCCGCGCATGCTCCTTTCGGCGGCAACGTGGTGGGCCTGGATGCCGCCGCGTGGCGCTACTTCCACCGGCCGGCCGCGAACCTAAGCTGGAGCGAATGCGCCACCTTGGCCGTACTGCCCAACGCGCCATCGGCGATCTATCCGGGCAAGGGCCACGAGGCCTTGCGGGCCAAACGCGACCGCCTTCTGGACCGACTGCTGGCGGTGGGTGCGATCGATACGTTGGAATGGTCATTGGCCAAGGAAGAGCCCTTGCCGGGGAAAGCGCAGGAATTGCCGCGGGAAGCACCGCACCTGTTGGCCACATTGGCGGCCGCCGGGCACCGTGGCGAACTCTTGCGCACCACCCTGCACGCCGATCTGCAGCGCCGCGCCACCGCCGCCGCAGAGCGATATGCCGCACGCTTGGTGGCCAATGAGGTGCACAACGCCGCCGCACTGATCATGGACGTCAATTCCGGGGAAGTGATCGCATACGTGGGCAATCTCGCGCATGCCGGCGAGGCCCATGCAGGCAGCGTGGACCTGGTGCAGGCGAAGAGAAGCACGGGCAGCACTTTGAAGCCCTTCCTGTACGTGGACATGCTGCAAAGCGGCGAGCTGGCGCCCGACATGCTGCTTGCGGACGTGCCCACCCGGTACAACGAATTTTCGCCGCGCAATTACGATGAGCAATACAGCGGTGCCGTACCGGCCTCGGAGGCCTTGTCGCGCTCGTTGAACGTGCCCATGGTGCGCGCCCTGCGCAGCCACGGCGTGGAGCGCACCCTGCTGATGCTGCGCGCCTACGGACTGGGCAGCATAAACCGCAGCGCCGATGATTACGGGCTTTCCCTGGTGGTGGGCGGGGCTGAATCCACGCTGTGGGAATTGGCCGGTGCCTACGCCAGCATGGGACGTGTGCTGAACCATTACAGCCGCTTGGGCATGCCGTACCGCGAAGGCGATATCCGGCCGCCGAGCGTGTTGCCGATGGCAGGAAAAAGCGGGGCCCGAGCGTTGGACGGCGCGCCGGTATTGAGCGCCAGTGCGGTCTACTTCACCCTAAAGGCCCTGCGCAGTGTAGCACGGCCCGCAGATGAACAGGGCTGGAACCATTTCAGCGGAAGCAGGCAGATCGCGTGGAAGACCGGCACCAGCTATGGCCACCGCGATGCATGGGCGATCGGCCTTACATCGCGCCATTGCGTGGCCGTGTGGACGGGAAACGCCTCGGGCGAAGGAAGGCCGGGCCTTACCGGCACGTTGGCCGCCGCACCGCTGCTTTTCGACCTGTTCAATCTACTGCCCAAGGACCCTGCGGTTGAACCGCCTTACGACGAAATGGTGCGTGCGCCCATGTGCCGCACCAGCGGCCACCGTGCTGGTGCCGATTGTCCCGTACCGGATACGCTCTGGGTGCCCCCGCAAACCATGCGCACCCCCGTTTGTCCCTATCACCGCCGGATCACGCTCGACCCTTCCGGCCTGTACCGCACCGGCGATGGTGGTGGCCGCTCCAGCACGTGGTTCGTTCTGCCACCCGCCATGGAGCACTATTACGCCAAGCGCAATCCGGCATACACCCCGCTTCCTCCATGGCAAGACGGAACGGGTGGAAACGATGCGCCGATGGAAATCCTTTATCCCGAACCGGGATCCAAGATCCTGATCCCCGTTCAGCTCGATGGAAGCCGGGGGAACATGGTGGTGGAAGTGGCACACCGCGATGCCGGCGCCACACTATTCTGGGACCTCGACGGGGCTTACCTGGGTAGCACCAAGGGCGATCATCGCATGGCGCTCTCACCTACCGACGGTGTTCACCGCCTAACTTTGACCGATGCCCGCGGCCATAGGCTGCACCGCACTTTCTCGGTGGTCGGCGGTGCGGGCAGATCCAACCCTTGATGCTCCGCAATTTCCTGTTCCTCCTGTGCTGCCTTGGTGGCCATGCTGCCTTTGCGCAGCCCGATACGCTCTTTGTGCCCGAGCAGGGCGTTTCCGTGGCCTATGCCGTGAAATACGGACCCATGCCCCAGGAAGAGCGCTTCCGGCTGACCGGCAAATACGCCTTCGACACTACGCGCACGGCAGTGCAGATCGATTTCAAACGCGGCAAGCCCAGCGGCATCTACCGCGCATTCTATCCCGACGGCAAACAACTCATTTTCGCGGTGTATGGCTGGGGCAGCCTGCACGGCGACTGGGTGGAGTACGACCCCACCGGCCGCATAACGGTGAAAGGCCAATTCCGCATGGGCAAGCGCGAGGGCACCTGGGCCTTCCGCGACCAAGGCATCGTGGGCCATTACAAGGACGGCAAGAAGCACGGCAGTTGGAAATTCTACGAGAACGGCCGCATGGTGCGCAAGGAAAAGTGGCGCAAGGGTGAGTTGTTGCCGGGCCGCACCTTCCTTTTCGGCAGGTGAGCGAACCACCGGTGCATTCCGGCTGTTCAATCCGCTGAAAGGAGAATTTCAACTTCACCCGAAACAACCATATGAACAAGTTATTCCGCGGGCTTCTTGCCGGTGCCGCTGCCTACAAATGGGGCGGTGGCTGCCTTGGCACCATACTGATCTTCATTCTTGTGTACACCCTGCTCGGGCACTGTTGAGCCGGGCAGCATCGGCCGGTGGTGTGGTGGAAATCCACACGCTGCGGGATATTGCCCCATACAAACCCGATTGCGCAAGCTGGCCGCCTATTGGCACGGCACTTGATCGTTCGCATCCGCAACATCCACGCGCATGATCCAGCCCGCCCCCCAAAACCTTTCCGCCCCGCAGCCGCTGCGCGCCATGGTGGTGGAAGACCGGCCTGACGTGGCCCTCGGACTCGAGTTGTTGCTCCGCCACCTCGGCCATACGGTGCAAGTGGCACACCTGGCCAGCGAAGCACTGGCCAAAGGTCCTGTATTCAAGCCGCAGATCGTTCTGCTCGACCTTGGCCTGCCGGACCTTACCGGTTTCGATGTGTGCAAGGAGATACGCGCCAGCGATTGGGGCACGGGCAGTTACGTGGTGGCGGTAACCGGCCGCGATGAACCTTCGGACCTGATACGAACGGCATCCTGCGGCTTCGATCGCCACGTGTGCAAGCCGATGTCGCTGGCCGACCTGCGCGAGATCCTTCAAACCGTGACCGACAAACTCGCCTTGCACGAACGGTGAAGGCCAAGCTGCGGAGGCGGCAGGTTTAACACCGCTTAACCGCGCATACAACCCCGCAGGGCCTGCATCCGTTAAATTCGTGCTTCCTTGGCGGCGTCGCCGCATTCCACCGTACCGGTACCGGATTCCCTCTTCATGAAAAAGCTATTCCTTGCCATGGCCGTCCTTGCGGCCTCCCCTTCCTTCGCCCAGCCCAGCGCTGCCGTCACCAAGCTGCAGGCCCTGCTGTACCAGATCGACAACATGTACGTGGACAGCGTAGATGACAAAAAGCTGGTGGAAAAGGCCATTGTGAGCATGCTGGCCGAGCTCGACCCCCACAGCGTTTACATCCCCAAGGAGGACCTAGAGGAAGTGAACGAACCGTTGAAGGGCAATTTCGAGGGCGTTGGCATCCAGTTCAACATTGTGCGGGACACCATTTACGTGGTGGATGCCATCTCCGGCGGGCCAAGCGAACGTGTGGGCATCCGCGCGGGCGACCGTGTGATCACCGTTGACAAGGAGACCGTGGCGGGCACGGGGATCAAGAATTCGGATGTGATGAAACTGCTGCGCGGCCCCAAGGGCACGCACGTTTCCGTGGGTATTCTGCGCCATGGCGAAAAGGGCCTGCTCGACTTCTCGATCACGCGCGACAAGATCCCGATCAACAGCATTGAGGCCGCGTACATGGCCGCACCGGGCGTGGGTTATATCAAAGTGAGCCGTTTCGGCGCCACCACCGGCAAGGAGTTCTCGGAGAAGATCGAGGACCTGCGCAAACAGGGCATGAAGGACCTGGTGCTCGACCTGCAGGGCAATGGTGGCGGCTATCTCCGTTCCGCCATTGAAATGGCCGATGAGTTCCTGGCCGACCGTAAAATGATCGTGTACACCGACGGGCGCACCACGCCCCGCGAGAACACCTATGCCACCAAGGGCGGCAAATTCGAAAAAGGCAGGCTGGTGGTGATGATCGACGAAGGCAGCGCCAGTGCGAGCGAGATCGTTACGGGCGCGGTGCAGGACTGGGACCGCGGCGTGGTGGTCGGGCGCCGTTCCTTCGGCAAAGGACTGGTGCAGCGCCCGGTGATGCTCCCCGATGGCTCGGCCGTGCGCCTCACCGTTTCACGCTATTACACGCCCAGCGGCCGCTGCATCCAGAAATCGTACGCCAACGGTGTGGAGGCCTACCGGCACGAGCGGCTTGACCGGTTGAAGGAGGGTGAATTGACCAATGCGGACAGCATCCACTTCGCCGACACGGTGCGCTACTACACCAACAACAAGCGCGTGGTGTACGGCGGCGGCGGCATCATGCCCGATGTATTCGTTCCCATCGACACTTCGCTCAGCTCGGCCTGGTTCGGCCAATTGGTGCGCAAGGGCATCACCAACACCGCCGCCATCAACTACGTGGACCGCCACCGCGCCGACCTGCGCAAGCGCTACAAGGACGTGGACACGTACCGCAAGGAATTCACCGTGGATGATGAGCTGCAGGGCGAACTGCTGAAGCTGGCCGAGGAGGCGAAGATCAGCCTGGACAGTGCGGGCATGGCCCGCAGCATGCCGTTGGTGGAACTTAGGCTGAAAGCGCTGATCGCCCGTGACCTTTGGAACACCACGGCGTACTGGCAGGTGGTGAACGACAACAACCCCGTTGACCGCAGCTTTACCGAGGCCTTGCGCATCATCACCGACCCTGAGCTGCAACGCAACAAATTGGCCGAGCGGTAAGTTGGCGTTGATCTAAATACCTGTTAAGCTGCGAGGGTGCCTTGCTGATGGTACGGCACCGCGTTATTTTCGCGGCTTCCACACCATTCCACACCATGAAGGAGAACATCAAGATCGCATTATTGGCGGTGATCGCCGTGGGTGTCATTTTCATTGCGGCCAATGGCCGCGACCAGGCCACCGCACCGGCCACATTCGCACCGCTGCCCACGGCCAGCAAAGCGGCCACCACGCCGCCGGTAACGGCAGCACCGCAAAGCACCTTCGATCCGCTGACGCCACCGGCCGCACCGGCCCAGCCCACCGGCCCCACCACCACTGTCAAGTTCGATACCCCGTCGCACAACTTCGGGAAGATCATGCAGGACAGCGACAACCACTACGTGTTCAAGTTCACCAACACCGGCAAGGAGCCGTTGCTGATCACCAACGCGCAGGCCTCCTGTGGCTGCACCGTGCCCGACTACACCAAGCAGCCGGTGAAACCGGGCGAGCAGGGCGAGATCCGCGTGGAATACCGCCCCGGCAAACAGGAAGGGCAACAGAACAAAACCGTGACCGTGACCGCCAATACCGAGCCGGCGCAAACGGTGCTGCACATCCTGGCCGACGTGCAGAAAGGGATGTAGGCCGGGCAACCGCATTGAAAAGCCCCTTGGCCTTCGCCGAGGGGCTTTTTTCTTGGCGGCAACCGTCCTCGCCAGCGACGCGCTTATTCCACCTGTTCGATCTCGATCCGCCGCTCCTTGGCGGCGCCCACGCTGTACACGCTGTGCTGCAGATCGTCCAGCCGGTCGCTCACACTGGCGTCCGCGGTGCTTTTTCCAAAGGGCCTTTCCTGGATCACCAAACGGCCACCGTTCGTTGCCGTGCCGTTCATGTAGGGTAGCAACGCTCCCCCGTCCGTGCGCTCGAAATGGTGCACCAGCGTGGCGATCCGGCGCAGCGACAGGTTCTTGTTGTAATCGCTCTTCGCCAAGGGGCTGGCATAGCCCCGGATCACCAGCTTGATCTGCTGGCCCTCATCGAGCGCTTGTTTCAGCAGGGCGGTGAAATCATTGAGCTGCGCAAAGCCATGCTCCACCTGGTCCACGAAAAAGCTGTCGAATGCTTGTGCGCCACCGGGTACGGCCCGCCAAGCGGAATCATACTCGGCCTTTTTGGCGGCGTAGCTCTGGAAGGTGGCGGCATAGTCCTGGCGGGTGGTGGTTGCCCAGCTCCGTGGATCGGGCTCGTCGTTGTGGAAGTACAGGCGGATGGGCAGCTTTTCGCGGAGCGAGGTGATCCGCCGGTAGCGCAAATCGGCAAGCCCGGCGCTATCCAACCGCGCCGTTGTATGCTGCAAGGGTTCCAACTGTGCGGCCGCAGCCGCCAAGTGCTTGGCGGTGTCCGGGTACTGGAAACGGTACAGGTCGTTGCAGCAGGTCTCGCCTTTCTGGGCGAATGAACCCGCGCGGTTGCTGGTGAACCAACCGTTTCCGGCGGCAGCATCCACCACCGGATAGAGGTCATTGGCGGGACTGTTGAACGGCAGGCCCAAGTTGATGGGGTGGCCAGGCCCATTGGCCACAAGCAGGCTTTTGAATAGGTCATACCCTCCAAGGCCGGGCAGGAAATCGGAACTGAAATAGAGCATGTTATCCGATGGGTCGAGGAAAGGTGTGACCTCATTTCCGGGGGTGTTCACCGGTGGCCCCAGGGGCTTCTTGTCGATCAGGTCAGTGCCGATCAACATGCCCCACCAGATGTCCATGCCGCCCTGCCCGCCGGGCATGTCACTGGCAAAGAAGAGCCATTCGCTGCCCTCGAAAACAGCCACCATGGGTTGGGTGACCGTGTGGCCCGGCACGCGCAGGACAACGCGGGCGGGATCGCTCCCATGCAGGTCCAATGCGCAAATGCCGAATTCGCCGGGTGTTTCCTCGCGGGAGAAGAAGAACCATCTGCCATCCGCCGACCACGCGCCGTTGGCATTGTTGCTTCCGTTATTCACCCTTGCGGAAAGGGGTACCGGATCATTCCACCGGCCCAGCTTTTCCATTGAACGGAAGATGCGGGCGTGGTAGTCCAGTGTGTCCAGCACTTGCCCGTCCGCATCCACTTCACCGCGCAACGAGGTGAAGTACAGCGCGCTGTCCGGCCCGATGCGCGCCGCAAATTCGCTGCCGTAGCCATTCACCGGCATGGGCAAATGCTCTACCTGCACAAGCTGGTCGGGATCGTTGGCCATGGAGGCCGCCAGCTTGCAACCCTCGATCCCATTGTCGGCGCGCTGGGCGATCACCGATTGCTTGCTCCGCTCCTTCTGCTTGGCCTTGGCCCAAGTGCGCGCCGCCTCATCGTACTTGGCCGAGCTCATCTGCATTTCGGCCAACCAGCGCAGCGCTTCGGGGTGCTGCCGCCCTTGGTCCTTTCGGTGAACCTTGTCATAGAACGCCGCCGCCTCCTCATACTGATTGCTCCGCCGGCAAGCCTCGGCATATTTCCATTGCGTGGCCATTATGCCCGGCTGCAGCTTCAACGCCTCGCCGTAATACCGCGAGGCCCCGTAATGTTCGCCGCGGGCAGCGGCCCGGTCGCCCCATGTGATGAACTGGGCGGCGCTTTGGCCAAGGCCCGGCAGGGCAGCGCACCACACCAGCGCAACAAGCAGCGAACGGATATGCACAACGCGGTTCCGCATCACATTTGGTCGGGGCAGGCCTTGTAGCGCACAGGCACCGGTGGCCGTTTCCGGAACACGCGCACGGCGGTGAATTCGAAGCCGCCGCGGTTGCTGCTGGCAGGCTCCAAGCGGCTGAGGTTGATGTCGTAGCTGACGCCGAAGGTCCAATCATCGTGCTCCAGTCCGGCGTACAAGTACCCGGCATCCTTGGCGCGCAAGTAGATGCCGCCTTGCAGCGCACGCACCAGGTTCCATTGGTCAAGCAGGATGTACCGCGCACTGGCGCCCAGATCGAGCTCGCGGAATTTGCCCTGCGCCTGCCATTGCACGCCGGGCAGCAGGTCCACCCTGTCGCTTACGGGCAACTGGCCAGTGGCATGCACCAACGTGCGCAGGTCCAAAGGGGAAGGCGCTGCATCGAACAGCGATACGTTGGGTGTGGTAAGGTTGAACAGCGCTAAGCCCGCCTGGAATGAACGCCGTTTTCCGGGTGCATAGCGGTA
The DNA here is from genome assembly GCA_044463585.1 of Cryomorphaceae bacterium. GTDB lineage: Bacteria > Bacteroidota > Bacteroidia > Flavobacteriales_F > PHOS-HE28 > PHOS-HE28. The sequence continues at coordinate 18,816 of JBIQMI010000012.1, forward strand.
CCCGAGCCCGGCATGCAGGTCCGCGCGCGACCGCGCCGTACGCTGGAATTGCTCACCGGTGCCGAGCGATGGATCGTAACTGAAGCCATTGTACTGGGCATCGAAGCGCAGCGCATTGTAATCGATGGCCGCCTTGGTGAAGCCGAATTGCGCACCCGCGGTAAGGCTGTGCGATTCCGCGGCATCCAGCCGAAGGGTCCAACTGGCGCCAATGTCCGTGTGAAACGTGTTCAAGCGCGAGGTGCCCGCCCTGTCGTTGTACAGCCATGCGCCCAGCCCAAGTCCCTTCACCCCTGCAACGTGGGCGGCATCGCCACCCATGCCGAAGGTGTTGTAAGGTACGGTAACGCTGCGCCATTGCTGTCGGAAAATGGCCCCCATCCGGTAATCGCCATCGAATTGGCCAATGTTGGCAGGGTTTTGCGCGTAGGGCGCATGGAAGAATTGCGAAAAATGGATGTCCTGCGCCTGCAGGCCGATGTTTACCAACAGGAATGACCCGGCAAGCACCAGGCCGGTTATGCCGCCAATTGGAATGGAGCCTTTTGCCCGACGGTACAGCGTATGGATCGATGGGGTCGTTTTCATCGGATCACCGTCACGTTCCCTTTGTGGAAATACTCCTGGCCATCCACGCATTTGGCCTTCAGCCAGTACACGTACACGGCCGGGTCAACGGGCTTGCCCTTGTAGCTGCCGTCCCAGCCTTTGCTTTGGTCTGTTGTGGCGAACACCACTTCTCCCCAACGGTCGAACACTTTGAAATCCAATGCGGTCACATGGCGGCCCCGCACGAACAACTCGTCGTTGTTCCCATCGCCGTTGGGCGTGAAGGCATCCGGCACGAACACATCCGGTTCGCCGCAAACCAGTTCATGCACTTTCACGGTCACTTGGGCCAGGGATGTGCAAATGCCGTCGCTGACGGTAACGGTGAACGTGGTGGTGCCGGTAACCGTGGCCGTGGGTGCGGCAATGTGCGGATCGCTGACGGCGTTGGCGGGTTGCCAGGCGTAGGTGACCCCGGATGCCGGCGTGGCCAGCAAGTGCACCACCGTGCCCGGCAGCACGATGGGCTGGTCCACCGTGGCGGTCACGTTGCTGCCCGGCATCAGGGAGATCTGCACCCATGTGCTATCGGTCCATGTGCAACCCGTGGGGCTGGTCACTTGGGCGGTGATCCAAACGGCGTGCTCCGGCGCCACCAGCACGCTGCTTGTGCCATGGCCGCTGATCACCTGTTCCGCAGGCCCCCAGTGGATGGTGCTTCCCGGTTCCACGCCCGTCAGGCTCACAGTGGCCGTGTCATCCGCGCATATGCTCACTTCCGGCGTAATGGCGATGTCCGTGAGCGATGCGATCACCTCCACTTGGCCAACGGCGGGGCAGCCCCAGGCCAAACGGGCGCGCACGTGGTAGGTGCCTGGCACTACGGGGCTCAGCCAGAATGCGCTATCGGCCTCGGTGGCGTTGAGCGTATCGGTGAATGCGGCATTGCTGGACCATTGCCATTGGTTGGCCGTGCCAAGCGCATTGGCCACCAGCTGCAGGCTGTCCACGGGCCCGCACAACTGTATGGCGGGCATGGGTTGCAGCAACGGTGCCGCAGGCAGAACGGTCACCAGCAGGCTGTCGGTGTCCTGCCCGTTGCAGGCCGCAGGATTGCTGGCGGTGAGCCTTACCCAATACAGGCCAGGGGCATCGTAGGTGTGGGCAGGCGCCTGCGCGGTGGACGTGTTGCCATCGCCGAAATCCCATGCCCACGTGGCACCCATGCTGCTGAGGTTGGCGAATTGCACGCTGCTTCCCGCACAAAGCGGTACGGGTGCTGAAAGCCCGGCGGCGACCAGCGGCGGTTGGAAATCGAACTTGAACACACCGAGGTTGCAGTTGAAGGAGTTGTTGGTGCTGCTCCATGCGCCGGGCGTGGTGGGAAAATCATCGTGGTGGCCGCATCCTGCGCACACCGCGCCGTACACGCGCCCGCGCTTGTCGAACCGGCTGGTGCCGCCATCCACATGCTCCAGGCTTTGTGCCCCGCCGAAATAGGTGGCATAGTGCAACCCGCTCATGTTGATGTCGAACACGGCGAGGTAGAAATCCTTCCCGTCCGTGGTGGACTGGAAGGCATCCGGTGTAACGGGCAGGCCGGTGGTGCCCAGTGTGCCGTAAATGGGGCTGCCCCATCCGCTGATGTAGATCTTGTCGCAGTAATCCACCAGGAACGCCGTGGGCGAAATGTTGGGCCGCCCCACCCCGCTGCCGGACAGCGCGCCCGAGCGCGAGCTCCACAGCACGTTCTGCAGGCCCGCGTTCATCTTAGTGATCAACTGTCCCCCCGTGCTCACGAAATAAGTGGCGCCGCTGATCAATTCCCCCGCGGCCGCCGCGGTTTGCCCGAAGAGGTAAACACCGCCCTCATGGTCGAGCCCCACGAAATAGAATTGGTCGTACTCGTTGCTGCCGTAGTAGGTTGAAGCAAGGAGGTTGCTGCCATTGCTGCTGAACTTGGCCACGAAGGCATCGGCGCGCCCTCCGTTGAATGTGGCATTCACCGCCCCAGGCGTGGTGGGCAGGTTGGACGAGTTGGTGCCGCCCGTGATGTAGAGGTCGCCGTTCGCATCCACTTCTATGCTGTAGGCGGCATCGGATGCCGTGCCGCCGAAGTAGGTGCTCCACTGCAAGGCGGTAAGCCCCGGATCGAACTCGAACAGCACTGCATCGTGCCCGTCGGCGTTGTAGGTGCGGTATGCTCCGGGCGTGGTGGGGAAATCGGTGCTTTGCGTGGTGCTGGCCACGAGGATGTTGCCCGTTGGGGCCAATTCAACCTCCCCGCGCATCTCGTCGGCGTAGTTGAAAAGCAGCGCTTGCGAATTGTTCAGGCCATCGTTGCCGCTGCCGCCGATGTACGTGCTGGCCAACAGTTGCGTGCCATCGGCGCTCAACCGCGAAAGCACCATGTCCGTGCCTTGCGGGTAGCGCGTGCCGATGCCCTGCGGCATGTAGAAGGTACCGCCCGCAAAGCTGCTTTGGAAGGCACCGGCCGTGGTGGGGAAATTTGTGGAACCCGAGGTGCCCAGCACGATCAATTCCCCCGCCGGATTGACGATCAAACTGTGTGGCAGGTCATCGCCGTTCCCGCCCAAATAGGTGCTCCACACAAGGAAGGAACCGGTGGTGTCCCATTTCGTGAGGGCGATATCCGTGCCCACGTTCTGGTTGCCGGTGCCACCATTCCAGGTCACATCGTATGCCCCCAATGTGACGGGATAGCCTTGGCCGAAGGCACTGCTGCCGCTGTACAGGTAGCCGTGGTCATCGAAGGTGGCGCTGTAGCCGAAGTTGTCGGCGGTGGAGCCCGAGTAACTGCTGAAGGAGATCACCGGATCGATCACCAGTTCCAACCGGGGGTCGTACTTGCCAAGGACGAACGATGCCACGCCGCCCTTCAGCGCATAGCGGCAATCCACCCCTACGCGTTCACCGTTGCGCACTTGGTACGCCAGCGGTATTTCCTCCACCAGCTCGCCCAAAGCGGTGCCCACCACCAGCTTGCCGTCGCGCAGCTTCAGGCCATCGGCGCCTTCATAGCCCATGCGCACCACGGTAGGGTCCGCGCCCGGTGCGATCACCAGGTCGTACTTCACCACGGCACCTGCACGGTACAAATGCAGATCAATGCCCGGGTACAGCCCGCGCTGCTTCACTCCGGCATAGGCCCGGGCGTTGGAGGCCCACCGGGCGGGGTCGTTGCCGAGGAAGTAATTGTACCGCCCAGCCTGCAGTGCCAGTCCTTCATGGGCCACGGGCCCGGTGGCGCCCGGAAAATGCAGGCGCACGGCATGGTGGCGGATCACGCGCGATGCGTCGGGCCGGTAGTGTTCAGGGTCGCCCGCGTGCAACGCGCGCAGCGCAGCGGCATCGAAGCGGTCGATCACCACCGAGCCATTCCCGCACCACACCACTGCATCGGCGGCCGCGGCGCGGTACTGCACCTGTTGGGGCCATTGCCCGAGGTTCTCAACAAAAGCGCCGCCCTGTGCCCATGCCGCGGAAGCGCAGGTGGCCAGCAACAGGTAAAAGGCGGTGCGCATCGTCATCGCGCCAGCAATGTAATCCGCCCGGCCGATCAGCCGTCATCGGGCTCTGTGGCCTTGGCCTTGTTGCGCCGTGCCACCCTGTAGTAGCGATCGAGTTGCGCGCGCAGCCGCTGGAACCGGATCAGGCCCACCAGCAGGAACAGGCCGGAGAGCAGCAGCGCCAAATAACCCGCGTAATGCAGGTTGCCGAAGCCTTCCACCTGCACCATGGCCACGCCGCCCACCAGCAGGTACAGCGATGAACGGATGTAGCTGAGCAGGGTGCGCTCGTTGGAAAGCCGCGTACGCTCCAATGCGAGGTGGTCGCGCAGGATCAGCGGCTCCCTGTTCTGGAAGGCGGGACTTTTGATCCGCAACAAGCGTTGCAATCTGTACAGGCGGGTGTCCATCCGGGCTGAAAATACCGATCACAGGCATGAACAAGGGAGCGGCGCACCGGGTTCACCGGTCCGGATGCCACGGCCTGCCTACCGGGCGGAATTGGGTAAACTTGCCCGGCCGCAACGGCCGCGAACACCAATTCCGTCTTTTCCATGCGCCACATCTTCCGCTTCTTGCTCCTCGGGGCCCTTTTGTTCAACCTGTACCCCGCCCGGTTGCTGGCCCATGAAGGCATGTGGCTGCCCACGCTGCTCAAGGCCATCGAGGGCGACATGCGCACGGAGGGCCTGCAGATCACGGCCGAGGAGATCTACAGCGTGAACAACAGCTCGCTGAAGGATGCCGTGGTGCTTTTCGGCGGCGGTTGCACCGCTGAGGTCGTGAGCACCCAGGGCCTGATCCTCACCAACCACCACTGTGGCTACAGCTACATCCAACAGCACAGCAGCCTTGAGCACAACTACCTGCGCGACGGGTTCACCGCTGCCACCTTGGCCGATGAGCTGCCCTGCCCAGGCCTCACCGCCACCTTCGTGGTGCGGATGGAGGATGTAACGGCGGCCATGCAACAGGCCCTGACCGGGGCCACCGGCGAACGCGAGCGCGATGCCCTGGCCCGCACCGCCGGTGAAGAGCTGGCGCAAAAGGCCGTGGACGGCACCAGCTACAAGGCCACGGTCCGCCCCTTCAATTTCGGCAACAGCTGGTACCTGATCGTTAGCCAAACCTTCAGCGATGTGCGCATGGTGTGCGCGCCGCCCAGTGCGATCGGCAAGTACGGCGGCGACACCGACAACTGGATGTGGCCAAGGCACACCGGCGATTTCAGCATGTTCCGCATTTATGCCGGGCCGGACAATGGCCCCGCCGAACACGCCGCAGCCAATGTGCCCTTCGCCCCGCGCCACAGCCTGCCCATTGCCGCCAACGGTGCAAAGGCCGGCGACTTCGCCATGATCTTCGGGTTCCCCGGCAGCACCCAGCGCTACTTGCCCAGCACGGCCGTGGACCAGGTGATGAACGTGATCGACCCGCTGCGGATCGAAATGCGCACCGCCAGCTTGAAGGTGATCGATGCAGCCATGCTGGGCAGTGAAAAGGCCAAGCTGCAGTACGCCAGCAAGCAAAGCCGCATCAGCAACGGATGGAAGAAGTGGATCGGCGAGGTGCGCGGCCTGAAGGAATTGGACGCCGTACGCGTGAAGGAGGAGCTGGAACAGGAGTTCGCCAAGCGGGCCACGGACCGGCCCGAATACACCAACGTGATCGGCGAACTGGCCGCGCTTTACGCCGAATATCTGCCTTATGCCAAGGCCCGCGAGCTCTTTGTGGAGATGGTGTACGTGGGCCCCGAGTTCCTCCGCTTTGCCGATGGTTTCCAAAAGCTGGTTGAGCGGCACGATGAACTGAAACGGAACGGCACCCTGGCCGCGGAAGTACAGCGCCTGCGCAACGCGGCAAGCGGCTATTTCAAGAATTACATCCCGCAGGTGGACCGCGACGTGTTCCTCGCGCAACTGCCCATTTACAGGCGGCACGTGCCACAGGGCCTTTCCCCGGCTGAGTTGAATGCCATCGGAACGCGGTTCGGGGGAAGCACGGAACGCTACGTGGCCAGCGTGTTCGACAAAAGCCTTTTCACCGACAGCACGCGGATATACCGCGCGCTGGACCATTTCTCGCCCAAAGTGGCCAAGGCCATGGCCAAGGATCCCGCCTATCAACTGGTGCGCGCCTTCCACGAGAACTTTTTCGGTCAAATACGGCCACGGCATGGCGAACTGGGCGACCAGATCGAGGCCGCCATGCGCACTTGGTCGCGCGGGTTGATGGAGCTGTTCCCCGAACGGACCTGGTGGCCCGATGCCAACAGCACCTTGCGGCTCAGCTATGGCCGCGTGGAAGGTGCCGAACCGCGTGATGGCATCATCTACAAGCCTTTCACCACCTTGGAAGGCGTGATGGAAAAGGCCGATCCGAACGAACCGGATTTCGTGGTGCCGGCCAAACTGGCGGAACTTTTCCGCGCGAAGGATTATGGGCCATATGCGGATGCCAATGGCGAAATGCCCGTGTGCTTCCTATCGTCCCTGCACACCACGGGCGGCAACAGCGGCAGCCCGGTGCTGAACGGCAAGGGTGAATTGATCGGGCTGAATTTCGACCGCACCTGGGAAAGCACCATGAGCGACGTGCTCTTCGACCCCGCCAAGTGCCGCAACATCTCGGTGGACATCCGCTACGTGCTTTTCATCGTGGACAAATACCTCGGCGCCAAAAGGCTGATCGACGAAATGGAACTGGTGGGCGATGCCGGTGCCATGCACATTATCGATCTGCCGGTGCACCGCTGAGCAACGATCAACGATAACGTGTCTTGGCGAACACTTTCGCGGGCTGGCTGTCCTTCTTCTATACCCTATGCCATGTGGAAGGAAGAGGACAATAAGCTGCAACGCTCGTTCGAGTTCAAGGACTTCGTGGAGGCCTTCGCCTTTATGATGCGCGTGGCGCTGCTGGCCGAACGGCTGGGGCACCACCCCGAGTGGAGCAACGTGTACAACAAGGTGCACATCAGCCTGAGCACGCACGATGCCGGCGATACCGTTACCGGGCTGGACCGTGAAATGGCGCGCTTGATCGACGACCTCGTCGGCTAAGGCCAGGGTTATGGTCAGTGGGCCACCTGCACCACCCGGCTCCAATGCACCACGCCGTTCACGCTGCCGCGTAGCACATAATTGCCCTGTGGCAGTCCGGCCACGGAGATCGGCAGCACGCTTTCCCCTTGCGGCCAAACCAGGTTCCTTATTTGCCTTCCGCTGGAATCCAGCAATTCCACGGTGTATCCTGGCTTGGCCATGGTACCGGCATCGAGCACCAGTTTCGAGCTGGCCGGTTGCGGGTACACCGCGGGCAGGAACGCTTCCTTGCCGGCCACCCCGGTAACAACCACATCCACGGCATTGGACACCAGCTTGCAGCCTCCGGCGTAGGAGGCCAGCACGCGGTACGTGCCGTTTTGGACGGGCACGTACGTGGCGGCATTCGCGCCCGCGATGGCCTGCCCATTGCGGTACCATTGCCAACCGTTGGCCTGGCTGCTGCTCAGCGTGTTGCCATCAAAGGCCACCACCGGATCGGCCGGGCAGGCATCCACCAATTTCCAGATCCGGCCATTGGTCATGTCGGTCACGTACAGCTCACCTGCCGCATCTTCCCCGAAGCTGGAGAACCGGCCGGAGAAATTGGTGGCCAGCAACGTGTCCAGCGCATAGTTGGGCCCGAAGGTGATGAAGTCGCCCGCGCAATAGTCGGTGAAGATGTACTTGCCCTGCAGCCTTGGGAAGCTCGGCCCGCGGTACACATAACCACCGATCACCGAGCACCAGCCTTGCGCCGCGTGGTCGAAAACGGCGACCGGTTCCACGAACGGGCCTTGCGCCGCGCAGCCGGCCTGGCTTACCCCCGGCGTGGCCACGAGCCCTTCGCGGCAGCGCCATCCGAAGTTGGCCCCAGCTTCACCAGTGGCCGGCCAGAAATTCACTTCCTCCCATGCGTTCTGGCCCACATCACCGATCCACATATCGCCGGTCTGCCGGTCGAAGCTCCAGCGCCAAGGGTTGCGCAGGCCGCTGGCCCAGATCTCGGGCAGGGTGTCCGTACTGCCCACGAACGGGTTGTCCGGCGGAATGGCGTAGGTATCGTTGTGCTGCGAAACATCGATGCGGATCATCTTGCCCAACATCTTGCCCATGTTCTGCG
>JBIQMI010000013.1:0-2437 GCA_044463585.1 Cryomorphaceae bacterium
CGGTGCCGGTGCTGATGTAGAGGGTGGCGAATTCCTCGCCTTCGGTGGTGCCCACGCCCACGTAGAGGTTGGGGTTTTCATCGTTCTTCCACACCAGCATGTCCTTTTCCTGCGGATCGCCCAGCTTGTGGTAGTACACTTTCTGCCATTGGCTGGCGGCGCTGAGCTCGGTGCCCTTGGCGGGCGCGGGGTAGCGGCTGTAGAAGAAGCCATCCTTGTACCAGGCCACGCCGCTGAACTTGGCCCACTTGAGCGTGTCGGCCATGGGTTTCATTTCCTTCAGGTCCCACAGGGTGATGTCCTGCCAGTCGCTGCCGGCCTTTTGAACGCTAACGGCCATGTAACGGTCGTTGAGGCTGGAACCCATGAGGCCGATGCTGGTGGTGCCCGCAGGGTCGATGGCGTTGGGGTCGATGAAGACCTTGTCCTCACCGTCCAGCCCTTCGCGCACGTAGATCACGCTTTGGTTCTGCAGGCCGCTGTTGCGGTAACTGAAGAAGAGGTTTCCCACTTTCATGGGGGCGCCCACCTTGGGGAAGTTGAAGAGTTCCTCGTAGCGCTTGGCGATGGCGTCGCGGAAGGGGATCTTGGCCAGGTAGGCTTGGGTCACCTCGTTCTGGCGCTTCACCCAATCGGCGGTTTCGGCGCTGGTGTCATTCTCCAGCCAGCGGTAGGGGTCGGCCACTTTGGTCCCGAAATAGTCGTCCACCACGGTGGTGTCCTTGCGCGTTTCGGGATATTGGATCTTCTCCATGGTCGCTTCTTCGTTTTTTGGGGCGGTGCCACATGCGATAAGCAGGGCCAGGGCCACGGGCAGTGTGATTCTCATGTGTGGTGGATCGGGCTGCAAATGTATTGTGGTGGGACAAGGGGTACGGACGAAGTGTCGCGAGGCCCCATGCAATATGCATCGCCTTGCCGCCCGCTCCGCCGGAACGGCTACCGTGTACTGTTGGACCGGTGACCCCGCCTGAATGATGCCCGCTCGCGCCGCGCTCAAGCGCGCCTGCGGACCTCCATTTCGGGTGCGGCGATGAATTCATACACCAGGCCGCTGCCGGGCAGCACCTTCAGCTCGGCATTCAATTGGCCGGCCAGTGTGTGGATCAGCTCCATGCCCAGGCTGCTGGGGTTTTCCCAACGGGCCTTGTCGGCCAGGCCAACACCGTCGTCGCCGATGCGCAGGTACAGGCCCCCGTCGGGCGTGCCGGAGAGGTGCAGCACTATGGTGCCGCTGCTGCGGCCCTTGAAAGCATGCTTGAAGCTGTTGCTCACCACTTCGTTGATCAACAAGCCCAGCGGTGTAAGGGTGTCCACGCCCAGGGTCTTCATCTGGATCTGCACGTCGAGCTTCAGGTCGAGCTTGATGTTGTAGGCCGATACCAGGTCGCGGATGAGGCATTTGAGGTAATCGGCCACACCGATGTTGGCCAGGTCCTTGCCCATGTAGGTCTGCTCGTGCACCAGGGCCATGGCACCCACGCGGTTCACACATTCGTTGAACAGTTCCATGGTGCGCGGGTCAGTGACCTTGTCGGTCTGGAAGCGGATGAGACTGCGCACGATCTGCAGGTTGTTCTTCACACGGTGGTGGATCTCCTTCAGCATTACTTCCTTTTCCTCCTTGCTGAGCATGGTCTCGCGCAGGTTGCGGTTGCTCTGCTCCAGTTCCTCTCCGGTGCGGGCCAGCAGTTCGGAGCGTTCGCGTGCGCCCTGCAAAAGGCGCGATACGTAGATCACCAGTGCGGCGCACAGCAGGGCCAGCAGGCTGGCGGCGGCCAGCAGCCAATGGGCCTGTGACCAGTGCCCGTTCAGCACCACGGTCTCCCGCTCCAGCCCTTGGCGGTGGATCAGGCGCACGGTGCTCTCCAAATGGCCGCGCATGCCGCGCAGCATGATGCTGAACACGGCGTTGGCCATTTCCGCCGCCTGCGGGTCGTGCTTCATCAACATGGCCTGCTGGTGCAGCGAATCGCATTTGGCGAGGTCGTTCGCCAAGGTGGCCTGCAGCTCCACGATGCCCGGTTCGGGTGGCATGGCGGCCAAAGTGCCGGCCATCAGCTGGCGGGTGGAATCGAGCTGGGCGGGCCAGGTGGCGGCGTGGTTGCGCACATCGTTGTCGTGCGACTGCGCCAGGCGGTCCATGGCGGAGTTGAGCACGCTGAGCCCTTTCAGTTGCTGCATGTGCCCGTTGAGCTTGGTCTGCGCCTTTGTGGTGCGGGCCATCAAGGCGCCTTCCCAGGCGATGAAAGATCCGGCGATCACGATGGCCGCCACGGGCAGCACTTTCCAAAGCAGGGTCGTACGGTTGAGGCGCATGTGCGGCCTTCAACGTGGGCGGCGGGCACGCGGTTACTTGTCGGTGGCGTGGGTGCGGGTTAAAAAGGATCCTTCAGGTATGTATGGCCATGCATATGTCGCATCGTGCTGGATATCA
>JBIQMI010000013.1:2537-25881 GCA_044463585.1 Cryomorphaceae bacterium
CCGGTTTATTGCGGGAAGTGCGCACATTGTGCGAATGTATCGCTTAACATTGGTTGTCAGTCAGTTATCTGCCCTCTGGCCCTGCGTATGCAATGGGCCAGGTATGCATGGCCATACATACCTCGAATGCTTCGACATACCTCGAATACCTCGACATAATTCCTTGGCCACCAAGTGCATGTGCTTTATCATAAGGCTCCTGTGGCAATTTGCTACCCCACACAAACGGTTTTTTCATCTGCTCCGGTTATTGGTGATACACGGCATAGCAAAGTGGTGGTCTTGTTCAAAATGGCGGCCTCGGCGGTGCTCGGCTCAAAAGACGGGAATGGGGTGGAAGGGTCGCTTTCGGTGTGGGCGGCCAGGTGCCAGACTCGAGTCGATGTGGTGGGTTAGAAAGGATCCTTCAGGTATGTATGGCCATGCATATGTCGCATCGTGCTGGATATCAGGCGTTTGATTGTTTTATCCCGGTTTATTGCGGGAAGTGCGCACATTGTGCGAATGTATCGCTTAACATTGGTTATCAGTCAGTTATCTGCCCCCTGGCCCTGCGTATGCAATGGGCCAGGTATGCATGGCCATACATACCTCGAATACTCCGACATACCTCGAATACCCGGAATTCATTCCTTGGCCATCAGGGTGCTTGTGCTTTTTCATGGGGCTCCTGGCGCAATTTGCCGCCCCACCTAATGGCTTAACTTTTTCATCCGCTCCGGTTGCCCCTTGTATGCCCCCGTCTGTTCATGCACGGCCATTCCTTCCGCTTAGGTAGAAAACAAGCCGGTTGGCACACATCGCGGGATTCTTAACAGAACTGGGTCCGACGGATTCCATGGTAAAAGGCATCGTTGGGCCATGCGCTCACTTGTAATATGGCTGCGGTGTCCGCTGTCCCGGCCCATGGGCAGTACAACAGATGGTAACAACAGCTCTAGTATGACATTTCCGTTGGCCGCCACGGACAGCACTTTCCAAAGCTGGGTCGTACGGTTGTGCCGCAAGTGCGGCCTTCAACGTGGGGCGGCGGGCATGCGGCTACCTATCGGTGGCGTGGGTGCGCATGCGTAAGGCGAAGCCGCGGACCAGTTCCTGCAGGTGGTCGGCCAATTGCTGGCGCATATCGTCGTTGAGACGTTGCGCCGAGCCCCGGCTCAGCCCGGCCACGCGTTCATCGGGTCGTTGGCCGGCGTAAATCCGCCCGAGGCTGATCGGGCCGCCGGGGGCATTCTTGTTGCCCGTGTGCACGAATTGGGCCGCGCGCACCTTGCAGGCCCCATTGGTGGCGGTGATGGTGACCTGGTAGTTGATCACCCCCAGCGTGGACAGGCGCGCGAAGGCGCTGCTGCTCTTGAAATTGAAACGGAGCGCACCCTCGATGCGGAACTCCGTGGGATCGGTGGAAATGATGGTGGCGCCGGGCTGCTGGCCGAAGGTCCAAGGCCACGCATCCTGTGCGGCCTGCATCACTTGGGCGGCCGACATGGGCAGGGCCACGGCTTCATTCACCACAAAAGGCCTTGCAACCGCGGCATCGTCCACGGGCTGCGCGGCCAGGTTGAGCACCCCGGTCAGCAGCAGGATGGCGCACAGCCCTCGCATGGCGGAAAGGTAGGCAGCAGAACCGCCAATGCCTGTGAAATATGCTGAACCGAAACGGTGCGACGGATGTTGCATCGGTAAATTCGCACCTTCTTTTCAACGTTTATAACCAATGCATTCAGATCGCCCACGGAATCCAGCCCTGAAAGTCGGTGTCTTCTACGACGGCAGTTACTTCACCCACGTCAGCAATTATTACAACTACGTGCATCCGCACCGCCGCCGGCTGCATATCGGTGGTGTGCACGAGTTCATCAAGCACATGGTGAGCGAGCGCGAGGGCACCCCGCCCAGCCTATGCCACATCATCGATGCGCACTTTTTCAGGGGCCGCTTCAGTGCGAAGGACGCCAACGAAAAGGCCAACCAGCTGTACTACGACCGGGTGTTCGACGATGTGCTGATGTACAACGGTGTGCAAACCCACTACCTGCCGGTGAAGGACCTGATGGGCCGCAAGCGCGAGAAAGGTATTGATGTGCTGATGGCGCTGGAAACCTTCGAGCTGTGCATGCTGAAACGCTACGATGTGGTGGCCCTGATCGCCAGCGATGGCGACCATGTGCCGCTGGTGCGCAAACTGCACGCCCTGGGCTGCAAGACCATGCTACTGGGCTGGGACTTCGAGTACACGGACGAGACCTCCGGTGAGCTGCAGACCACCAAGACCAGCACCGACCTGTGGAACGCGGTAAGCTACCCGCTGGAGATGGCCGAGCTGGTGGAACAGGGGTTGCGCGACGGCGACGAGGTGGTGGAGGACATGTTCGTGATGAAAGAGGCCATGGGCAAGGACATGGAGCCTGAGCGCATGCCTGGCACGATCGTTGAGCCGTCCTCGAGCGAACGGTACACCGGTGAGGTGATGAGCCTGCACAACGGCTACGGCTTCATCCGCTTCCCGGACAACAACGTGTTCTTCCTGCACGACGACCTTGAGGAGATCGAGTTCAGCGAGCTGCAGGTGGGCATGCTGCTGGAATTCAACGTGGCCATCAATGCGCGGGGCCAACGGGTGGCCAAGCACATCCGCCGCGCGGAGGAATAAAACCAAGGCTGTGGATCAGATGGCCGGTAGGCGCACCGTGAAGGTGCAGCCCTTGCCGGGGCCATCGCTGTGGGCCGAAAGTTCGCCCCCATGCAGGGCGGCCCAATGCTTGGCGCGGGCCAAAGTGCTGCGTGCCTGGCTTTCACCGGCGGTGCTGCGCGAACTGAGCAGCGCGTAGCGGACGAACACTTCCTGCAGGTCCTTTTCCGTAAGGCCGACGCCCTCATCGGCCACCGTCACCACGTGCTGGCCGTCCGTGTTGTGCACAACCACGCGGATGCTGCCGCCTGTGGGGGAGAATTTGCTGGCATTGGACAACAGCGCTTCGAACAGTTGCAGCAGCAGCTGGGCATCGCCGTCCATTTCCGCTGCACCCTCGCAATTGAACTCCACGCGTTGGTCCTTCTTCTTCAGCCTGAAGCCGATGTTGGCGATCGCTTGCTCCAGCACGGGGCGCAGTTGCACTGGGGCCTTGTTCACACGGCCGATCCCGCGCTCCACGCCGAAGTCCTCCATCAACTGCTCGATCTCGCGGGCGCCGTTGAAGTAGCTCTTTTCTGCCATGGCCAGCAATTGGGCGCTGTCGGGCCCTTCCTCCATTCCGCTGAGCATGCTGCTGGCCTGCCAGATGCTTCCCAACCGGTTCTTCAGCGCATGTGAAAAGGCATGCAGGCGTTCATCGCGCTGCTGCTTGTCGGCCGGGTCGAAATCGGGCATGGTCACGATTCGCTTTGCATGATGCTGTACAGCACTTGGTTCAGGCCGTCCGGGTCCACCGGCTTGAGCAGGTAATGGCAGCCGCCCAGGTCGCGGATTCCGTCGACGATCTCGGGCTTGTTGCTGGCGGTAAGGAACACGATGGGGAGCTGGTCGTGTTCGCGGATCTCGCGGGCCAGGTCCAGCCCGGTCTTTTCGCCCTTCAGGAACACGTCCATCATAATGGCGTCAGGCCGGTCCTTTTGCAGCAAGGCCTCGGCCTCGGCGCTGCTGGCGGCGCTTCCGGTCACGCGGAAGCCCATTTGTTCCAGTTGCAGTTTGTAGCCAAAGGAGATTATGGCCTCATCCTCGATGATCAGGATCTTTTTCATGATGGGTTTTGCCTGGCATTCGCCCGGCGTATATGCTCGTTCGCTATGCGCGTGAACTGGTCGGTGGTGAGCGGCTTTTCCACGTATTCCTGCACGCAGGGCAGCTGGTTCGCCATTTCCATGTCCATGGGGCGGTTGCTGCTGGAGCACATCACCACGGTGGTGTTGCTGCAGGTGAGCAGGTGTTCGTTCTCGCACTTTACCAGGAATTCGAAGCCGTTGGTGGCGGGCATGTTGATGTCCACCAGAAGTACATCGGGACTGATGCCGGTTTGCCGCAAATGGTCCATGGCCTCGGTGGGGTCAAGGAATGCTGAGAAGCGGCCCTTGAAGCCGGCCTTTTTCAGCATCATGCGGGTGATGAGGTGGTAATCGTCCTCATCATCCACCAGCATTACGTGCAATTCATCCTCTTCCACTTCAAGGCAGGTATTCATGGTCATGGCGGCTCATACGGGGCTTTTGGGGAATTGTTGCCCCGCTCCACGGATCAGTTCGCTGCTTGGGCCACGGGGTGCTGCAAGGCGCGCAAGTGCCATGCCGTTTGGCCGATCTCGGAGGCGGGCACATGGTACGCCTGAAGCACCTGCTCCATCAGGCATAGCGCACCTTCCATTTCATCGCTCACCACCTTGTCGGCGCCCTGCCGCAACAGGCCTGCACCGTCGGCGGCGGCGGGCGCCCTTGCCACCACGGTGGCGCGTGTGGCCGCACGCACGGCCTGCACCGCGCGGCGGGCCTCGGGCCCATGCTGCAGCGCCACCAGCACGGTGCGCGCCGTGGCCACCTGCGCTTCCTGCAATACCTCGGCCTGCGCCGCATTGCCCTGGATGGCCTGCATGCCGGCCCGCACCGCCATTTCGGCCAGGTCGGGGTCTTCTTCGATCACCACGCAGCGGATCTTGGCGCTTTGCGCCGACCAGGCCACCTGCTGGCCCGCAAGGCCATAGCCGATGATCACCAAATGGTCCTTGTAAGCGGCGCGGGCAACTGGCGTTGGCCCGTGGCCTGTGCGCAGCAATTGGTCCAGCATTAAGCCCGTGCGCGGCAGCAGCCGGTTGAAGGTGCCCCCGGCAATGCGGCGCGAACGGGCGATCACCATGGGTGTGGCGGCCATGGTAAGGATTGAAACGGCGAGGAACAATTGGTGCTGCGCCGGCGAAAGCAGTCCAAGACCAATGCCGGCCATGGCCAGCACAAAGGAGAATTCACCCACTTGGAAAAGGGCGAGCCCGCATTGCAGCGCCGTGCGCACGGGTTGGCGCAGCAGCCACACCGCCCAAAAGCCGGTCAATGTCTTGGCCAGCATCACCAAGGCGGCCAGCCCCAGCACGGTGAAAGGGGAGGCTAGGAGCACCCGCGGGTCCACCAGCATGCCGATGCTGACGAAGAAGAAGCTCATGAACAATTGGTGGAAGGGCTGAACAATGCCGGTGGCCGAATGCACCTGCTCGGTCCCACTGATGATGAGCCCCGCGAAAAAGGCGCCCAGGGCAAGGGAAAGCCCCAGCGCCGCGGTGCCCCATGCGGCGGCGAAGCAGAAGAGCACCACGGTAATGATGAAGAGCTCGCGGTTGCGGGCCGTGGATACCGTGCGCAGCAGGCGGGGCACGCCCCAACGGCCGGCGGCGTACACCAGGCCCAGCAGCAGCACCACCTTCAGCAGCAACAGCGGCAGGTCATGCGCCAAATGGCCGCTTGCGCCGGCCAACATGGGCATCAGCAGCATCATCGGCACAACCAGTATGTCCTGGAAGATGAGGATGGCCGATGTGGTGCGGCCCATCGGGCTGTCGAGCTTGCCCTTGTTCTGCAGCACGCGCAGCACAATGGCGGTGCTGCTGGGGGTGACCAGGAAGCCCATGAACACCGCCTGCGGCAAGGGCATTCCCGCAAGGCGGCAGAGGCCGGTGGCGGCGGCCATGGTGAACAGCGCCTGCAATGTGCCGCCCAAGAATACCGTAAGGCCGATCGTGGAAAGCTCCTTCAGGCTGAAGCCCATGCCGATGACGAACAGCAGGAACACCATGCCGAACTCCGCCAGCTCATTCACGCGGTGCACCTCATCCACCCAGCCCAGCATGTGCGGCCCCGCCACCATGCCCGCGATGATGAAGCCCAGCACGCCCGGCATGCGGAAACGGCGGAACAGGAGAATGATGCCCACCGCCAAGGCGAGCACCACCACCAGTTCCTTGTAAAGCCCGTCCTGCATCTATTCCTTGAACACGAGCCACACGGCGGCCACCAACAGTACAGCGGCCAGCAGGTGGTTCCAGCGCAGGGCCTCTTCCTTGAAGGCGATGGCGCTGAACACGGCGAAGACGGCCAGCGTGATCACCTCCTGCACCACCTTCAATTGCACCAGGGAGAATGGTCCGCCATAGCCCGAATAGCCGATGCGGTTGGCCGGCACCTGCAGGCAATACTCGAAAAAAGCGATGCCCCAGCTGATGAGCACCACCGTGAACAGGCCCCATTTGGCCCAAACCGGGTGTTCCTTGAAACGAAGGTGCCCGTACCAGGCCAGCGTCATGAAGCTGTTACTGAGCACGAGCAAGCCGATGCTGATCAATCCGCGCATGGCACGAAATTCAACCCCGTGGCCTGCGTGCCGACCGCGCTGCCGCGGTTTCCGTGAACCGCTGCCTGTTGATCATATCTTACGCCAAGATCACGAGCCATTCCACATGGGCAAGAAGAAGAACGGAGCGGACCGGGGCGAAGCCGCGCTGTGGGCATGGTTCCAGCGGAAAAGCACGGAACTTCAAGCGCTGACGCGAAATCCCGTTACCGGCAACATAAAGCTCTACTTGGAATTGATTTCGCGCATGGAGAAGGCCGCCGGGGGCGTTCACCCTGAGCTTACGGTGGAGGACGATACCTGCGTATTGGTGCTTTCCGTGGGCGGTTCCAAGGAGGCCATGCCGGATCTTGACCGGCTCAGCGCTTCGTTCCCGCCCACGCCCGGTTGGAAGATCCAACGGTTCCGCAAACCGATGAGCGGGTTCACCACGGTATATGAAGGATTGCCGGTGGACGGCTCAGTGGTACGTGTGGGCTACCAAGTGGACCGCGAAGCGGACCTGGTTCACCTGCTGCTGGTGATGCCCGGCTACAAGGCTGACGACGACCGGTACAAGGCAGCGGGCTTTCTGGCGTTGGACCATGGCATAGGGGGATACAATACCATGATGCACATAGGGCAGGTCGATTTTGCGGACCTGGCGCAAATGCGGCCCGACGCCCCGCTGGTCACCTTGGAGGAATTGCTGGCCGTGATCGAGCGCGAGTTCTACTGAACAGGGATCAGCCGCCCTTGGTCTCGTTCCAGGTTTTGTACCGCGCGGTGATCGGCGGCCGGTCGGCGGGCACTTCGCGCAGCGGTTCACAAGGCTGAAGGGTGGCATGCAATTCGGCTGGCAACGCCTGGTACAGTTTCGTGCCCTCGGCCTTCCAGGCCAGCATGTCGTCGCTCACGTCCTTCACCACGCGTGCGGGGTTGCCCACGATCACTTTGCGCGGCCCCCACACCGAATCGGCCGGCAGAAAGGCCAAGGCGCCAACAATGCAGCCTTCGCCCAATTGCACGCGGTCCATCACCACGGCATTCATGCCCACCAGGCAGTTGCGCCCGATCCGCGCACCGTGTATGATGGCACCATGGCCGATGTGCGCCCCGGCCTCCAGCACCACCGTAACGCCGGGGAACATGTGCACGGTGCAGTTCTCCTGCACGTTGCAGCCGTCCTCCACAATGATCTCGCCCCAATCGCCGCGCAGGGCCGCACCGGGCCCGATGTACACATCCTTGCCGATCACCACGTTGCCGGTAACGGTGGCCTGCGGGTGCACGAAGGCCGAGGGATGCACCACCGGCCGGTATTCATTGAAGACATAGAACATGGCGCGAACCTACAGCCCGCGGGCGGGCCATGTTACCGCAAGGTGAACAACGGGTGAACTTTGGCGCACCCGGGCGGAGCGTTGGGGCCAGAACCTACCTTTGGCCGCGAAATCCGTTATCCACCCCATGCCCATTGGAGCATTTTTCCGCCTCTTCAAACCGAAGGACCGCGTGTTCTTCTACCATTTCGAGGCCTCGGCCACCAACGTGCTCAAAATGAGCGAGGACCTAGTGCTGATCATGGAAACGGAGCCCGGCGCGCACCGCACCGCATTGCTCGAACGGCTCGTGCTGCAAGAGCGCGCCAACGACGACCTTACCCACACCATCTTCCAGGACCTTGCCCGCAACTTCATCACTCCGATCGATCGCGAGGACATCCACGCGTTGGCCGGCAGCTTGGACGATGTGGCGGACTACATCCTGGCCAGCGCCAAGAATCTCGAGCTCTTCCACATTGAAAAACCGGACGACACCTGCCGTGAGCTGGCGCGCCTGGTGAACGTGGGGGCGCAGATCGTGAAAAAGGCCGTGCACCATTTGCGCGAGTTGAACAAGCCCAACGCCCACCATCAGTTCGTGATCGATGTGAACAGCATGGAGAACGAGGCCGACGAGGTGTGCGATGCGGCCATCGAACGCTTGTTCAGGCATGAAAAGGATGCCATCCATCTGATCAAGATGCGCGAGACCTACATGATGCTGGAAATGGCCACCGATAAATGCGAGGACGTGGCCAACGTGATCGAGTCGATCATGCTCAAGTACGCATGAGAACCACCGCGTCCGCAAGGCGTTCATCAGCCCCGCCCGTTCCATGAGCCTGTTGGTGGTCATTATTATCCTGGCCTTGGTGTTCGACTACATCAACGGCTTCCACGATGCGGCCAACTCCATTGCCACCATCGTGAGCACCAAGGTGCTTTCACCTTTCCAGGCAGTGGTGTGGGCGGCGATCTTCAACTTCGCCGCCTTTTTTATCTTCAAGGACCACGCCGTGGCCAACACCATCAGCAAGGTGGTGCACCAGGAGTTCATCACCCTGCCTGTGATCCTCAGCGGCCTGATCGCGGCCATCATCTGGAACCTGCTCACGTGGTGGTATGGCATACCCAGCAGCAGCTCGCACACGCTGATCGGCGGGTTCGCCGGTGCGGCCGTCACACACGCCCTTACCCATTACCAGGGCCTTCACTTGGGCGACATTGTGGAAAGCACGAAGATCCTGATCATCGTGGCCTTCATCTTCCTGGCCCCCTTGCTGGGCATGCTTGTTAGCATGTTCATCTCCTTCGTCACCATGGTGGAGAATACCTGGTTCCGGGTTACGCTCATGCTGCTCACGGCCATCTTCACCTGGTACCTGTTCATGCAGGCGCAGGAGGGCAAAATGGCGCGCAATCTGGAGACGGCCATGGGCGTGCACGTGCTGGAGGAGAAATCGCTGCTCGATCCCGCCTACACGGCTGATTACCTGGCGGCCAAGCACCGCTACGAGGAGGCCGTGCCCTACCTTTCCATGTACCACCGCAAGGGTGCCGACGGTGTTGCCGCCATCATCAAGAAGGAAGTGGACCCCAACATCGACCAGTTGAAGGTGACCCAGGCCATTTCCACGGGCGACAACAGCATGATCCGCTGGGGCATCATGCTCCTGTTCGCCATCCTTGTCGGCGCGTACATCTATGTCGAAAAGGTGAAGACCCCGACCGCCTTCAGCATGGCGCGCATGTTCAAGAAGCTGCAATTGGCCAGCTCGGCGGCCATCAGTTTGGGCCACGGCGGCAACGATGCGCAAAAGGTCATGGGCATCATAGCGGCCGCCCTGATCGCAAACGGCAACATCTCCGATTTCAAGGACATGCCCGATTGGGTGCCCCTGGCCTGTTACACCATGATCGCCCTGGGCACGCTCAGCGGCGGCTGGAAGATCATCAAGACCATGGGCACGCGGATCACCAAAGTGACCCCCATAGAAGGGGTATGCGCCGAAACGGGGGGGGCGCTTACGCTGTACCTGACAGAGCAGATGGGCATACCGGTGAGCACCACGCACACCATCACCGGTTCGATCATGGGTGTTGGGGCCACCAAGCGGTTGAGCGCGGTGCGCTGGGGCGTTACCATCAGCCTGTTATGGGCTTGGATCATCACCATTCCCGTTAGTGCCGTGCTGGCCGCCCTGGCCTATTGGGGCTGCATGTTGTTCGGCCTGGCCTAAAGGCGAGGCGGACGGACCGCTCGATGCCGGAACCGTGCACTGCTGAAGGGAACTTCAGCGCACATCAACTATGCGGGCTGGTTCGCAGGCCGGTGTGCCGAATGCCCTTACCCCTGGAATGCCGCCTTCCTTGCCCTGCACATTTCGCAAAGAATGAAGGCCGCTCCGGCAAAGCGTTGCGATCTTCGCACCTGCCGCATCACCTAATCGCGGCGCACGGAAATGGCCATCCTTCTCTCCGATGCCGGGCTGCACCGGCACTTGCTGCCGTTGACCGCCACGCGGCCCGTGGGCGCGCTGCGTCCGGGCATCTTCACCTTGGCGGAAGCGTGGCACAGATTGACCGGGATGCAGGTGGGTTTCCATACCGAGGAATACCTGCGCGATAAGTTCCCCGGCGTGGAATCGGGCCGGGTGCTGGAGGTGCACGGCGGCTTGTTGCCCAACCCCGCCCTTGCCGCGGCCGTGCTCGACCTTGAGCCGGGGCAGGTGTTGCTGCATGAGGCCAAGCCGCTGGCCTTTTGCCTGGAGGGCACCGTGCGCGCCACCGAAATGGATTGGCTGCAGCCGCCCGATTACCTGGCCCAAAAAGAATTCACGGAAGAGGTGTACCTGATCGAACGGCCTTGGCATCTTTTCCAGTATTGCGCCAAGGCCATCACTTACGACCTGGCCTTGGTGGCGGAGGGCCGGCAAAGCGCCGTGCTTAGTCCCACCAACACGGTGATCGGCGATGTACGCCTCATCTTCCTCGAACCCGGTGCCCGCGTGGAGGCCTCGGTGCTCAACACGCTCAACGGTCCCATCTGGATCGGCGCACATGCCGAGGTGATGGAAGGCTGCATGGTGCGCGGCCCGTTCGCCCTGGGGGAGGGCTCGCAATTGAAAATGGGCAGCAAGGTGTACGGGCCATGCAGCTTCGGGCCGGCCTGCCGCGTGGGCGGCGAGGTGAACAACAGCGTGATCATGGGCTACAGCAACAAGGGCCACGATGGTTTCCTGGGCAACAGCGTGCTGGGCGAATGGTGCAACCTGGGCGCCGACACCAACACGAGCAACCTGAAGAACACATACGGCGAGGTGCGCATGTGGAGCTACGCAGACCTGGCGCTGGTGCCCACTGGACAGCAATTTCTGGGGCTGGTAATGGGGGACCATGCCAAGTGCAGCATCAACACCATGTTCAACACCGGCACCGTGGCGGGCGTGTGCGCCAACATTTTCGGAAGCGGTTTCCCGCCCAAGCATATTCCCGCATTCAGTTGGGGCAGTGAGGGTTGGTACGCGTTGGACAAGGCACTGGAGACCTGCCAGCGCGTGATGGCACGCAGAAATGTGCCGCTCACCGTTGCCGACAAGCGAATTTTGGAGCACCTTCACCCCCTGACGGAGCGCAAGGGAAACTGACAGAGCAGCAGGCCACCTGGCACGGCATGGAGCTTGCCCTATGGCCCGTCCTATTGGAATTTGATGTAGCGGTCCGATCCGTTACCCATTTAACCCGACACATTGGCACCCTTTGAATGAGTGACATTTTGATGAGCGACGGCGCACTGTTTTCCTCGGAGATGATCGACAACGAAACGGAATTGATCCCGTTGATCACGGCCGAGGATGAAGAGCAGATGAATGCCGAGCAAACCCCGGCCGAACTGCCGATACTGCCGCTGCGCAATACGGTATTGTTCCCCGGCGTAGTGATCCCCATTACCGTGGGCCGCGACCGCAGCATCCGGCTGATCCAGGATGTTTACCGCGGCAACCGCACGCTGGGCGTGGTCAGCCAGAAGGACTCCGACATCGAGGAGCCCAATGCCGAGGACTTGAACAAGGTGGGCACCATCGCCACCATCATCCGCATGTTGCGCATGCCCGACGGCAGCACCACCGCTGTGATCCAGGGCAAGAAGCGCTTTGAAATGCTGGAGATGGTGCAGACCGACCCGTACTTCAAGGCCAAGGTGAAGGAATTCACCGAATCGCGGCCCGAGCGCGGCGACAAGCAGTTCGATGCCCTGGTGAGCTCGTTGAAGGACCTGGCCACCAACATCATCAAGGCCAGCCCGCACATTCCCACCGAGGCCAGCTTCGCGATCAAGAACATCGACAGCCCCAGCTTCCTGGTCAACTTCATCAGCAGCAACATGAACGCCGAGGTGGCCGAAAAGCAGCGCATGCTGGAGGTGGCCGACCTGCGCGAAAGGGCCAACCTGCTGCTGGCGCACCTTACCAAGGAGCTGCAGATGCTGGAGATGAAGAACGAGATCCAGAACAAGGTGCGCACCGAAGTGGACAAGCAGCAGCGCGAGTACTTCCTGCACCAGCAGATCAAGACCATACAGGACGAGCTGGGCGGCAACCCGATCGAGCAGGAGATCGAGGAAATGCGCGGAGAAGCCGCCAAGAAGAAGTGGACCGAAAAGGTAGGGGAGCACTTCAACAAGGAACTGCTGAAACTGCAGCGCATGAACCCCGCCGGGGCGGAATTCAGCGTGCAGTACAACTACGTGCAACTGCTGCTGGAACTGCCTTGGGGCGAATACTCCAAGGACAAATTCGACCTGCAGAATGCGCAGAAGATCCTGGACCGCGATCATTTCGGGCTTGAAAAAGTGAAGGAGCGCCTGATCGAGCACTTGGCCGTACTGAAGCTGAAAGGCGACATGAAGGCGCCGATCATTTGCCTGTACGGCCCGCCGGGCGTGGGCAAGACCAGCCTTGGCAAGAGCATGGCAGAGGCCTTGGGCCGCAAGTACGTGCGCATGAGCCTGGGCGGCCTGCACGACGAGGCCGAGATACGCGGGCACCGCAAGACGTACATCGGTGCCATGCCCGGCCGGTTGATGCAAAGCCTGAAGAAGGCCGGCACCAGCAACCCGCTGTTCGTTCTGGACGAGATCGACAAAGTGGGCAAGGACTTCCATGGCGACCCCGCCAGCGCCCTGCTGGAAGTGCTGGACCCGGAGCAGAACCACGCCTTCTATGACAACTACGTGGAGATGGAATATGACCTGAGCAAGGTGATGTTCGTGGCCACGGCCAATTCCCTCAGCCCCATCCATCCCGCCCTGCGCGACCGCATGGAGATCATTGAGGTGAACGGCTACACGCTGGAGGAGAAGGTGCAGATCGCCTTGCGCCACCTGCTGCCCAAGCAACTGAAGGACTCCGGCATCAAGCCCAAGCAATTCGCCTTGGCCGATGGCGTGCTGGAGGCCATCATCGAGAACTACACCGATGAAAGCGGGGTGCGCACGCTGGAAAAGCGCATTGCCAAACTGGTGCGCTACCGCGCCAAGCAGATCGCGCTGAAGGAGAAGTACAACGTAACGCTGAAGGAAGAGGACCTGGTGAAGATCTACGGCCCGAGCCATGCACGCGACAAATACCAGGGCAACGATGTGGCCGGCGTGGTGACGGGGCTGGCCTGGACACCTACCGGCGGGGACATCCTTTTCCTGGAAACGAGCATCACCAAGGGCGAAGGCAAACTCACGCTCACGGGCAACCTGGGCGATGTGATGAAGGAGAGCGCCATGATCGCGCTGGAATACCTGAAGCCCCACAGCGACATCATCGGGCTGGAGCAGGAAGTGTTCAAGCGCTGGAACGTGCACGTGCACGTTCCGGAAGGCGCCACGCCCAAGGATGGCCCTTCGGCCGGCATCGCCATGCTCACCAGCATCGCCAGCGCATTCACCCAGCAAAAGGTGCGCAAGTACGTGGCCATGACGGGCGAGATCACCCTGCGCGGCAAGGTGCTGCCCGTGGGCGGCATCAAGGAGAAGATCCTGGCCGCCAAGCGGGCGGGCATCAAGGAGATCATCCTCAGCGAGGACAACCGCAAGGACATCGAGGTGATCGATGCGCGCTACCTCCGCGGCATGCGGTTCCACTACGTGGTGCGCATGATCGATGTGGTGAAGCACGCTTTGCTTAAGGAGAAAGTGCAACATCCGTTGGTTGTGGCCTGATCAACGCGCTGGTGCACCTTTGTGGCCGCGCCGGATGATCAAGCCACTGTTCACGATCAGCCTGTTGGCCCTGCCCGCTGCGGGTATGCTGGCCCAGGTGGGGCAACCGCCGGTGAAAAAGGTGGAAGGCATAACGTTGCTGCGCGATTCGGCATACACCGCCGTGTTCAAGTTCAGGATGCAGGACCGCGTGGCCGTACTGCACCACGACCTGTCTGAAAGGTCCATGGAAACCTATGAATTCATGGTGCGCCGCCTGCGGTTGAAACTTGAGGGCCACGTGGTGGACCCGCGGTTGGAGTACAAGCTGCAATTCGGCCTGGCGAACGGGGACATGGACATCGGCGATGGACTGGGCCACCCCAGCCCGCTGTTGGACGTGATGGTGTACTACCGGCTGTTCAACCTTACCCGCATCGGCATTGGCGAGGGCAAGCAGCCCGGCGGCAGGCAATCCATCACCTCCTCCGGCCTGCTCGAACTGCCCGAGCGGCCGTTGGCCAACAAGGCCTTTACCATCGACCGCGATATTGGCGCGGTGATCGAGCAGCGGGTGCCCGCAGGGCACGGCCAGTTCGACTTTTGGGCGTCCGTTAGCCAAGGCGAGGGCCGGGCCGCGCAGCCGGGCAACCGCGGGCTGTGCTACACCGGCCGAGCAGAGTGGAGCCCCTTGGGTGCCTTTGTGGACAATGGGGCCTACAGCGAAGGTGACCTCGCTCGGGAACAAACGCCCAAACTGGCCTTGGCGGCGGCCTTCAGCCTCAACCAAAAGGCCCGGCGCACGCGCGGCCAGCAGGGACCGTACTTCACCGATGGGGCCATGCACGACATTGCCACCTTGTACGCCGACGCGATCTTCAAATACCGCGGCCTCAGCTGGTCGAATGATTACTTCCAGCGATGGCTGCCCAATGCATCGGCGCCGGGCGCGGGACAAGCCAACTCCGGCTGGGGCGGCACCAGCGAACTGGGCAAAATGATCAGCAGGCGATCGCAATTGGTCCTGCGATACTCCCTCGTGCGCCCCGAGGGCGAGGCCCGCGCGCAATACCACGACATGGACGAGGCCCTGCTGGGCTATAACCTCTACCTGAACGGGCACCGCGTAAAACTCCAGTGCGCCGCCGTGCACCAGGCCGTGGACGGCAAGCTCTTCCAGCGTTATGCTGGCAACAGCTGGGGCGGCATGGTGCAGATCGAACTGGGCATTTAGCATGGAACAGCCGGGAACGGACCCGCGCCAACTGGCGATCGACGAACTGGACTACGAGCTGCCGGAAGACCGGATCGCCAAGCACCCGTTGGCGCAGCGCGACCGGTCCAAGCTGCTGGTGTACCGCGGAGGGGAAATCACCGACCGCCTGTTCCGCGAGCTGCCCGGTGAACTGCCGCCGAACAGCCTATTGGTGCTGAACGACACACGGGTGGTGCATGCGCGGCTGGTCTTCCACCGGGCCACTGGCGCACAGATCGAATGCATGCTGCTGAAGCCAAGCGATGGCCGGCCCATCGAGCTTGCCCTCACCGATCGCGGCAGCAGCCAATGGTGGTGCATGCTGGGCAATGCCAAGCGCTGGAAAGGAGAGGAGCTCACGCTGGAGAAGGACGGTCAACGGCTGTCCATACTGCGGGAGGCGCAGAACGACGGTGAGCATTTGGTACGGTTCACCTGGGGCGGCGAGGACAGCTTCCTTGAGCAGCTGGACCATTTCGGCCGGATGCCGTTGCCGCCCTACATGCGCCGCGCGGCGGGCCCCGCCGACGGCCAGCGGTACAACACGGTCTTCGCGGAGCACCCCGGCTCGGTGGCTGCACCCACCGCCAGCCTGCACTTTACGCCGGAAGTGCTGCAAGCCATGGCCGCGCAGGGTGTTTCAACCGCACGCATCACCCTGCATGTGGGCGCGGGCACCTTCCTGCCGGTAAAGTCGGCCACCATGGACGGCCATGCCATGCACAGCGAGGAAGTGCATCTGCCGCGGCAAGCGGTGGAGCAGTTGCTGCGGCAACAGGGCAGGGGGCCCGTCATTCCAGTGGGCACCACGGCCATGCGCTCGGTGGAAAGCTTGTACTGGTTCGGCGCGGAAGTGTGGAAGGGCGGCGATCCACAGGAAATGGACATCGAACAATGGCGCCCGTACGGGGGAGCGGCAGCACCGTCCGCCGTGGACGCTTTGCAGGCTGCCCTGGGCTGGATGGAAAAGCACGGCAAGGCGGCGATCACGGGGCATACGCGGCTGCTCATTGCGCCGGGCTACCGCTTCAAGCTCTGCGATGCGCTGGTCACCAATTTCCACCAACCGCGCAGCACCCTTTTGCTTTTGGTGGGGGCATTGATCGGCCCGCGTTGGCGCGATGTTTACGCCCACGCCCTCGGGCACGGCTACCGGTTCCTCAGCTACGGCGATGGCTCGTTGCTGTGGGGCCAACACGCCGGGCACGGTACCCACATTCCTCCTTCCCAATAATACCGGGCGCTATCTTGCGTTCCTTCCGCGCCAGACCAACTGCCATGCAAAGTCGCCTACGCTTGTGCGCCACGGGTGTTTTTACGCTGATCGGCGCGGCCCTTTGGGCCCAGCTCGGCGGCCAAGCCACTTTCCGCGTGCTGGACATCCCCAGCTCGGCGCGCATTTCCAGCCTTGGCGGCTCGCCCGTGGCCGTGTACGACAACGACCTCAACCTGGGCCTCTTCAACCCCGCGCTGCTGCACGCCGAAATGGCCAAGCAGGTATCGCTCAGCTACCTGCCCTACGTGGACGGCATCAACATCGGCTACGCGGCGTACGGGCATTATTTGGACAGCAGCCGGATCACCTTGGCCGGCAGCGTGCAGTACGTGGATTACGGCAGCTTCACCCGGCGCGATGAAACCGGGCAGGAGCAAGGCAATTTCAGGGCGGGGGAATACGTGGTGCAGGTGGGTGCCGGCCGCGCCATCGACAGCGTGTTCAGCATCGGGGCCAACGTGAAGTTCATCACCTCGCACCTCGATGCCTACAACGCCACCGGCTGGGCCGCCGACGTGGGCGGCGTGTTCGTGAAAAAGGCCCTTGGCCTCACCGTCGCCGCCACCCTGCGCAACATCGGCTTCGTCAGCAGCAGCTTCACCGGCCAGTCGGAAAAACTTCCGTTCCAAGTGCAACTGGCCAGCACGTACAAGTTCAGGCATGCGCCCTTCAGGCTGGGCCTTTCGCTGGACAACCTGCAGCAAGGGGACCTCACCTACAACGATCCCATGCTCAACCGCCAGATCGACCCCACCACGGGCGAGGTGATCGTGAAAAAAGTGACCAAGGTGGACAAGGCCATGCTGCACATCGTGCCCAATGCCGAGATCCTGCTCAGCCCCAACTTCATGCTGCGCTTCGGCTACAATTACCGCCGCCGCAAGGAATTGGCCATGGATGCCAAGCCGGGCCTGAGCGGGGTGAGCATGGGCATCGGGTTGCGCGTGAGCCGCATCCACGTCAGCTACAGCTACGCGCAATTCAACCCGGCCGGTGCCAGCAACACCATCACCTTGGCCATGCGCTTTGCCGAACTGAAACGGCCGGTGGAAGCGCCCGCGCACGATTGACCGTAGCGGGTACCAGGAGGGCCGCCGTATTTTAGCCCGCCGAGCCATGCCCAAGGTCAATATCGCCATAGACGGATTCAGCAGTTGCGGCAAAAGCACCTTGGCCAAGCAATTGGCCCATGAACTGGGCTACACCTACATCGACAGCGGTGCCATGTACCGCGCCGTGGCGCTGTACGTGCTGGAGAACGGCCTGGTGAAGAACGACGGCACCTTGGACAAGGAAGGGCTGCTGGCCGTGCTGCACAAGCTGAGCATCGCCTTCCGGCACGACGACGAACTGCAGCGCAGCGCCACCTTCCTGAACGGCCGCAACGTGGAGCACCTGATCCGCGGCATGGAAGTGAGCAACCACGTTACGCTGGTGAGCCCCGTGCCCGAGGTGCGCGCCAAGCTGGTGCAATTGCAGCAGCAACTGGGCTGCGATGGCGGTGTGGTGATGGACGGACGCGACATCGGCACCGTGGTATTCCCCGGCGCCAAGGTGAAATTCTACATGACGGCCCGCCCCGAAGTGCGCGCCACGCGCAGGTACCTCGAACTGATCGGCAAGGGCGTGGACGTGGAATATGCGGACGTGCTGAAGAACATCCGGCAGCGCGACCATGACGACACCACGCGCGAGGCCGATCCGCTGCACAAGGCCGCCGATGCCATTGTAATCGACAACAGCGACATTACCGCGGAGGAACAATTGGAACTGGCGCTTGGCCATGTGGCCAAGGCCATCGGGGAAAAGGAGGAAGCCTAGGCAGTCAGGGTGCGAAATGTGCCCGCGCCAGATCGACCCCGGCCAGGAAAGCCGCATCTTCTATTGGGCACCAACCGACAGCAGCCCGGTTCCTGTTCAATTGGGTCTTGCTGATGAATAGCAATTCCTCCGGGGAAGAGGAAAAGAGGTTCAACAATGCCCCATAGCGCATGGGCCTCCCGGCCAAGTGGTCTGAATAGTCGTCGTAACGGGTTAAAAATGCTGGCGGAAGATTGCCTTCGGCCATGGCCTTCCGGATGAACGGTAGCACCCTTTGCCATTGTGCACCATCAGGATATTCCTCGCCCCGATGGTGCCAAAGCAGGACATCCAGGTCGCTTATAGCATGGCCAAGTCGCCATGTATCAGGGAAGCCGTTCTTCTGGAAATAGTGGATGAGGAACTCGAAATTCATGGAATCCACCTGCACCATCCTCGCTTTATCGAACGTGTCCATCCGGTAGCGTTGATCTTCGATCAGAAGCGAATCCAGCACTTTGATGAAAGAGCTGTCAGCGAATGAGCCGAAGGCGTTTTCATCCTCCTTCCGGTGTGCGTTCAGGTCCGCAGCGGCAGGACTGGCCAAGAAATCCATTAAGCCAGGTTCATCAGTGAACCATTCCAGCTTCAGCCCGTGCCTTGTCCCTGCGCGAAGAAACTGGCTGGCCTGCGCACTGTCCGCTAATTCCAAGGCAACATGGTAAGCTTCCAAATACCTGTGGAACGCCCATGGGTCAAGTTGAAAGGCCTGCTTGTACCGGTCGAGGGCCACACTGGACCGCCCTTTCGCATGCAACACTTCCGCCTCATCGAATAAGCGCGAAGATTCCAGTTTGGCCGCCGATCGTTCCTGCGCGGCGGTGCTTGCGCAACCTGCAATGAAGATGGCGAGGGGAAGAAAATGCGCAAGGACTGGTCGATTGATGTTCCGGCGTTGGGATCGCATGGACCGCCCGCTATTCGTTCACCTTTCGTGCCTCATTCCACCTGCAACGCCGAAACCACGGCCTCCGGGTTTTTGGCGCCGTCCACGAATGAAAGCACCTTCAGCATCACACGGTCCAGCAACGTGTCCGGGCAACTGGCGCCGCTGGTGAGCACGATGGTGACGGGCCGTTCCGCGGGCAGCCAATCGCGCGTATGCTCCAGCCGCTGGGCAGGATAATTGAAATGCTCGATCAGCCCGGGGTCCTTCAATTCCTTGTCGCCGTTGATGAAGTAGGTGGGGAACTTCGCCTCCAGCATTTCCACGATGTGGCTGGTGTTGCTGCTGTTGTAGCCGCCCACTACCAACGCCAGGTCGGCATCCTGCTTCAGCAATTGCTCGGTGGCTTCCTGGTTGTCGTTCGTGGCGTAGCAAAGGGTGTCGCGCGTGTCGGCGAAATGCTCCTTCACGTTGGCGGCGCCGTACTTCTTCTCCATCACGCCCTTCAGGTGGTCGGCGATGGCCTGGGTTTCCGTGGCCAGCATGGTGGTCTGGTTCACCACGCCCACCCGCTGCAGGTGCTGTAGGGGATCGAAGCCGGGCGTGCAGCGCGTTCCGAACAATTCTGCGAAGCGCTCCAAGGGAACTTCGCCCAGGATGATCCGTCCCAGTTCCACGGTCTCGGCCATGTCGCGCACGATCACCGCGTGCGAGCCTTGTGCCGTGTGGCTGAAGGTGGCGCGGGTCTCCTCATGCGCGGCCTTGCCGTGGATCACCACCGTGTGCTGGTTGGAGCCCAGCTCGGCGCTGCGCTTCCACACCTTCTCCACAAAGGGGCAGGTGGTGTTGTGCTTCAGCGGATCGATGCCCAGCGTGCGCAGGCGCTCGGCGGTTTCCACCGTGGTGCCGAACGCCGGAATGATCACGATGTCGTCGCCGCGCAATTCATTCCAGTCCATCAGCATGCGGCCGTGGGTGTCCTGGATAAAGCGGAGCCCCCTTCCTTCAAGGTCCTCGTTCACCTCGGGGTTGTGGATCATTTGGCTGAGCAGGAAGATCCGTTTCCCGGGGTTTTCCTCCAGCGCCTTGTAGCTGATCTCGATCGCATTCTGCACGCCATAGCAAAAGCCGAAATGGCGTGCGAGGATGAAACGTACCGGGCCAAGGTCGAGCAGGGTGGGGGTGAAGTCCCGCTTCTTGGGGTCCTTCGCCTTTTGGAACGCCTTCACCCGTCCGATCAATTCCGAACGGTAATGGGCGGGAATATTGAAGGTGCGCATGCGTTCCGCAAAGGTAACCCGCACCAAGCGCCTTCAGGAATTGGCAAATGGGCGGACCGGCGATCGGCAAATTGCCAATATGCGCCACCTTTGGCGCACCATGAAACGGGTCCATTTCATCGCCATCGGCGGCAGTGCCATGCACAATCTGGCCATCGCCTTGCAGCAGCAGGGCATTGAGGTGAGCGGCAGCGACGACGAGATCTTCGAACCCAGCCGCACACGGCTCTTCAACCTTGGTCTGCTGCCTGATCAAATGGGCTGGCACCCCGAGGTGATCACCCCGGAATTGGACGCGGTGATCTTGGGCATGCATGCGCGTGCCGACAACCCCGAGCTGGAACGCGCCCAGGAGCTGGGCATTCCCGTTTACAGCTATCCCGCGTATTTTCATGAACAGACCCGCAGGAAAACGCGCGTGGTGATCGGCGGCAGCCACGGGAAAACCACCATCACCTCCATGATCATACACGTGCTGCGCGCCGCCGGCACGGAGTTCGACTACCTGGTGGGCGCGCAGCTGGACGGCTTCGATTGCATGGTGCGGCTGAACGATAAAAGCACCGTGGCCATCATTGAGGGCGATGAATACCTGGCCTCCACGCTGGAGCCGGTCCCGAAATTCCACCTGTACCACCCGGACATTGCGCTGGTGAGCGGGATCGCCTGGGACCATGTGAACGTGTTCAAGACTTACGCGAACTACGTGGAGCAATTCGACAAGTTCATCGGCTTGATCGGTGCCGGCGGCAAACTGGTGTACTGCAAGGAAGACCCAGAGGTGGTGCGACTGGCGCAGAAGCACGCCGGCCGCACGGACGTTGCCCAAGTGCCCTACGGCGTGCCCCCGCACGTGATCCGCGATGGCACCACCTACTTGGTGACCCCTGATGGTGAAGTGCCCCTGAAGATCTTCGGGCGGCACAACCTGATGAACCTTGAAGGGGCGCGCCATGTGTGCCACCAACTGGGCATTGGGCAGAAGGAGTTTTATGCGTCGATCACGAGCTTCACCGGGGCTGCGCGGCGCTTGGAAAAGTTGGCGGCCACCAACGGCCGCGCGGTGTTCAAGGATTTCGCCCATTCGCCCAGCAAGCTGAAGGCCACCGTGGAGGCCGTGCGCGAGCAGTTCCCTGGCAGGCGGTTAACGGCCTGCATGGAACTGCACACCTTCAGCAGCCTGAGCGACAGTTTCATCGACCAGTACGCGGGCTGCCTGGACGGGGCCGATGATGCGATCGTGTTCTACGACCCGCACGCGGTGCAGCTGAAACGCTTGCCCCCTGTGCCCCCGGAACGGATCCGTGCGGCCTTCAAGCGCAATGACCTGAAGGTGCTCACCTCGCCCATTGGGCTGATGGGCGCGGTGCGCACGCACAATGGCGACGGTGTGCTGTTGCTGATGAGCAGCGGCAACTTCGGCGGCATGGACCTTACGGCCATGGCCGAGGCCTACCTGGCCTGACGGCGTGTCCTGAAACGGCGGAGCACCTTGTGGTGCAGCGCTGCGAACGCCAAGGCATTGAAACTGCCGGCCAGGAAGCAGCAGAAGAACGTAAGTGCGGCGTAGCTGGTGGCGTTGTAGAGGGCGCTCACTTTCTCCGTTGCCTCCTGCTCCCCGTAGCCCTGCGCCACAAAACCCTGCACCAAGCGCGCGTTGTACGTGCTGAACGCGGTGTTGTCCATGAAACGGTAGAAGAACCAGGAGAACAGGGCGATGAGCGTGGCGTACACGAACACGGACTGGAAACCGGCGCGCATCAGTTCGCCGAAACCGCGCGAGGGATCGCGGTTGAGCAGGAAATGGCCGCTGAAGAACACGGCCAGCACGATCAGGAACAGGTGCAGGGGCACCAGATCGAACGGGGCGATGTGCACACCCGCATAGAATAGCGCGGAGCGCAGCACGATCGCGCCCAGGACGATCAGCAGCGTGGCCCGCAATCCGGACATGTCAACCGTTCATGGAAACGAGGAACTCCTCGTTGCTGCGCGTGCCCTCCATGCGCGTTTTGATGAATTCCATGGCCTCCACGGGCGTCATGTCGGCCAAGTGCTTGCGCAGGATCCAAGTGCGCTGCAGCACGTCCTTGTGGTGCAGCAGGTCGTCGCGGCGGGTACCGCTGGTGAGGATGTCGATGGCCGGGAAGATCCTGCGGTTGCTGATCTTGCGGTCGAGCTGCAGTTCCATGTTTCCGGTGCCCTTGAATTCCTCAAAGATCACCTCGTCCATCTTGCTGCCCGTTTCGGTCAGCGCCGTGGCGAGGATGGTGAGCGATCCGCCATTCTCGATCTTGCGCGCCGCCCCAAAGAAGCGCTTGGGCTTTTGCAGGGCATTGGCATCCACACCGCCCGAGAGGATCTTTCCGCTGGCGGGCTGCACGGTGTTGTAGGCACGCGCCAGGCGGGTGATGGAGTCGAGCAGGATCACCACATCGTGGCCGCATTCCGTTAGGCACTTGGCCTTTTCGAGCACCATGCTGGCCACGGCCACGTGCCGGCTGGCGGGTTCATCGAAGGTGCTGGCGATCACTTCGGCCTTCACGCTGCGCTGCATGTCGGTCACCTCCTCGGGCCGCTCGTCGATCAGCAGCACGATCAGGTAAACCTCGGGGTGGTTGGCCGCAATGGCGTTGGCCACGTCTTTCAGCAATATGGTCTTGCCTGTTTTCGGTTGGGCCACGATCAGGCCGCGCTGGCCTTTGCCGATGGGGGCGAAGAGGTCGAGCACGCGGGTGCTGAGGTTGCCGCCCTTGGTGGTGAGGTCGAATTTTTCGTCGGGGAAAAGCGGCGTGAGGAATTTGAACGGCACACGGTCGCGGGCCCATTCCGGGCTGCGCCCGTTGATACTTTCCACCTTCACCAGCACGAAATATTTGTCCTGGTCGCGGGGGGCGCGCACATGCCCGTGCACCGTGTCGCCCGTCTTCAGGCCCGCTTGCTTGATCTGCTGCTGGCTCACATA
>JBIQMI010000014.1:0-25097 GCA_044463585.1 Cryomorphaceae bacterium
GTCGCCCATCACCATTTCGTAGATCTGCACCTGGTCCGGCCGGTTGATGGTTTGGTAATGCGGCTCATAGCTGGGATCATGGCCCACCACCTCGTACGTGCCATCCCAAGTGCCGCTGCTGAACAAGGTATCGCCATCGGCCTTCAGCGCCACCAACTGCACAAAGGCTCGCCGGTTGGGGAAGCCGCTGGGGAACTTATGGCCGGTAAGGTTGGTGAGCGCCACCTGCACGGCCAGCGTGTCCTGCACGGGCCCGTCCACCTGCAATTGCAGGTCCACCGAATTGCGCAAGTGCGCCGTGCTGCGGGCAATGGTGCTGTCGAATTGGGCATCGGTGGCGGGCACGCCCAAGGCCTGCGCGTGCTCCTTCATCATCTTCAGCATAAAGGTGCCCCCGCCGGTAAGGTGGTGCTTGCCGAAGGGCGACTGTCCGGGCAGGAATATGTACTCCGAGGCCAGCTTCACAGAGTCCTGTATGCGCGGCATGTGGCAGCTGCGGCAATTCTGCTCGGTTCCGTAGAACACCGAGTTCTTGTATTCCTGCCATACGGTTTGCTCGTAGAACGATGTGCCCGTGGGCACGCCCTGCAGGTCCACCGGCTGGTTGATGGCCGTGTGGCAACCGGCGCAAACACTGCCATCGAGGATGTTGGAACCTTGGTCCGGCGTGTAATTCACGAAATACTGCATGATGGCCGGATTGATCTGCTCCTGTGTGTACGGGCCCCACACGCGGGCGCTGTCGAAAACAAGGTTGCCGCCGAACACGTGGCCGCCCGATGCCGGATTCTGCATGTGGCAGGCCAGGCACGAAACGCCGTCCTGCGCCATCACGCTCGTGTCCAAATGGGCCATGGTGAAGGGCGGGTTGCCCAGCATCTGCTGCTCGAACACCGCCAAGGGGGCATGGCATTTCAGGCAGCCATGCTCGATCTGTTCCTTGATCGCCGGGTTCACCAGTCCCTCGTGCTGCATTTTGGCCAGGAAGAAGGGATCACGGGCGCTGTTGGCCATCATGGTGCTGCGCCAATCGTCCACCACGTTCACATCCTCCCCATCGCCCGCCAGCATGGCCACGCCCATGGGATCGTGCCCGTGGCAGCCCGCGCAGCGGCCAGCGGTAACGAAGTAGGTGCCGAACTGCACTTCGAGGCCGGAGATCTGATCGCGCATGAACGCCAGCTCCAAGCGGCTGTGCGGGCCCTTTACCGGCGTGGTGGCCGTGGACCAGCCCGCCAGCAAAAGCACCAGCGAAACCAGCGCTCCAAGCACGCGCAGCTTGCGCGGGAACAGACGGACCAACCTCATGCTGCGCAACTTCTACGCGAAGGTGGTGAAAAAAGATGGGCAACTGCCTGAGCGCCACCCGCACACCACAGCTCCGCTTTCGGCGTTAGCCGGTTTCCCGCCCCTATTTTTGGCCACATGCTCCACCTCCGTGCACGTACCCATGCGCTATTCGCGGCGTACGGCCTGCTTTTCATCCTGGCCACCATGGCCACAGCCGGCCAGGCCCAAACCGTGCTCACCTACACCGACCATTGGGACAGCCTGAAGACCGTGAAGAAAAGCGAGGGCGTGATGGTGAACGGCCGCGAATGGGGCGAATGGAAATTCTGGGACCGTGAAGGCCGGTTGGTGGAACAGGCCGATTTCAAGAGCGGGCAACGCGACGGGCACGTGGTGATCTACTACGACAACGGGCAAGTGCGCCACGATGGCTGGATCCGCAAGGGCGAACCCGACAGCACCATGCAAAGCTTCTACCGCAACGGCCAGCCCATGGAACAAGGCCAGTATGCGGCGGGGAAAAAACAGGGCACCTGGACCTATTACCACCCCGATGGGAAGAAGATGCTGGTGGAGCAATGCGACAAGGACATTTGCCTGGGCATGGATGCCTGGACGGCCGATGGACGCCAAACCTTGCAAAAGGGCGAAGGCGTGGTGTACACCTTCCTGGCCTCCGGCGACACGGCCTCGGTGGCCCATTACCGCATGGGTGTGCTGAATGGGGAGCAGCGCGACTATTGGCCGGCCGGCAACTTGAAGGCAAGGGGCCAGTGGCGCGCCGGTGTCCGCGATGGCGAATGGACGTATTGGCACTCCAACAGCACCATCGAGTTGACGGAAACATGGGCCAAGGGAAAGCAGGACGGGCCCTTCACCAGCTACTACCCTTCCGGAAAGGCCAAAACCACGGGGTACTACACCGCCGGGCTGAAGGACAGCACCTGGACCTGGTACACCGCGGAAGGCGGGCAGGACATGCTCGGGCATTTCAAGGCCGGGGAGCAGGACGGCCTGTGGAAATACTGGCACCCCAACGGCCAGCTCAGCTCGCTGGGCCTGTTCAGGGCGGGCAAGGAAGAAGGTGAATGGCTGTACTACTACCCCGGTGGCCAAACCTGGCGCAAGGGCAGCTACAGCAATGGCGAAAAGACCGGTACGTGGACCACGTGGTTCGAGAGCGGCGGAAAATTGCAGGAAGGCCAATACGTGAACGGCAAGGAGGAAGGCCTGTGGAACAGCTGGTACGAGAATGGCCGGCAGCAGGACAAGGGCGGCTACAAGAAGGGCCAGATGGACGGGATCTGGCAGGGCTGGCTCCCCAATGGAAAGGAGCGCTACATGGCCACCTGGAAGAACAATGCGAAGAATGGCCCTTGGAAGAACTGGTACGAGAACGGGCGCTTGAAGGAGGAAGGCAGTTTTTCGGACGGTCTGAGGAGCGGCCGGTGGGTGGAATACAACGACCGTGGCGTGATCGAGAGCGAAGGGATGTACCTGAAGGGCACGCCCACAGGCGCGTGGACCTATTACGAAAAAGGCGTGAAGCAGCGCGAGCAATCCTTCCTCAACGGTGCCCCGCACGGCAAATGCACCGTGTACGACCAACGGGGGCGTGTTGTGCAGGAAATGAACTACAAGGCCGGCAAGCTGGATGGCCCGATGATCCAATACGACGGGCGTGGCAACGTGGTATCGCGGGTGGAGTACGAGAACGGCACGCGCAAGAAAGCACCGCCACCGGCCATGCCGCAGCGCGGCAAACGATAAGCCCGAACGTGGGAAGGCCCCGGCGTTGATGCCGGGGCCTTTCCACCTGTCCGTTTAGAGCCCCACTAAGAGGGAAGCACGTCCGCAGCCATCACCGGTACCCGTTGATGTAAGCGTTGGCGATCAACTCGCTTTCCCTTACAAGCCCCTGCACGATCTCGCGGATCAGCTCATCGAGCTGTTGGTCCGACCAGTGCTCGAGGTCGTTGTACACATGCGACTTGCGCTTGCTGCTCTTGATGAAGGCTATTTTGTCCTTCTTCGTCATGGGCACTTCAACGGCGGTGGCACCGAAAAGGATCCATGGCCGCGCAATTTCTTTTTTTGCCCTGTACCGTTCCAGGGAACAACACGGCCCGCAAGGCCACGATCGACCATGCGGGCCGTGCACCGATGCACGTGGATCAAGCCACCAGCGCCGTGTTCCTGTTGCGCAGGGTGAACAGGAGGCGCAATGCGTGCAGGTAGCGTTCAACGTTGCCCGCGATCATCATGCGGGTAGCGGTGGCTTCAAGTTTCCGGGCGCGTTCGATATTGGGTTTCATGATCGGATGGATTTTGATCGGATTTGCCCGCCACTGAACCAACGGCGTGCCAAACCATGAAAACCCGCACCGGCGTAGCATTGCGGCCGTGGCGCCCCGGTGGCATCTTTTCCACGATCGGTGCTTTTTGGCCATGGCTTGCCCTACTTTCGCCCCGATGCGCGGCCGTCCCTACCTGGTTGGTGTGGCCGGAGGAAGCGGATCGGGGAAAACAACCCTCGTACGCGCCCTTCGGGAGGCCTTGCCCCACGGCACTGCCTGCATCGTATCGCAGGACGATTACTACCTGCCGCTGGAAGCACAACAACGCGACACCAACGGACGCTTCAATTTCGACCTGCCCACCGCCCTGGACCTGGACCTTCTGGCCGATGACCTTCGCTGCCTGGCGCAGGGCGAGGCCGTGTACCGCAAGGAATACACTTTTGAGCAGGCCGGTGCCGAGGAAAAATGGATGGCGATCAAGCCGGCGCCCGTGATCCTGGTGGAGGGGCTGTTCCTGTTCCACCACGCGGGGCTGCGCGAACTTTTCGACCTGAAGGTGTACATGGAAGCGAGCGAGGCCGTGCAATTGCACCGGCGGCTGGTCCGGGACCAGCGCGAGCGCGGGTACACCCGCGCCGATGTGCTGTACCAATGGGAGCACCACGTGCTGCCGGCCTACCGCGCGTACCTGCTGCCCTACCGCCAAAGCTGCGATGTGCAGATCGTGAACGAGGTGCAGTACGAACGAGGACTTGCCGTGCTGAAGGACCATTTGGCGCGCCATGCGGGCCTGATGGACCTCAGCCTGGTGCCGGCGTGATCAATCCGCGTAAAGCCCGTTCTGGCGAATGTAGGCCAGCACGGCGGGATCGAGCAGGCCGTCCACCGGTTTCCACGAGCGCAGCCGTACGCGTATGCCGGTGGACGACACGGGCATCTGCGGCGCATCCGGCAACAAGGTCACCGATGGGTGGTACAGCAATTCGGCCTGCGCAAGGTGCTCCTCCAGGCCGGGACGCGGGTACACCAGCACACGCGTATGGCGCAGCAGGTCCGGGGCATCCTTCCATTGGTGCAGCCCGGCGAGGTTATCGCTGCCGATGATCAGGAAAAATTCGTGCTGCGGCCATCGCCCGCGCATGAAGGCCATGGTGTCCACCGTGTAGTTGGGCTGTGGCAGGTCCAGCTCAACGCCGCTCGCGCTCAGCCCTTCACGCCCGTGCACGGCCAAGTGGGTCATGGCCAGACGGTGTTTTTCCGGGCTCGGCTTGCGGTCCTTCTTGAAGGGGTTCTGCGGTGTCACCACCAGCCAAACCTGGTCCAATTGCTGGTGCTGCCTTACATACTCCGCCAACTGCACGTGCCCGTTGTGCGGCGGGTCGAAGGATCCGAACAAACAACCGATCTTCATGGCTTCAGCAGAAAAGAGCGGACCGCGGCATACGCTTCCTCACAGGCCTGGTGCATATTGTCGTTGATCAAAACCTGGTCATATTTCGGACTGAAGGTGAGCTCGTGGCTGGCCTTGTCCATGCGGGTGCGCAGGGTCTCGGGCGTTTCCGTGCCCCGCAGCAAAAGGCGTTGTTCCAGCGCCTCAATGGCCGGGGGCGAAACGAAGATGGACAGCGCACGCGGCCCGAAGATCTCCTTCAGCCGCAGGCCGCCCACCACGTCCACATCGAAGATCGGATGGTGCCCGTTGGCCCAGATGCGCTCCAATTCGCTGCGCAAGGTGCCGTAGAACCGGCCGGGGTAAACCTCCTCCCATTCCACGAATTCGCCCCGGCCGATGCGGTCGCGGAACTCCTCCGCACCGATGAAATAATAGTCGTGGCCATGTTCCTCGTACGCGCGCTTGGGCCGGCTGGTGGCGCTCACGGAAAAATCGAGGCCCAGGTCACGTCCCAGCAAATGCCGCA
The DNA here is from genome assembly GCA_044463585.1 of Cryomorphaceae bacterium. GTDB lineage: Bacteria > Bacteroidota > Bacteroidia > Flavobacteriales_F > PHOS-HE28 > PHOS-HE28. Next base: position 5,510 of record JBIQMI010000014.1, read on the forward strand.
CGATCGTGGTCTTGCCCGCGCCCGAGGGCGCCGATACGATGATGCATTTACCGGGGGCCTGTTCCTCCATGGATCAAAGCACGTTGAGCACTTGCTCCTTGATCTTCTCCAGTTCGTCCTTCATCATCACCACGCGCTTTTGCATCTGCGCATCGTTGGCCTTGCTGCCCAAGGTGTTGATCTCGCGGCCCATTTCCTGGGCGATGAAGCCGAGCTTCCGTCCTTGGTTCTCCTCCGCGTCGATCGTTCCCAGAAAATACTCGCAATGCGTGGTGAGCCGCATCTTCTCCTCGCTTACGTCCAGCTTTTCGATGTAGAAGACCATCTCCTGCTCAACGCGGTCCATGTCCAGCTTGCCTTTCAGCTCCTCCAACTTGGCCATGATCCTGTTGCGCGTACGGCCGACCCGCTCGGCATCCATGCCGTCCACCTCCGCCAGCAGCTGTTGTATGGCCGCCGTGCGCGACTTCAGCTCGTCGGCCAGCTTGCTGCCCTCGCCGGTGCGGAAGCTATCGAAATTCGCCCAGGCCTGTTCCACCAATTCCATGGCCTGTTCCCATTCCGCCGGGTCCAGCTGCTCGGCGGGCAGGGCCGCAACATCCGGCAGGCGCAGCACAAGGCCCATGAGGTCGGTGGATGCCGTGGGGTCGATGTCGCGGACCATGGTGCCCAGCTCCTTGTAGTACGCCCGGGCCAGGTCGGCGCGGAACATGGTGCGCTTCTGCGTACCGGTTGCCTCGGCCGCCACGGAAAGCTCGGCCTTGCCGCGCACCACGCGCCCGGCGGCCCACAGGCGCAGGTCCGCTTCCTTCTCGCGCCAGGCAGCGGGCAGCTTGATCTGCAGGTCGAGCTGCTTGCTGTTGAGCGAGCGCAGCTCCACCGAGATCTTCTTGCCGCCCACCACGCCTTCGGCGCGGCCAAAGCCGGTCATGGATCGCAACATGGGCCGCAAATGTAGGCGCGCTGCTGTTGCCGATCAGGCAAGTGGCGTGCGTTCGCGCCGGCCCACCAGCCAAACGCCGGCAAACACCAGCACCGCCGCAATGCCTTGGCGCACATCGATCAGCGGCTGGTCCGGCACCATGTACCAGGCCGCGGCCAATGCCAGCACGGGTTGCAGGTAGATGAAGGTGCCCGCCACGCTCGGCTCCACCACGCGCAACGCCCAGGTGTTGAGCAGGTACGCCACGAAGGTCACCATCACCACCACGAAAAGCAGCCCGTAGATGTCGGACGGCAGCAGCGCGGCGAAATCCACGGCGGCCAGGCCGCTGTAGCCGAAGGGCAGCACGATGATGCTGCCGATCAGGAAGCACCAGCTCATCACCGTCACCGCGGAATACTTGCGCATGAGCGGCTTCACCATCACCAGGAAGATGGCGTAGGAGCTGGCGTTGATGAAGATGAACAGGTCGCCGAGCAGGGAAGCCCCTGTGCGCGTGCCACCGCCGGCGGCGATGAGCAGCAGCGCCCCGGCTGCGCCCAGGGCCACGCCCAGCATCTTGGGCCGCGTGATGTGCTCGCCGATCAGCAGCCCGCTCAGCACCAGCACAAGGATGGGCGTGGCCACCATGATGATGCTCGCATGCACGGGCGAGGTGCGCATAAGCCCATGGAAGAACATGAGCTGGTTAACGGCCACCCCGGAGATGCCACAGAGCAACAGGCGCTTCGCATCGGCCCACTGCACCTTTTCGCGCTTGATCAGCCACACCGGCCAGAAAAGCAGGTTGGCACCCGCCACCCGCAACAGGATGAAGCCCGAGGGGTCGATCACGCGGGGCATCAGGTCCTTGGCCACCACGTAATTCACCCCGTAAAGCAGGTTGACGAAAAAGAGTGCGGCAAATGCCGAAAAGCGGGCTGGCATGGGCGTTTTGGCGGCGCAAAGATCGGTGCAGCGGCCAGCCTCCGCACGGCATGCACTGGCCGTGGAAAAATTCAGGGGCCCCATTCCGAACGAAAGCCCCACCTTTGCAATTCATCCGCGTGTACCATGATCAGAAGCAAAGACCCCCTGCAGGGATCCATCCTTCGCGATCAACTGCCCGGGAACGGGAACGGCCTCAAGTCGTTCGGCAAGGTGGAGGTGGTAAGCCTGCACCGGCGTTCGCGCAAGCACCCCGAGCTGCTGCTTTTCAAGGGTTCGCCTTCATCGGCGCACAGCGTGGCCAAGAGCGTGCTGGTGAACATCGTGCCTGGGACCGAGCACCTGCCCGCGCCCCACTTCGATCGTGCAAAGGGACGGATCCACCTGTTCTACCACAGCGACCAGCATCCGGACGTGAAAATGCTGGTGGACCACCCCGGCGACTGCGTTTGCTACTTGTGGACCAGCGCCAATGGCGAACAAAGCCACGCCTGGCTGCTGAAGGCCCGCTGACCGGCCACGGCAGGTGCCATTTGATCACGCTTCCAGCCGCATCGCCTCAGGCCATGGCCTTGGGCAACTGCTTCTCCAATTCAATGGCCCGGGGGAACATGATGTTGTTCTCCAAGTGGATATGGCGGTGCAGGTCGGCCTCGAATTCCTGCAGCGCCTTCAGGGCCGCGGCATAGGTCGCGCAACCATCGGCGGGAAGCGCGTACCCGTTGCTCAGTTCCTTGATGCGCTCGAAACGCTCTCCTTCATCGGCGTGGTCGTCCATCATTGCGCGCACCGGGTTTTCCACCGAGCCGAAGCGCGGCTCCTTCAGCGGTTGGCCATCGCGCTCGCTGCGGGCCAGCTTGCGCACGAAGGGGAAGAGGATCAGCTCCTCCTTCTTCATGTGCATGGCCATGGCGCCCAGGCAGGTGTTGAATTCCTCCTGTATGCTGAACAATTCAGGATGGCGGTCGCCGTGCACCCGGCACAATTTCTCCAGGTACTGCTTGATCACGGGCCCGCTCTGTTCCACGTAGCGGTGGTGCACATTTTCCACGTGGTCGGCCAGTTCATCCAAGGCCCAGTCACGTGCGTCCTTCTGGTCGGCACCGCTGCGTGCCAAGGCCTCAGCGATGTCGCGCTCCAGTGCGGCTTGGTCTATGCCTTGGCTTTCGCACACTTCCTGCACGGAACGGCCGCCCTTGCAGCAGAAGTCGATGCCGTGGCGCGTGAGTACCGGGGCGATGCGGTAATCCTCGGCCACTACGGAGCCGATGCTCCGGGCCGGATCGAGATTGAAAGTTTCCATCATTGAATAGGTGTTACGCCGGCCCGTGTGTATTCAGCGATCTTGAATTGGAACATGCGGGCCATCATGACCGACCGCTGCTTGGCTTCCTCAGCCTTGGGGCCATCGAACAGGTCGTCCAGCGTGGCATGGAAAAGCTCCAGCCAGCGCTGGAAGTGTCCGCTGTCGATGGGCAAGGGGAAATGGGGCACAAAGGGCGTTCCGCTGTAGCTGCGCGCGCCCAGCAACACCGTTTCCCAGAAGTTGTAAAGCTTCGCCAAGTGCTCGGGCCACTTGTTGCGGATGGTGTTGTTGAACACAGGCCCCACCAGTTCATCCAGCCGTGCACGGCCGTAGAAGGTGTCCACCAGCAAGCGGATATCCTCCAAGGTGCGGATGTCGCCTTTCACACTGCCCACCCCGCCGTTGGCCAGCACGCCGCCCTGTTCGCTCATTCTTGTCCCCGATTGGGCCTACAAGGTAGCGGCCAGTAGCGGGCCGGCGGTTGACGATCGTCAGCGGGCGCGCGTCGGGAATCCAAGCATCGGTCGGGAGAATGTTCTCTCTTGATCGATGGGATTCTTCGTACATTTTCCTCCACGATCAACGCACAACGCTTATCATCATTCGTCGTGATCGTGTCGCAGTACCTATGGCGTACGGTTGGAAGATCAAAAACTGGAACAATGAACGGAAAGAAAGTCGCGATCCTGTTCGGGGCATTCGCGCTGAACAGCTTGGCCGTTCAGGCCCAAAGCTGGTGCCCGCCTGGGGCGGAATGGACCCAAGCGTACAACACCGTGGATTGGGGAAGCGGAATGGCGACGGAAGGCTTCCTGCTGAACCGCTATGTGGGGGACACCGTGATCGGTGGCCACAGCGCGCAGCATATTCAACGCATGCTGTACTGGCGCGCGACCGGCACCACAGCATATAACCTGGACAATTACGCCCCGAAATTCACCCGTGTTGAAGATGACGTGGTGTACAGCTGGAACGGGCAGGACATGTTCGATACCCTGCTTTGGTTCGGCGCCGGCGTTGGTGATCATTGGTTCCTGCCCGATGGCGGGGGCGCGTACCGGATGACCGTGGGCGCAACATCCACCGCGCTCGTGGGTGGCCTGCCGTTGCGCAAGCTGGCGGTATCCATTGAAACGGACTCCTACATCGTGTCCACGGACACGCTATACGAGCGGATCGGCCTGTTGCAGGGCGATGCGTTCGATCCGGTCATGGCCGCCGTGGATGGCGTAAGCACGGGCTTTCTGTGCTACAGCGATGATGCGCTTTTCTTCGTTAAGCCCGGCGTGCAGGAATGCGGCTTTACCGTGAATGTGGACGAAGCTGTCGCGGGGCAAGGCCCGCAGGTCTGGCCCAATCCCGGTTCGGGAGATCTTTTCATCCGTACCGGAACGTCGCTGGCCGAGGTCCTACTGCGCGATGGAGCGGGCGGGGCGGTGTTGTCGGCATCCGGAACCGGTGGCCAGCTCGTGCTGGGCACCGGGCCATTGGCGCCCGGCATCTATGTGGTGGAAGTGATTTCCCCAGCGGGCCAACAGCGGGTGAAGTGGGTCAAGCAATAGGTCGTTCCTCTTCGGCCCCGGCGTAAACATTCAAGCGGCCAGCCGCTAGGAACCCGATCAGCACAAGGCCCGCTTGTTGCGCCATTTGCACGGACAGTGATGAGGGCGCACCAATGGCGGCCATGAAGGGCAGGCCCGCCACAATGCACTTCTGCACAAGCTCAAAGCCGGCGCGACCGCTCACCAGCAACATCAATTCGTTGCGCTGCTCATCCAACGGGCCGGAGAGCATGGCGCCAATGGCCTTGTCCACGGCGTTGTGGCGCCCCACATCCTCGCGCAGCAGGAGCAATTCACCTTGCCGGTTGAACAGGGCGGCCGCATGGATGCCCCCGGTGTGCCGGAAAACGGTCTGTGCCTGCCGCATGCGCTCCGGCAGCGCCATGATCAACCCCGGCCGGAACGCGCCGAACGGCGCAATGGTGCGTGTGCATTGCGCCTGCACGGCATCGATGCTGCTTTTGCCGCACACCCCGCAGCTGCTGGTGGTGTAGAAATTGCGCTGCCACTTGGCTGGATCAACCTCCACATCGGGATGCAATTCAGCGCGCACCACGTTGCCGCGTTCCTCCTCCTTCACATGTCCACAAGGCACCACGCGCAGCAATTCCGAACGCGAGGCAATTATGCCCTCGGTGAACAGGAAGCCGGTGGTCAATTCCTCATCGTGCCCCGGCGTGCGCATGGTAACGCTCAGGCGCAACTCCTGGCGGCGCTCCATCGGCCCATGGCCCAAGCGTATCTCCAAGGGCTCCTCCACCACCACAATGTCCTCCGCCCGGGAAGATGACCCTTCGCGATGGCGCGTGATGACCACGGGGGAGACCGGCGTGCGCACAGGCATGGTGCAAAGGTGGCCGATGATCAGGATCCGGGTGATATTCCCCGGCCGGTGCGCCGCCAGCAGCTGATCAAATGATCATCCACCATGCCACAGGCCTGCATGAAAGCGTACACGATGGTGCTGCCCGTGAACTTGAAACCGTGCTGCTTCAGGTCCTTGCTCAGGGCATCGCTTTCCGGTGAGGTGGCCGGCACCTGCGCGGCGGTTTCCCAGTGGTTCACCTTCGTCCTGCCGCCCACGTGCTTCCACAGGAAACGATCGAAGGAGCCGGGGCCGCCCTCCATGATCTTCAGGTAGGCCTGAGCATTGCCGATGGAGGCCATGATCTTCGCCCGGTTGCGGATGATGCCAGGGTCGTTCATCAAGCGCTCGACCTCACGCGGGCCATACCGCGCGATCTTCTCCACATTCCAATTGTCGTATGCCTTGCGGTAGCCCTCGGTGCGCACCAGAATGGTGTACCAGCTCAGCCCTGCCTGAGCACCATCGAGCACCAGCTTCGCGAATAGCCTGCGATCATCGTGCTCGGGCACGCCCCACACCTCATCGTGGTAGCGCATGTACGTCCCATCCTTCAGGCACCAGGGGCAGCGGGTCCTTCCATCGGCATTCATGCCTGCGAAGGTCGGGACCGCTCGGGCACACCTCGGTACCTTTGCACCATGGCCCTGCTTACGGACCGGTTCGGGCGCACCCACCGCAGCTTGCGCATCAGCGTGATCGACAAGTGCGACCTGCGCTGCACCTACTGCATGCCCGAGCATCAGCAGTTCCTGCCGCGCGAGGAACTGATGACGCGTGAGGAGATCAGCACGCTTGCCGCACTATTTGTGGAACATTACGGGATCGACAAGATCCGACTGACCGGTGGCGAGCCGCTGATGCGGCCGGACATCGCGGAGATCACCGCCGACCTGGCCAAGCTGCCGGTGAAACTGGGGCTTACCACCAACGCCACCCGGCTGCACCTGCAGTTGGACCAACTGATCGCAGCAGGCTTGCGGAGCTTGAACATCAGCCTCGACACCTTCGATGCGGAACGCTTCCGCACACTGAGCCGCCGCGACGGCCACGACCGCATTTTGGCGAACATCGCACAGGCCATGGACCGCGGCCTGCATGTAAAGCTGAACATGGTGGTGATGCGCGGCCTTAACGACGACGAACTGCTGCGCTTTGTTGAACTCACACGCGATCGCGAAGTGCACGTCCGCTTCATCGAATTCATGCCGTTCGCAGGCAACAAATGGGGCCGTGAAAAAGTGTTCACCTACGCCGAAATGCTTGACCGCATCCAAGGCCGTTACCCGATCCAGAAGCTGGATGACGACCCGCACAGCACGGCCAAGGCCTACCGCGTTACCGGCTGGAAGGGCACCTTCGCGGTGATCAGCACCGTAACCGAGCCATTCTGCGGCACCTGCGACCGCCTGCGGCTGACGGCCGAGGGGAAGATGCGCAACTGTCTTTTCGCGCGGGAGGAGACGGACCTGCTGGGCGCCCTGCGCCGCGGCGAGGACCTGGCCCCGCTGATCCAATCGAACGTATTGGCGAAGCACAAAATGCTCGGCGGGCTGCCCCCCTTCAACATGGAAAAGCAACAAGAGGTGCTTGGCGGGCTGAGCGGGCGGCCGATGGTGAAGATCGGTGGGTAGAGGCGCGGAGGAGTTTGTGCCGCGGAGGCGCGGAGGCGCGGAGAAATACAGAATGCCGAGGGCTTTTTGCCGCGGAGGCGCAGGGGCGCGGAGAGATGCCTTGGCCGCGAAGGCTTAATCGCAGAGGGCGCGGAGAACGCAAAGGGCATGTAGCATCGGGCTACCGGTTCAGCCGAAACCGGATCTATTGCGAACATCAGTTTCCATCGGTGTGCATTCCGTGGTTCTTGCAGAACCAATGACGGGCGCGCCTGCCGCTCTTACCTTTGATCAACATGGACAAGCGCATCCATTACGGCACCAAGGAAGAGAACAATGCGCGGCGTGAGCGCGAGTTCCTGGCGCTTACGCCGCATGAGCGTTTCATGTGGTTCCTGCGCAGCTTCGATCGTCCGCCGGGAAACGCGCCCCGCAAAACCGGGAACAGCAGCAACTTCATTGTACGCAAGCGCCATGACGCCCTTCGGTGAGGAGGTGAGTACATTCCTGCGCCAAGCCCACGTGCACGGATTGCGTGTATTGCTCGTGGGCGGGGGTGCCGTGAATTTTCACGGTTACCAACGCCATTCCGCGGACATTGACCTATGGATCGACCCCAGCGCGGAGAACTTTGCCCGTCTTGTTGAAGTGCTCCGGGCCATCGGTTATGAACTGGACCAATTGCCTTCAGCTGTATTGCACCAGGAGCAAAATGTGTCGGTGAAGATCTCTCCGGACATGGAGATCGAAATCATCACCCGGTTCAACGCTGGGAAAAGTTTCGATGAGGCATGGGACGGAAGTGAAAGCTCCATCCTGGCCGGTGAACCGGTGGCCATCTACCGCATCCTCAGCTATGAGGACCTGATCTCAAGCAAGCTGCGTTCAGCGCGCCCCAAGGATCTCCTGGATGTGCAGCAATTGCGGCGCAAACGCGGTTGAACGGCCAGTGAGGACTTTACTGGGGACATCCAAGGTCACTGTGCCAGCTCCAAAATGGAGCTAGTCCCCTCAGCGATTTCCCGAAGAATCATGCGCAACCCCTTTCCACGACCTTTAGAAGTCGCTTCTGTAAATTGAAACGAACTCTTCAAAAGAAGACGCAAGATGTGTGAGCTTTACTCTATGGATTTGACTCCAAGTCAACGCCTCATCCGCATTGGGATTTATCCAATACACGTCACCTTTATACTTTGACACCGCATCCCATATGTGCGTATCGTGTTCCACGAGCCGAGTTCCAATAATGAACATGGCATCGGCGGTATCAAGTTCTTTACACCAAAGTTGCTGGGCCTTCTGAATAGCTCCTGAGCAATCTCGCACTGCTTTGCTCTTGTGATAAAAAGCCATTGCTGGCACCCGCGAATCCTCACTATGCAAAACTGCATGAAGTTCCCGAATATCTACCGGCTTAATCTTGTCTCCTCCAATACCACCGCAAGTGACTCCGTCTTGGGGTGGAGGTATAACGAAATTAATACCACTGATTTGAGCACCTCCAATACTCGGAAGATAATTGCAGGATCCATGAAGTTTTATTACAGGAATATGATTAGTTGGGCATTCGAATCCGTAAAAACTTAAATATTTTCCCGATTGACATATTGCTAACTCCAGCATGATTTCATAATTAAGCGTTGACATTAAGACTTGGTTTGGTTTATTGTTTATCGCATCTATAAGTTGTTTGTATAAATTTCCTGGCAGAGGCCTGAAGTATGAAAAATACATGGCCATGTCCTTTTGAAAATTTTGAAGCAAAGCTGGCGAACGTCTCCAAAACGCATCCATACCCTCTTCAAAATCACGGCGAAATAAGCTACAAAGATCATTATCGATGGAGGGTGCAGCCCGTAGATACGGCAATAAATGATCAATAAGATTGGCACCTAATGGAGGGCATTGGGGTAAAGAAGGACCTGAAAAGGCACTTGCTCCTGCCCCAAACAAAAATAGATGTCGTGTTCGATTTGTAATTATACTACTCATGGCCTTTAGATATCGGTGAGTCCCCGATGGAACCTAGGCTTCCTGCTCGTAGTAGATCTTGTAGAACTTCCGGCCATCGCCGTCCACGCCGTGTTCGATCTTGGTGCGGTCGCCGTGGATGTAAATGTGGAAGTTCTTGTCCAGCTTCAGCACGCTTTTGAAAACGCGTGCTTGGCGCTTCACAGCCTGTGGGGCGATCTCGAAGCTGTCGGCCAGCTCCACGTCGTGCTCGCGCTGGTACTCGTTGCTGAACTGGTTGAACGATGCGATCGCCTTCTCCTCCTGGAAAACCTGTTGCGCAAATTCCTCGCGGTCGAACTCCGTGTTGTTCTTGAAGTATTCCATGGAGCGGTTGAGCAGATCGATCTGGTCCGCTTTTTCCACCACGAAGTCCTGTGGAAGCCTTTCCGTGATGAAGCTTTTGGTGGCCTGCAGCAGGTCGGTGGTGCTGTTCACGTGGTCCTTCTTCGGCCTTGCGCCAATGAAGGCTGACTGCCAGTAGCCGGTGCTGACCTGTGCGTCGATGATCAACAGCGTGGGGGCATCTTCGGTGAACAGCACCAGACATGCCTTGGTGGGCTTTATGCTGCCCAGGCCCCGGCGCATGCGCAGCACCATGTTCGCCGCTTCGGTGCGGCTTTCCAAAAACACCTCTTTCTCCTCGAACTTGTAGATGCCCACAGCCTCCATGGCAGCCCCGCTGAAATCCACTTCACCATAGCGCGCCACCACCAATTCGCCGCCGGGCAGCTCCTGCCCTTCCATGGCCTGGATCAGATGCTGTGCAATGGAAACGCTGCCTTCCACCATGCTGCCTCCTTGGTGCAGGCCATTGCACAGTTCGTGCAACCGGTTCTTCCCGCCGCCCTCACCCGCCCCGAAGGCACAGGTGAAGGCCATGTTGGCGAAAGGCCGCAACAGCAGCTTGCGCAGGAATTGTTGCTCCTCCTCCCCTTTCACCAGCGTGCTGTAATCGCTGAACACGTGCGGTTCCTCGGCATTTCCAATGCGGTGCAGGACAAACTCCTCCACGCGCGCCTCCTTGTGGTTGATCATGGTGCGGACTGAACGGCAAAGAACGCTATGAGCGCCCGAACGACCGTGCCGCGAGGCCGCTTCCACCACGTGGGAACAGCTTGGCCGTGCGCTACATTGGCCCTCGGCAACAACCAGAACATGCGCACACTAACAAGAATCGTCCTCTGGATCATCGGCATCATCGCGGCCATTGTCGCGCTGCTTTACATCACCGGCAACGGGCACATCGTGAGCGGCGTGAGGTTCACCTACCTCAAGGGCCGCAGCGGACCCGAGATCGATGACCGCAACTTCTTCCCGTACGGCACCATTCCTGCGGATGACCCGCGGCCTTGGCCGAAAAGCCCGCGGTACGGCTCGGTGCACCTCAGCGATGAACAAGTGGCGGCGCTGAACAAGCTGTACACGGTGGGTTTCGTGCTGGTCAAGAACGACAGCCTCTTGTTCGAGGAATACTTCAGCGGCTGGCGCGGCGATTCCGTGAGCAACTCGTTCAGCATGGCCAAAAGCTACATCAGCCTGCTTACGGGAGTGGCGCTGCAGGAAGGAAAGCTCACCAGCCTGGACACACCGGTGGGCAGCTACTTGCCCGAATTCGACACCTATGATCCCTGCCACAAGGCGATCACGCTTTGGAACCTGCTTACCATGAGCACCGGGCTTGATTGGAGCGAAAGCGGCAAAAACCCATTCAGCGACAACGCCAAGGGATACTACGGCCGCAACGTGCGCAAGCTGGCCATGGACCAGCCCTGCCGCACCGCGCCGGGCAAGGAATTCGACTACATCAGCGGCAGCACGCAGATCATGTCCGACCTGCTGCAGCAAGTGTATGGCCAACCGCTGGACGTACTGGTGCGCGAGAAGATCTGGAAACCGCTGAACGCCGAGCACACCGCTTATTGGGGCAAGGACCGCAAGGATGGCGATTTCAAGGCGTTCTGCTGCCTGTACGCCACCGCGCGCGACTTCGCCCGCATCGGCCAGCTGTGGTTGGACAGCGGCATGTGGCAGGGCCACCGCATGATCCCCGTGGACTATTGGCGCGAATCCATCACCCCGGCGCCGCTCACCGACAAGGGCCTACCCAATCAACGCTATGGGTATTACTGGTGGCTGGGCACGGTGGACGGCAAACCTTTCCACTACTGCCGCGGCTTCCACGGCGAATATGTGGTGGTGCTGCCCAGCGAAAGATTGGTGATGGTGCGCACCGGCATGAAATGGGAGGATGACACTCTGGGGCTCGTTCCTGAGGACCTGATGGAATACATTGGGATTGCGCGGCAGTTGGCGAGCGGGGGCATGTGATGAACCTGTGCATCCATTCATTCCTCATCCCAAGCACGGTCCAATCGCCGAATTGAAAACCAGGTCCTGACCTCCGTGTCCGGAGAAAAAGCACCACCTGTTCACCGCTATCCACGAAACAAACCCCACCACCATGCGCCCCGATCTTCCCAAAGACCCCACGAGCATCTTGTTCATCGATATAGAAACCGTGCCCGCGGTGAACGATTTCGCCGAGCTCGATGGGCACAGCATAAAGCTGTTCAGCGATAAGACCCGCTACGAGCAGGAGCGCAGCGGCAAGACCGTGGAAGAGATCTACCGCGACCGGGGCGGCATCTTGGCCGAGTTCGGCAAGGTGGTGTGCATCGGCGCCGGCCGCTTGGTGCGCAAGGGCGATACCATGGAGCTCCACGTCACCTCGTTCCACGGCCACGATGAACGCGATATCCTGTTGCGGTTCGCCGACCTGCTGGAGCGCCGGTTCAATACCGACGACCATTGGCTGTGCGGCCATAACGCCAAGGAATTCGATTTCCCTTGGCTGGCCCGGCGCTGTGTGGTGCACGGCATCAAGCTGCCCAAACTGCTCGATGTGGGCGGCCGCAAGCCATGGGAGATCGGCCTGTTGGACACCATGCAGATGTGGAGCTTCGGCGATCGGAAGAACTTCACCTCACTGGCCTTGCTGTGCCATGTGCTGAACATTCCCACCCCGAAGGATGACATCAGCGGGGCCGATGTGGCCCGCGTGTACCACGAGGAACAGGATGTGGAGCGCATCGCCACCTATTGCCGCAAGGATGTGGTGGCCACGGCCCAACTGTACCTGCGGTTGAAAGGCCTTGCGCTGGTGAAGGAGGAGGATGTGCAGACCGTGTGAGTTGGCGATGGAACCGTGGATACGGGCGCTTGCTTCCACTTGGAGCTTGTTGCGGACATCCCAAGGGAACCAAAGCCATTGCCATTACTTTACGGCCAATTAGGTCATTTCACTTTTTCCACCATGCAAGTGAATCTTCGAACGGGGCCTGCACACAGCAACCATCTTGTGGAATGGCTGCTGTTCATGCTGGTGGCCATTATTACGCTGCACGAGGCATGGCTGATAGGTGAAGGCAATACCCACGAATTTTTTTGGGGTTCGTGGGATGGGATGGGCTATTACCAATGGCTGCCGTCCGCTTTCGTTTCGGGGGAATTCGAAAGGATGTTCTGGACCTACGAAATGGCCCCTGACCGATGGATCAGCCTATTCAGCTTGGGTGTGGCCGTCCTCCAATTGCCCTTCTTCTTGCTTGGCCAGTTGATGTCGTGGTTCTTCGATTATCCGCTCAATGGCTTCAGCCCGGCCAATGCCGTAAGCATGATGACGGCCTCAGCGGTGTATGCAGGCGCCGGTGCCGTGCTTGCGTTCCGGTTGGCAAGGGAGTTCAGCAGTACCACTTCATCCCTGTTATCGGTTGTGGCCATCTATGCCGGTTCGAACCTGATCTATTACGGTACCCACACGCCCTTGATGTCGCACATCTACTCGTTCTTCCTGATCGGGTTGTTCTGCTGGTGCACCATTCGCACGATCAAGGGACCCAAGGGGTACGAGGTGCTGTTATTCGTGCTTTCCGGTTCTCTTCTCGTGTTGATCCGGCAACTCAACATTGTGGTGTTCCTGTTCCCAATTTACATGGCCTACTTCTCCCCCGGCGGGTTGCGGGGCGCTTGGCGCAACCTTACGCGCAACCGCTTGCTTCTCAGCGTTTCGGTGGGGCTGGCCGTTGTGCCTTGGGTATTGCAAGGCCTTTATTGGCATCACATTACTGGCGCCTGGTATGCCAATGGCTACGCCTTCAAGGGTGAATTCTTTCATTGGGACAAGATGGTGCCCGGCATGGTTTTGTTCAGCCCCAGGAATGGATGGCTCGCATACAGCCCGATCTTCTTGGCGGCCATGGTAACATTGGTCGTGCATGTTTGGCGCAACACACGGCCCGCGCGGGTACTGCTGCTGATCGTGGCCTTGGTCGTGATCATCTACAGCGCATGGTGGTGCTGGTGGCTGGGCGGCGCGTACGGCTTCAGGGGCATGGTGGATTTTTACGCGCTGCTCGCCATACCCATGGCCTGGTTCTTCAGATCGGTGCTCAGGCGGCCTTTGGCGCTGCGCGTGTTCGCGGCGCTGCTGATGATCGCGTTGATCCGCCTGAATTTCGGCATGATCGAGCACTACGATTATTGGCTCTACTGCGAAAGAGCGGAATGGCCGCCCCTGTTGGAAGTGATCGGCAACATCGCGGCAGGGCGATGAGGGTCCAGGATCGCCGTACCGCGGCCACCGCCTAAAACGGCCAATGGTCGGCCACCACCTCGAACCGGGCGGAAATAGGCGTGCCTTCACATTCCAATGTTACCGTGTAGCGCCCGGCCTTGGTCGGCCTTTCAATGATGATGCCTTGGTGGTAACTGGCCCAAGGCGGCACATCCGATTCCATGGGGCTGAAGGTTTCCCCGTTGATGGACGCCCCGCCACCCGACGGTGTTAGCGTGTAGTGGAACCGGAGCGAACGGCCAAGGCTATCGCACGACGGCATGGATGATCCGGTGGGATTAACCATGGTTACCGGTACTACGGTGAACCGGTCCGGCACCAGGCGTACAGGTCCCGGTGGCGCCTCTAGCCGCAATTGCGCATAATCGAACCCATGGTCCGGGGTATTGATCCGCACGTAGCCCATGGTATCAGGCAGTTGTATGTAACGCTGGTTCAGGTTTTGAATGCCGAACCATCCGGGTTCCCACGAGGGGCCCAGGAACTGCAACGGGTCCGCCATCAGCTCGGCCAGGTTCGACCCTTCATCGGGAACAAAAGCCGTTGCTGCGGACCGTGGGCCATGTACCGATGTTACCAACGCGGAGGTAAAGCCCTCTGCCCAATGGCCAATGGTATACGCCCAGGGATAACTGTCACGGTTGACCACCACTTTTGCCGCTCCATGCTCCGCATTGAAGGAAGCTACCCGGTCGCTATAGGCCACCTTGGCCGCCAGACGATAATGGCCTTGATGGATCTGCAGCAGGCCCAAGCCGCAGATCAGCGGCAATAACCAGTTCACCGGCCGCAGCTTTCCCCATTTAATGCCACTGGCCAGGTCCGCAAAGGCGACCGCCCAGAAGAAGGCGATGACCGGATAATAGTTTTCATTGATGATCGGCGATTGCGAATCACGGTCCACGATCAAGGCAAGGCATAGGAAACCCATGCTGAAGCACACCGCCCAGGCCAAGTGCCACCAGGCTTTTTTCCGAATGGCGAAAAAGGAAACCGCCAAGCAGAGCAAGTGGAACGCCTTGAACTTGGCAGCAACGCCGATCAGGTATTTCGTACTGGAAAACGTGTGGACATGGAAGATGGAGGCGGACACCTCCTGCAATGAAATGAGCCGCGAGTTCTCGTACCCGGACTCTGTGAACGCATTGATCCTAAGCACATACCAGCCGACCAACACCGCAACCGCGGCCCACCACTCCATCTGCCGCCAGCGCCTCTCCTTCACGAACTCCAGGCCCAGGATGAACAATAGCGGGAACACGAGCAGCTGATGATAACTTGATATCCAAACGTTCAGCACAAGAGCGGCGGAAAACCACAATAGCTGCGCCGGGCGGCCTTCCGCGCGGAAGAAGCGGTGCAGCAAGGCCCACAACAGCAGGGACAGCACCAGGCCCTGGTACAATTCACTAATGCCGTAATAGAACATGTAATGGAAGCCCGCTGTAAGCGTGATCGGCAGCGCCATGGCGGCGCGGTTATCCTTCAACGCCACGGCCAACAGGATGAACACGATGAGGTGCAAAAGGATGAAGGACACGGAATATGCGCGCAACACCAATTCAAGCGGCGCATCCAGCCGGATAAGCGCAACCGGCAGCAATTGGGCCAGCCAAGAACCGTAGCGGCCAAGCACGCTCACAGGGCTTCGCTCGTTCAGCATTTGCCAAGAGAAGAAGGCACTGTCGAAACAAGCGACCCGCTCCACGTAGTATTTCCAAGCGAACGCGCCCAAAGCCAGCAGGACGAGCAATCCTATGGCGATGACATTCTTCCTCTCTTGCTTCAACTCCTCCATTCGCTATACCTGAACATGCCCTCGTGGGCGGTTTCGTTCATGCTGCGCCTGCAGCTCGTGCAAACGGGCCAATTGTCAGGCGATCCCGTATTTCACAATGCACCAAATGGCCCGGAACCCGTCCTTCCAGCCGATCTTCTTGCCCTCTGCATAGGTGCGGCCGTAGTAGCTGATGCCCACCTCGTAAATGCGGATCCCTTTTACCCGGGCCAGCTTGGCCGTTACCTCCGGCTCGAAGCCGAAGCGTTTTTCCTTCAACTTCAGGCTTTTGGCAATGTCGCTGCGGATCAACTTGTAGCAGGTCTCCATGTCCGTAAGGTTCAAATTATTGAACGCGTTGGACAGGAAAGTGAGCACTTGGTTGCCGATGCTGTGCCAGAAAAAAAGAATGCGGTGCGGATGGTGGCCCATGAAGCGCGAACCGTACACCACGTCCGCAAATCCTTCCACCACCGGCTTCAACAGGTCGTTGTACTCGCGGGGGTCATACTCCAGGTCGGCATCCTGGATGATCAGGTATTCACCGGTGGCCTCCAGTATTCCGCGGTGGATGGCCGCGCCTTTGCCCATGTTGTGCGGCTGCTGGATGAAACGGATGCCCATTTGCGGATTGGCCGCCATGTAGCGCTCCACCGCGGCCACCGTGCCGTCCTTGCTGCCGTCGTTCACAATGATCACCTCCTTCCCTATGCCGTCGCGTAGTTCCACATCGCGCACCTTATCTAGAATGAGGTGGATGGTGCGCTCCTCATTATAAGCGGGAATGACGATGGAAAGCGTTTTCATACGGCGCGAAAGTCGGGGTTTTCCTGCAGGTGGCAAATTCCGGGCACCCAGGGCCAAGGCGCGCCAGCGTGGTGCTCCTCTTCATTTGCCAAGTGCCATGGCCGGACCGGAGGGCTTGGCCGTGAGCGGCGGTACCCATGGCTTAGCCCACTGCCAGTTGGGAGGCAAGTACTTTCGGCGCAGCTTAGCAGCTTCGCGTGCTGCCATATGAACCGCCCATGAAAGTGCTTAACGACCCGAAGTTGGCAACACTGTCGATCTGGGCCAGCCTGATCCTTGGCTGCTGCTCGGTGATGGCTGTATTCATGAATGCCAGCCAACAGGACTTGGAGTTTTTCTTCACTTCGGACACGCTCTACCTGCCCTCCATTTACCGCGATGTTTTCCTGGAACATGGCCGGTTCTGGGAATGGTCCTTCAATGCGGCCCCGAATTTCCTGCCGGACATGGGTCTTTACTTTTTGCTGAATTGGGTGTTCGGAAGCTTCAAGATGGCCTCGTATGTGTTCCCGATCGTACAGTTCCTGCTGGTGGCCTTGCTATTTCGGGCCATTGTGCGCAGATCGGCGATCAGCACGAGCGACCCGGCAATCGCCGTGGGCATTTTGATGTTGGCGCTCATGGTGCTCACCGGTTGGCGGGGCGATGATTTCGGATTCGCGTTCCATTTGCTCGTGAACTCCTTTCACGGGGGCGCATTGGTGAATGCACTGTTCTGCACCTGGCTGTTGCTCATTGTCCATGGTACATCGCGTTGGTCCCCGTGGCTGTGGCTGGCCCTTGCTGTGGCGGTGGGCTCGGCCTCGGACCGCCTCTTCTGGGTGATGTTCACCGTGCCCAGTGTATGCGTGCTGTTGCTGTTGTCCTTACGCCCGGCAATGCGGTGGCGCCTGGTATCCATGGCGGCCCTGGTGGCCCTGGTCTCATGGCTGTCCTATTCGGCCATGCTCAATCTGTTGCGGTCGATGGGTGCGGAGGTGGAGGCGCCCTACGCCTACATGGCCTTCGAAAGGGTCAGTTTCTCCTGGGGCCGGTTCATGGATTCCATGCGGTTTTACCTGACCAACCATTGGATGGTGGGCAGCCTGGTGGCCATTGCGCTGCTCACCATGGCGGGGATGGCCGTATCCGCGATCCGGGAGGTTGCCGCATGGGCCCGGGGGCGCGTGGGGGAACCTGCTCCGGGGCGCGGATCCGCAAGATTGGTGAAATGGATGGCCGCATTGGCCATGCCGCTGCTGCTGTTCGTTCCCGTGATCAATGGCTCCTATGACGGGATGGATTCACTTCGCTACAACTACGGGGCACTGGTGCTGGCCAATATGGTGGCGGGCCTGTGGTTGGGCAAGGCGTTGAAAGCAAAAGCATCCCTGCTGGCGCTGGTGGCCAGTCTGGTCATCGGCATCCCCGTGCTTTGTTCCACCATTGAAAAAGGCGGTTCCGGATATGGGCGGCTGTTGGGCTTCAAGCCTTCCAAGGTGCAGGAATTCGACCGGCTCGCCGCCGGGGCCGAGCTCGATCATGGCGCGGCCGACTATTGGTCGGCCAAACTGATCACCCTGTTTTCCGACCGGAACGTAACGGTGTTACCGGTGTTCCCGGACCTTGCGCTGTACGTGCATGTGAACCGAAAGGGCATGTTCCTTCACAAGGAATTCAATTTCGTTGTCACCGATCCCGCGGCCTTGACCAAGGAAGGTATGATGGAGCTTTTCTCCCAGGACACCGGCTTCCGCGAGGGCCAGGGGCTCGGGATCCTGCTTACGCGGCCTTGGCATTACGATGAAACAACAGGAAGGGTGGTCATACCGTGAAATAGCGAATGTTGCGCGCCACGGATAGCGGGAACCCCAGGGCCGGCACCACCCTGTTCCTGGCCGCGGTATTGGCCGGCATAGCGGTGATCGCGGCAACCTACTTACGGAGCGATGAGCAGTTCCTCGAGTATTTCTTCACCTCCGATACCCTTTACCTGCCCTCCATTTACAAGGACGTGGTGGAAGGCCCCGGGTGCTTGCTGGAATGGAGCCTGAACGCAGCCCCGAATTTTTTTCCGGACATGGGGCTGTACTTTTTGTTGGAATGGGCCTTCGGGAATTTCAGGGTGGCGTCGTACCTGTTCCCCATGCTCCAATTCGTGCTGATCGCCGTGCTGTCCCGGGCGGTGGTGCGCGCCGGCGGCATTACGCGCAGCGATGCCGCCGTGGCCCTGGGCATTGTGTTGCTGCTGCCGGCCCTGCTTGCCGGCCGGTGGAATGGCGACCGGCTGTTCGGCGGACATCTGCTGATGAACTCGTTCCACATGGGCACCCTCGTGAACGCGCTGCTGTGCACGTGGCTGCTCCTGCGGCTGTGGCAAAACGGGCGTTGGTACAACTGGGCGCTGCTTGGCCTGGCGGTGGTGGCCGGCTCGGCCTCGGACCGGCTGTTCTGGCTTGCATTCACCGCCCCGGCCATGTGCAGCTGCTTGCTTTGGTGGGCCGGGCACAGGGAACGGCGGCCCTTGCTCTTCGCGGGCTGGGTGCTATGCTGCACGGCACTCGCGCAGGTGATCTTGTCGCAGCTTCAGCACCGCACACCGTTGATCATCGAGGAGCCCTTTGCTTATTTCGCGTTCGGGCAGGTCCTGTCCTCATTTCACCACTTCCTCGAAACGCTAAAGGGGCACCTGGCCAGCACTCCATGGGCCGGCTTCCTTGTGGTGCTGACCCTTGTGGTATCGGTGTGGCTGCCTTTGAGCATGAGCTTGCGTTGGCGCAGGCATGGGCCGGTGGTGTGGATGGCTGCCCTATTCATGCCCGTGGTGCTGTGGGCACCCGTGCTCAACGGTTCCTTCGAGGCGCCGCATACCCTGCGCTACAATTTTCCGGCCTTCGTGGTGGCGGCCTTGGTGGTGGGCATCCGGGCGGGCAGGGAATGGCCCCGTGCGGCACGGCTGTTGGCCTGGGCGGGGGTACTTGTGGCCGGCGTGCCCGCCCTGTGGACCCTGGCCGGCGCTACCCGGGCAGACCTCCAGCGCCTGCTGCTATACCGGCCGCAATTTGTGCAACACTTCGACCAAGCGGTACAAGGCGCGCAGGTGCGGAACGGGGTGGCCAACTATTGGGACGCCAAGCTGGTGACCCTGTTCTCCGAAAGGGAT
>JBIQMI010000015.1:0-24413 GCA_044463585.1 Cryomorphaceae bacterium
TGGGGCTGTTCGCGGCCCTGCAGCTTGTGGTTCCCGACCTCAACCTCGCTAAATGGTTCAGCTTCGGGCGCATACGCCCGGTGCACACCAACGCCGTGATCTTCGCCTTTGTGGGCAACGCTTTCTTCGCAGGGGCCTACTACAGCCTGCAGCGCCTGCTCAAGGCCCGCATGTTCAGCGATACGCTGAGCAAGATCCATTTCTGGGGATGGCAGTTGATCATTTTGGCCGCGGCGATCACCCTGCCCTTGGGCATGACCCAAGGCAAGGAATACGCCGAGCTGGAGTGGCCCATCGACATCGCCATCACCATCGTGTGGGTGGTATTCGGCATCAACATGATGGGCACCATCCTCAAGCGGCGCGAGCGGCACCTGTACGTGGCCATCTGGTTCTACATCGCCACATGGGTAACCGTGGCCATGCTCCACATCGTGAACAGCTTCGCCATTCCTGTTACCCTGGGCAAGAGCTACAGCTGGTATGCCGGTGTGCAGGACGCGCTGGTGCAATGGTGGTACGGCCATAATGCGGTGGCCTTCTTCCTCACCACGCCCTTCCTCGGGCTGATGTACTACTTCCTGCCCAAGGCCGCCAACCGCCCGATCTACAGCTACCGCCTTTCGATCATCCACTTCTGGTCGCTGATCTTCATCTACATCTGGGCCGGCCCGCACCACCTGTTGTACAGCGCACTGCCCGAGTGGACGCAATCGCTGGGCGTGGTGTTCAGCGTAATGCTCATCGCCCCCAGTTGGGGCGGCATGCTCAACGGCCTGCTCACCCTGCGCGGCGCATGGGACCGCGTGCGCGAGGACCCCGTGCTGAAGTTCTTCGTGGTGGCCGTTACCTGCTACGGCATGGCCACGTTGGAAGGACCCCTGCTCAGCGTGAAGAGCATCAACGCCATCGCCCACTTCACCGATTGGATCATCGCCCACGTGCACATCGGCGGCATCGGTTGGAACGGCTTCCTCACCTTCGGCATGGTATACTGGCTGGTGCCGCGCCTGTTCGGCACCAAGCTCTACAGCGTGAAGCTGGCCAACGCCCACTTCTGGCTCGGCACCCTGGGCATCGTGTTCTACGCCATCCCGCTGTACTTCGCCGGCTTCTTCCAAAGCCTGATGTGGAAGCAGTTCACCCCGGACGGCTTCCTGGTGTACAACAACTTCCTGGACACGCTGCTTGAGATCAAGTACGCCTATTGGCTGCGCGCCTTGGGCGGCAGCATCTACCTCACCGGAGCCTTCCTGATGGTGTACAACCTGGTGAAGACGGTGAAGCAGGGCAAGTTGATCGCCAACGAGGATGCCGAGGCGCCGCCGCTGGAGAAGCTTACCGCCGAGCCGGCCGGCCACTGGCACAGCTGGATCGAGCGCCGCCCCGTGCAAATGCTGGTGTACAGCCTGATCGCGGTGGCCATCGGCGGCATCATCGAAATGGTGCCCACCTTCCTGGTGAAGAGCAACGTGCCCACCATCAGCAGCGTGAAACCCTATACGCCGCTGGAGCTGCAGGGCCGCGACATCTACGTGCGCGAAGGCTGTTACACCTGCCACAGCCAAATGGTGCGCCCGTTCCGCAGCGAAACCGAACGGTACGGCGAATACAGCAAGGCCGGGGAATACGTGTACGACCACCCCTTCCAGTGGGGCAGCAAGCGCACCGGGCCCGACCTGCACCGCGTGGGCGCCAAGTACCCCGATAGCTGGCACTATTACCACATGCTGGACCCCACAACCATGAGCCCCGGCTCGCTGATGCCGCCTTACCCGCACCTCTTCACCGATGTGCTGGACACCAGCACAACGCGCAGGAAGGTGGAGGCCATGATCACCTTGGGTGTACCCTACGGGCAGGACTTCGCGGCGCAGGCGAACGATCACCTTGCGGAGCAAAGCGCGAAGATCGCTGCCGAGCTGAAGAAGGGCGGCATTGAAGTGCTGGCCGATCGCGAGATCATCGCCATGATCGCCTATCTGCAACGCATCGGAACCGACATCAAGGCCAAGCCGCAGGAACCCACGGCCGTGGCCGATACCCATTGAACATGCTCAAGTTCGTCAAGCACCACATGGAAACGATCGCCGGCATCGGGATCTTCCCCGTGATGTCCTTCTTGATCTTCTTCAGCATTTTCCTGTTCGCCCTGGTTTATGTGCGCAAGTCGGGCCGCGCACACATCCAGCACATGTCCTCCATGCCCCTGGCCGACAACGCCACAACGAACGAATCCGATCACCATGCACAAGCGTAGCATGCAATACCGCCTTATTGCGGCCATGGCCCTGGCGCCGTTGGCCGCGGCCACGTTCGCACAGCAACCCGCAGCCGGTGCGCCCGCAGCCGCAATGGCCGACAAAACGCTCATCCATGTCCTGGTGGGCCTGGCCGGCCTGCAGGCCCTCATGATCGCGGCCCTTTCCGGGATCATGCGCAACTTGGCCGGCCCCGATGGCTGGATCGCGAAACTGGGACGCGGCGGCAAGGCCGTGGCATTGGCTCCGCTGCTGTTGCTGGCCGCACCGGCAAAAGCCCAGGCCTACATCCCCGACACCGGCCCCACCGACAGTACCACGTTCTGGTGGCTGGTCACGGTGAACATTTTTCTCTTCCTGGTGCTCTTCACCCAGCTGCGCTGGCTGCGTGTGCTTACCGCCGCGGCCAAACCACAGGAAGAACTGGCACCCGAGGTGAAAAAAGCAAGGGCCAAGGCCTGGTGGGAAGCGCTGCACAGCAAACTTACACGCCAAGTGAAGCTGGAGGATGAGGAGCGCATCGTGCTCGAGCATGATTACGACGGCATCAAGGAATTGGACAACGACCTGCCGCCCTGGTGGCTCTGGCTCTTTTATGTCACCATTGCGTGGGGCGTGGTGTACATCGTGAACGTGCACGTGATCAAGGTTTGGCCGCAGCAGGAACTGGAGTACGCCAACGAAATGCAGCGGGCCAAGGAAAACGTGGCCGCCTACCTGGCCACGCAAACCAACCTGGTGGACGAGACCAACGTGACCTTCACCGACGATGCCGGCGTGATCGCGGAGGGGCGCACGCTTTATTCCACCTATTGCACCGCCTGCCACGGCGCCGATGCGGCCGGTTCGGAGAACAGCGTGGGGCCCAACCTTACCGATGCCTACTGGCTGCACGGCGGAGGGATCAAGAACATCTTCCGCACCATCAAGTACGGCGTGCCCGAGAAAGGCATGATCGCTTGGAAATCGCAGCTGCAGCCCGCGGAGATCCGCGCCATTGCCAGCTACATCATTACGCAGGAAGGCAAGGGCGGCCCGGACCAAAAAGGCCCGCAGGGTGAATTGTGGAAGGAGGATGGCGCCGCGCCGGCAGCATCCGGGGGCGCAGCAAGCGACACGCTGCGCGTTTCCATGAACTGACCTATCTCCATCCAAGAGGTGTAACCTACTTCAGGAGTTAAGCGTCCCATAGGTAAACCCCTATGGGAATATTCGCCTGGCGCACATGCGCCGCCAAGCCGAGCCATTCATTGGCCGCCTTGTTATTGGCAATTATTCTTGCCACCAGTTCGTCGGCGCAGGATAGCACCATCCTTGCCCCCCGGCTTCTTCTCGACATTCCCCTGCTGGACCTGCCGTACCAGCAGCAAGCCGCGCGCATGACGGCCTTTCAACGCACCGGTCAAGTAGGCCCTGCTTCAATACAGGATTATCTCGCAGCGCAGGAGAGCCCTTCAATGCCACAAGCGCTAGCGGTCACTGCGGACCTGCATGGTACGAACTACTATTTCACGAACAAGCTCTGGAACCGGTGGTTGGAACCCAATACAAAACGTCGCCGGGTGTTGAACCGCGTGGCGGCGAATGCACAAGCCGGTGTCGTGGACTATCTGCTGGCCTTCCAGTTGATGGCCTTTGGTCCGGCATGGTTGCACGAAGAGTTCCACCGATCACTGCTGAGCATACGCGGCGTACCCTCGGTGGATGAAACCTATTACCGCTTTGGCGGTGGCATTGCCAATGCATCCATCTCACATGTCACCGATGAGGCCATGATCCAATTCAAACGGGATGACCCCGCCGGTCTCGTGCGCAGCTTTGCCGCTGGGATCGAAGGACAATATGCGTTGCTCAGGCGCATGCAGCAGGACAACTTCTTCGAGCGCGCCCAGTATCCCAATGTGGCCATGAACATACTGCTGACCTGGCAGGGTGTGAGATACGTCGGTCAATTCCTTCAGGCCGATTATGACCAGAGCATTGATACAATGAATTACTACGGGCCACAGGTAATGGACCGCGACTTCGTTGGTTGGGATTTCACAGCTTGGGTCTACGACCTGCACCGCGCACATGAGCCGTACGAAGCGCGTGGGCCACACCCGTTCGGCCCCGGGATCAACCGGGTGATCAAGCGTTCAGCACTATCCTCGGCCGAGGACGCCTACTTGAAGCGCATGGCCGGCTTGCAATACCTCAACTTTCTGTCGCCGGAAATGGTGGGCGTGCACCGGATCAAGTTGAACAGTGAACTGGCCTTCAGCTTTGCTATCCGCCATTTGCCTACTTCCTTTGGCCACGATCTTGGCGGAGACCTACTGCTCGACCACAAAGGACGGCACTGGTTGTTGGGGATCCACACATACCACAATCATGACCGTTCATTACCAGGCCTTGAACTGGCAAGGCGATCAATACGCGCAAGAAAAGCGAACTCACGCATGAGCTACGACGTGCGCTTAATGGGTTGGCTGCAGCCTCGCGACCAGTTCTTCCATGACGATGAAGCGCGAGCAGGCGGTCTAATTACCATGCGTGCCAATCGGGACCTTAGCGGGCCCCTGAAAATATACATCGAAGCAGAGGGCAAGACGCGCGGCTGGGTCATGGCAAACCCTTACCTCGGCCCGAACTGGAGCATTCGCGCCGGCCTGGGCTTGAACATCCATTGAACCCACGTCTTTTCAGGAACTGACCCTTATCAGCATGCCGGCCTGAGCATCATCACTCGCCCGCCTGCTGGGCGGCCGACCTTTGTGTCGCGAAAATCCGCTTCGCTCCAAGGCATGTCACTTCAGCCTGCGCACCTCAAGCGCGATTCCGCCCCGCGCGACGAAAGTTTCCGCGACTCCATCAGCACGGTGGACAAGCAGGGCAAACGCGTGTGGGTGTACCCTAAAAAGCCGAAGGGGAAACTGACCCGCTGGCGCCAACGCCTGGCCTATGTGCTGGTGGCGCTGCTGCTGGTGGGCCCTTTCCTGCGCATCGGCGGCGAACCCCTGCTCATGATCAACCTGGTGGAGCGCAGGTTCGTGTTCTTCGGCCAAAGCTTCTGGCCGCAGGACTTCCTGATCTTCGTGCTCGGCTTCCTCGCCTTCATCGTTTTCGTGGCCTTGTTCACCGTGGCCTTTGGCCGCCTGTTCTGCGGTTGGGCCTGCCCGCAAACCGTGTTCATGGAGCACGTGTTCAGGCGGATCGAATACTTCATTGAAGGCGATTGGAAACAACAGATGGCGCTGAACAAGGCGCCGTGGAGCGCGGGCAAACTGGGCAAGAAGACGGCCAAGCACATCATCTTCTTCTCCATCAGTTTCCTCATCGGCAACGTGTTCCTGGCGTACATCATCGGCAGCGATGCCTTGATCCAGATCATCCGGGAACCGGCCTCGGAGCATATGGTCGGCCTCTCGGCCATGGTGCTGTTCAGCGGGGCGTTCTATGGCAACTTCGCCTTCTTCCGCGAACAGGCCTGCACCACGGTGTGCCCTTACGGGCGCCTGCAAGGCGTGCTGCTGGACCGCAAGAGCATCGTGATCGCCTACGACCATGTGCGGGGTGAACAACGCGCCAAGTTCCGCAAGGGCGAGGTCCGCAGCGATGTGGGCAAGGGCGATTGCATCGACTGCCGGGCCTGCGTGCACGTGTGCCCCACGGGCATCGACATCCGCAACGGCACCCAGCTCGAGTGCGTGAATTGCACGGCATGCATCGATGCTTGCGACCATATGATGGAGGGAGTTGGCCTGCCCACCGGCCTGATCCGTTTCGCCAGCGAAACCGAGATCGCCGACAAGCAGCCCTTCCGCTTCACCCTTCGGCTGAAGGCATACAGCGCCGTGCTGCTGGCGATCGTGGCGGTGCTGGGGGCCTTGATCCTGATGCGCAGCGATGTGGACAGCACCCTGCTCCGCACGCCGGGCATGCTCTACCAGCAGCGCGACGATGGGCGCGTGAGCAACCTGTACGCCATCAAGTCGGTGAACAAAACGCAACGCACGCTGCCCCTGCGCTTGGAACTGCTGAACCTGGAAGGGGAAGTGCAAGTGATCGGCAAGGAGCTTGAACTGGCACCCGGAGAGTTGGCGCAGACCGAACTGTTCATCATCTTGCCCAAGGACCAATTGGACGGCATAAAGACGAAAGTGGTGGTGGGCGTGTACAGCGGCGATAAATTGCTGAAGAAAGTGAAGACCACCTTCATGGGGCCGATGTAGGATGGCGTGGAACAAAAAGAAAAAAGAACATGAACTGGGGTAAAGGATTGGCCATGGCGATGATCGCCTTCGCGCTGCTGATGGCCTGGTTCGTTTGGAAAGCATCGCAGCACACCGAACCATTGGTAACGGAGAATTACTATGCCGCCGAGCTGAAGTACCAGGAACGGATCGATGAGATGGTACGGGCCAAAGGGCTATCGGCCCCGGTGCACATGACCTTCGACCGCACGGGCGTGGAGCTTCGGTTCCCCGCGGAATTCAATGGCCGCCGGATAACCGGCACACTGGAACTGCTGCGGCCGAACAACCCGATGGGCGATCGTGAGTTGGCCGTGGCCACCGATAGCGCCAACCTGCGCCTGCCCGCGGACCTGATGGCCGGCCGCTACAACGCCTCGCTGCAATGGGAGGTGGAAGGCACCACCTTCTTTTCGTCGGACAAAGCGTACATCCCATGAACGGCTGGCTGCTTGCCGCACTGGCCATGGGTGCCGCGGGCAGCGCGCACTGTGTGGGCATGTGCGGCCCCATTGCCCTGGCCGTGCCCGCGCCGGGCCCGACCCGTGCGGCACGCTGGCGCGGCACGCTGCTGCTGAACGGTGGGCGCTTGGCCACCTATGCCCTGCTGGGCGCGGCCATCGGCATGCTCGGCATGGGCCTGCGCCTGGCCGGCCTGCAGCGCACGGTAACCTTGGTGGGCGGATCGCTGCTGCTGCTCTCCGTGCTGATGCCGGGCCTGCTTTCGCGCTGGTCGCCCAATGGCCGATTGGCCTTGGGCATCGGCCGCATGCGCTCGGTGCTGGCACGCAACCTTCGGCGCACGGCACCAGAGGCGATCTTCTTCACCGGCATGTTGAACGGCCTGTTGCCCTGCGGCCTGCTATACGCGGCGCTGCTGGGCGCGGCGGCCCAAGCCTCCACGTGGCACGCGATCGCCTTCATGGCCGCCTTCGGCCTGGGCACATGGCCTGCATTGGCCGCATTGCGCATGGGCCGCCACCTGATCACCGAGGGTCCGCGCGCATGGTTGCGGAAGCTATCGCCCGTGCTCATCTCCATGGTCGCCGTACTGATGATCCTGCGCGGCCTGGAACTCGGCATTCCCTACGTTAGCCCCGGCCCGGTGCCGGTGGCCGCTGCCGGTGTGGTTTGCCATTGAGCCATCGCCGCGCGGTATCGTTACCTTTGGTGCGATGTTCAAGCGCCGTTTCCTTCTGTTCGTTGCCTTGGCCTGTGCGGCCGCCTTGGCACCCGCCGACCTTTTCGCCCAAGGCTGCTCCATGTGCAAGGCCGTGGCCGAGACCCAGCCTGGCGGCAACATCTACGGAGGGGCACAGCCCATCGGCAACGGGTTGAACCGGGGCATTCTGTTCATCATGGCCGTGCCCTACATCCTGCTTTTCGTCTTCTTCCACAAGAAGATCCTCGGCTTCATCAAGGAGTTCCGCAACGCACAGGGCTGACCCCGGCGCAGCGCAGGGCTTTATGGCAATTGTTCGTGCCGCACAGCCGTGGGCAATTCCACGCCGATGCTTTGCAGCAGCAGGTCCCGGTCATTACCCGCGCCGGTGTACTTCACCAGGCCATCGAGGTTCACATCCTCCTGGCGATAACCGGCCAGCACCGCCGTGGGAATGGTACCGCCTATGGCCTGCAGGATCGGCTCCCTGTCGTTGCCGGCACCGGTGTACCGCAGCTGACCGCTTTGGGAAACATGACCGGGCCACAGCATGGCATGGCCGTCGATCACCTTTCGGGCCTCGGTGCCGTACGTGGCAGTGGCCGGCAGGGTGAAATCCACCGCCATGGAAGTGCCGCCCAGGGAGAGGGGTGCGGCCGTCATGCAACCCAAATGGTTGCGGTGCCGCACAGCAACGTGGTATTGCCCGGCTGGCGCGCTGAACTGCAGCACCGCCGAACCATCTACTGCCACCACGTTACCATTCCGCTGCACAAGCGCGCATCGCGTTGCCGCCACTTGTTGTGGCGCCGTTGGCGAGCGCAGCTCAACCACTACCCAATCCACCACGGCCTGGTCACCGTTCGCGTTCAGCACACCACCTGCAGCGGTTTCGCCGCCACCTTGCGGAAGATCGAAACCTGCCGCTGTGTAGGGCTCCATGGCGGGCACCAGGTCGCCGCCCGATAACTGCACGTTCATCTTGCCGTCCTGGGCATTGTACGGCCCGCCAAGGAACATGCGCACCGAAAGCTGCACGCCTGCCTGCGTGCCCTGCACCGCGATGTTGTCCAAGTAGAGGTTTTGTCCGTAGCCGTTGATCGCCACGAAGCGCAGCCGCACGGCTTGTCCATCGTAGGCCGAAAGGTCGATATCGTGCGAGGCCCACTGCTGGCAGCTGGAGGGCGCCCAGTTGTTGCTGGTATTGTCCGGTGCCGTGGCCAGGTCAGAGCCTGCGGCCTCGTACAATACGGTCCATGCGTTGCCGCAATCACCGCTGGCCTCCACCCTGAACGCGTCGTAATAATTGGCGTTGTACCGCGCATAGGCGTGGTCGAAGGTGAGGTGCACACCGCTAAGGCCGGCCAGGTCGATGACCGGGGTGACCAACCTGTCCTGTTGCCCTGTGGATGAATAGCTGTAGAAGTTGAGCTTCCACGCCGTGGTGGACGAGCATTGCGGGCCGTTCGCCACGGTGGCCGTGGTCCACGTTACGCCATTATCCGGATTTTCCAACGTCCAACCGGCCGGCACGGTACCGTTCTCCGCTCCTTCCAACAGCGGTGCGTTGACCGATGCCGGCATGGTGGCGGCCACCTGTACGGTCTTTATGTTGTTCGCCGGCAACTGGTCGTTCGGCAAATGGGCCGCCACCTCCAGGTCATAGGTGCCGGTGGTGGCCGACCAACCCTGCGCAAATGTGAACAGGGCTGTTGCACCGCCCGCCAGCATACCCGTAAAAACCTCGGTAACCGGTGGCCCGCCGTCCACCGCATAGCTTACGGCAAATCCGGTCTGCGGCTGGGAGCCGTTGTTGTGCAAGGTGGCCGTTACTTGCAGTGGCGATTGTACGCAGGCATTGACCTCCCCCGTGGGCGCCACTGCGGTCACCGCAATGTCGTTGAGCAGCGGCGAGAACACATGGATATTGTCCAGGTAGAGCCGCTGGCCGTAGCCGCAAATGCCAACAAACCGCAGCACGATGGTTTGCCCGTCGTACGCCCCGAGGTCCACTTCATTCAATGCCCACTGGCTGCAATTTGAAGGGCTCCAGTTGCTGCCCATGTTATCGGGCGCAGTGGCCAATGCACTCCCGGCAGCCTGGAACACCGGGGTCCAATTCGCGCCACAATCAACGCTTACATCCACCCGCATGGCATCGTGGAAGGAGGCACTGTACCGGGCATAGGCGTGGTTGAATTTGAGCCGCGTGCCGTTGGCGCCCGTTAGATCGATGGGCCGTGTGACCAGCCGATCCTCCTCGCCCACGGCGGAGTACGTGTTGTAGTTGATGGTCCACGCATTGGTTTCCGTGCACGTGGCACCGTTGGACACCGGGGCCCGCGTCCAGGTCTGTGCCCCATCGGGGTTCTCCAACAGCCAGCCCGCCGGCAGCAATCCGCTCTCGGCATCTTCCTGTACGGGCAGGGCGGTTGCGGTGGTATTGGCCACGTTGATCGTGTTGGTCACGGCATCATCGCTGGGATAGCCGTCGCCCTGAAGGAACGTGCTTACCACCAGCTCATGGTTGCCGTTACCGGGCAAGGTGAGCAACTGGCTGAACACAACTTCCGCGGTCTGGCCGGGCATCAATGTTCCGGAAAATGCTTGGGTTACCTGTGGCCCGCCGTTCAATGCGTACCCCACGTTGAATTCGCTTTGCGGTTGCAATCCGTTATTCCGCACGGTGGCGCGCACCTGCACCGGAGTATCCTCGCAGGCGAACAGATTGCCGGCCGGCAATGCACTCACCACGCCGATATTCTTGTTCAAGGGCAAACTGAAGGATTCCGTTTGGTCGCTTACTGAATTGGCGCTGCCCTGATCGGCTCCAAAGCCCAGCCCGCGGCGTGCGAAGGCACCCCAAATGAGCGCCTGGTTGGCCCCGCCGTTGTTGGCCAGGTCGGCTTGCAGGATCGCATCGCGCGCATCGGTGAAACCGGGGCTGCAGGGCGTCAGCTTCAATCCGTCGATCACCAACCGCATGGCAATGTTGTTGCCGCCGGTGCCGTTGTACAGGTCCGGGTCGAAACCGTACTGGTCGATCAGATCCCAGGTCATCTCCCACAGCATGGTGCACCAGATGAAGCCGATATCATGCGGTACCGCGATGTTGGGCAAGTTGGTGGACGCGTAGGTGTAATCGTTCACGGCGAATGACGTGCTGTACGGTGCGGGCCGAAGGCCGGTGCCGGAAGCCGCTTGCCCCAGGACAAACGTGCCGATTCCGCGCGGGGTGGTGCGGGTATGGCCCGGTTGCATGGTCATGGCCAACATGAAGAAATCGCTCCAGCCCTCACCCATCTGCTCCTGGTTGTTGAGGCAGTTGGAATTGGAGGGGCCGCCCACGAGCCGCACGCTGATGCCGTGCCCGTACTCGTGGCAGATCACCCCGGCATCCAGGTCGCCGTCGCGCTTTGGATTCCCGTTCCACAGGAACATTTGCATGCGCGGTGAATTGCCGTCGGGTGGGCTGGCGAAATTGGCGTTGTTATTACCGGAACCATCCTGCGCTTCCGCGATCACGTGGTCGTTGCCCTGGCCACCCCGTCCGTAGTTATTGACCTGGAAGTTCCCGCTTGCCTCGTCGAAGCCGTAGCCGTACCACACATCGTGCATGATGTTGTTCCAGTAGAACAGGTTGGTAATGGCGGCATTCTGGTACGTGGACGGTTGCTGTGAGAGGTTGAGCGGGTGGTCGAAAGAGAGCGATGGCCCGCCATCGGGGCTGGACCCGTTGCCATTGTTGCCGGCCACATCCTCCTTGGCGTGGACGTTATTGCCCCGGGTAATGGTATATTCGGCCCCGGGCACGCCATCCGTATCGTGCCAGCCATAGGGCGAGGCATTGCCGGCCTGCGTCCAAGGAGCGGTCACCAATTGGCGCTGCCCATGCGAGGGACTTTCCACGGGCACGGGATACACACGGTATTCCGCGGCACCGGCCGGAGCGGGTGGCGATGCATCATCCAGCTCCGCGGCGGCATCGGCCCCCGAACGCCCGACACCATGCCCGTGGACACCATGGTCGCATTGGCTCACCCAGTCGTTGCGCCCCAATTCCTTGCCGTCCATGGCACCCAGTTGCACGCTCCACCAGTGCGAGCCGTCCGGCTCGTAATAGTTCACGTTCCATACCAAGCGAAGCGAATCGCTGGTGCCCAAATACATCAATTCTACCGTTGGCGGCTGGCCTTTGAATCCGCTTCCATCAAAGGTGAAAAGCGTGGCCGCGTCATTGGCG
This sequence comes from Cryomorphaceae bacterium, assembly GCA_044463585.1. Lineage (GTDB taxonomy): Bacteria > Bacteroidota > Bacteroidia > Flavobacteriales_F > PHOS-HE28 > PHOS-HE28. Next base: position 11,902 of record JBIQMI010000015.1, read on the forward strand.
CCAAGCAGGGCCGGCATGCGCAGGCCATTCGGCGATGCCGAAAGCACCTGTTGCAAGGCCTCGGCGGCCAATATGGCCGGCTTGGCCTCCTGCGCCGACTTTTCCGCGTAAGGCCAGGCTTGTGCATGGAAAGCGATCATTTCCCCGCTGGCCTTGCGGTGCATGGCAATGTCCCCATTGAACACCTCCAGGCCTTTCCAGCGTTGGCGTAGCCAGGTGTGCGATACGCCGGTAGCCGCATCCACATAGTGGTCCTTCAACACCAGATCGGCCAGGTCCCCGGCCACATAACCCTTGCCCACCAACAGGTCGCGGGCCAAGTCGGCAGGATCGGTGGAGGGTGGCGCGCTGGATTGTGCATGGGCCGGCATCAATGGCATCAACAGCGCCAAGGCCGCAATGAAACGGGTAAAGAACATGGGTGGGCGGGTAGAAATGAACCGCAATGTACCGGAACCGCCCAATGCGGCACAAATGCCCGGCTGTCAAAAGTCAATCCGACGGGTTTGCCAGGCCGGTATCTTTGCGGCCGAACATGCCGCAGCGCGATGCCGCGGCCCAAAAGAATTTGATCCATGTACCCAGAAGAACTGACCGCACCCATGATCGCCGACCTTACCGGTGCGGGTTTTACCGAATTGAAAACGCCTGCACAGGTGGATGAAGCCTTCAAGCAGCCGGGCACCACGCTTTGCGTGGTGAACAGTGTTTGCGGCTGTGCCGCCGGCACATGCCGCCCGGGTGTGCGCCTGTCGCTCGAAGGCAGCAAGCGCCCGGCCAATCTGGTCACGGTGTTTGCCGGCGTGGACAATGAGGCCACCGCACAGGCACGCAACCACTTCCTGCCCTATCCCTCAAGCAGCCCAAGCATCGCGCTGATGAAGGATGGCAAGCTCGTGCATTTCGTGGAGCGCCACCACATCGAGGGGCGAAGCGCTGAAATGATCGCGGAGCACCTGCGTACCGTATACGACGAGTTCTGCTGAGGAGCCCGTCCTGAAATGAAAAAGCCCCGCAGGACGCGGGGCTTTTTCATGCACGCCGTTCAACGGTCGTCATCGGTCAACGGTGCCCTGCCCACGTACCGCCCTTCCATGTACACCTCGATCCGGTTCAAGATCCCGTTCCGGTCGTACTGGTAAACTTTCCCGTTCCAAAGGCGGCCCTTCTTGTAGAAGCCTTTCTGGCTCAACCGGAGTTCGGCATCGTACAAGGTGTTCCAGCCTTCGGCATCGAAGTTCTTGGCGTTGGGCCGCTCCTGTTCCGTTCTGGCCGGGGCTACAGGCGTATTGGCCACGGGTACGGCCATGGCCGCTGGGCCTTTCGGCTTGAAGTTGCGGAACGTGCCCGCCTCCACCGCCCCGTCCTGGAAATGGGCTGTTTCACGCAGTTCCCCGTTCGGCCAATAGCGCTTCAGCACACCTTCCTCACGGCCTTTCACGATCTTCACCTCCACTTCGGTATTGCCGTTCTCGTGGTAGTAGCGTTGCATGCCGTCGCGCTGTCCGTTGGCATCGAAAATGAATTCCTGGGCAAGGTTCCCGTTCGGGTGCCACCGTTTGAACGTGCCGGTGTTGCGGTCAAGGTCCCAGCTCCCTTTCTCCTCGGGCTTGCCATCGGGGTAGTAGATCACATAGTTCCCTTTGGCCAGGCCTTTCACATAGTTCACCTCGCTTTGCGGCAGGCCGCTTGGCCAGTACCGTTTCCAAGGGCCATTGCGCCGGTTGTCCACATAGCGCCCCTCTTCGATCAGGTCGCCGGGCCCATAGCCCGGCCTGCTCTCTGCCGGGGCCACAATGCGCCACCAGCCCTGCTTGCGCCCTTGCTCGTCCACTTGGTTCAGCGAATCGGCCGGCAGGTTGCGCACTTGGGCCGCAACTGCACCCCCGCACAGGCCCAGCATGATCAAGCAGACGAAATACGTGGGGAATGCGCGGGAAAACATGGAGGGCCGTGGTTCGCCCCCGCGAAACGGACGGAGGCCGCCACAGGTTACAACCCCCGAACAACCCGCTACTGCGGCCGCAAATGCGCGAACATATCGGCCACCATGGCCGCCAGGTCGTAGGCTGGTTTCCAGCCCCAATCGTTGCGCGCCTCGGTGTCATCAATGCTCCGCGGCCACGAATCGGCGTAGGCTTGGCGCTCGTCGGGGGCGTAGCTGATGGTGAAGCCGGGCACATGCTTGGCCACTTCGGCCGCGATCTCTTGCGGGTTGAAGCTGATGCCGCCCAGGTTGTAGCTGGTGCGCACCTTGATCCGCTCCGTGGGTGCTTCCATCAGTTCAATGGTGGCGCGGATGGCATCGGGCATGTACATCATCGGCAGGGTGCTTTCCGGCCCGAGGAAGCTGGTGTAACGGCCATGCTTTATGGCCTCGTGGAAGATGTGGACGGCGTAGTCCGTGGTGCCGCCGCCCGGTGCACTTTTCCAGCCGATCAGCCCGGGGTAGCGGATGCTGCGCACATCCACGCCGTAGCGTTGGTGGTAATAGCTGCACCAGCCTTCACCGGCCAACTTGCTGATGCCGTACACGGTGCTGGGCTCGGTTACCGTGTGCTGCGGCGTGGCATCCTTGGGCGTGGTGGGCCCGAATGCCGCGATGCTGCTGGGCCAGTACACCTTCTTCAGCCGGCCTTCGCGGGCCAGCTCGAGGATGATCAACAGGCTTTCCATGTTCAGCTTCCATGCAAAGGCCGGATCCTTCTCGGCCGTGGCGCTGAGCAAAGCCGCCAGCAGGTACACCTCCGTGATGCCGTGCTTGTCCAGGATCCGCTCGATGCCGTGCCTGTCCATCGCGTTCACCAACACGAACGGCCCGTCCTGTTTCGACTGGGGTTCCTTGATGTCGCTGGCCACCACCTGTTCACTTCCGAACCGATCGCGCAGGCCTTCAACCAGCTCGGTACCGATCTGCCCCGAGGAGCCGATCACAAGGATCTTCTTTGTGTCTGCCATGGAGAATGGGGCGCAAAGCTATGCCGGGGCACCTGTATCGCACGGCCACCGAGCACCCATTGGCGACTTGCCCACCCTACCTCAAAACCGTCACATGGCCGCGCATCAGCCTCGGCGTGGCAAATTGCATGGCGCGCAATTCCAGTTGCCACACGTACACATCGTTCTTAACCAGTTCGCCGTTCAGCCTTCCGTCCCAGGCGTGGTCCTTGTCGCTGGTGCGGAAAATGCACTCACCCCACCGGTCCCAAATACTGAACAGGTAATCCCGCACATCGAAACCGTCGATCACGGGGATGAAATAGTCGTTTACACCATCGCCATCAGGGGTGAATGTGTTCGGCACGTGAACGATCAGTTCCGGATCCACCACTACCAGCGCATAGGCTGTATCGGTGCAGTCGTATGCGGTGGACACCACTTGTTGCAACCTGTAGGTACCGAAGGTTGCGTACAGGTGGGCCGGCTCCCGGATATTCGAGAAGGCCCCATCGCCGAACTGGTAGGCCCAGGCCACGGCGCCGCTTGAAGCATCGGTGACCTGCACCTGCGTGCGGAACAGGTCGGTATGGGCCGGGTTGGCAGTGAAACCCGCAACAGGCAAAGGATGCACAATGACCTGTTGTGCCGTATGCGAGCTATCCTGGCAGCCATTGGCCGTTGTGGTGATCAGCGTGATGCGGTAATCGCCGCTATCCGGGAATGCGAGCAGGGTCTGCGGCCCATTACCGGCGGGAGCACCGTTCACCATCCACGCCCAGGCTACTTCCTGGTAGGGCAATGGCACACTGCTCAGCTCGCTGGCGAGCACGTTGCCGGTGGCGCAGATCTCCTGTGCGGAAAGCATGAAATCCACCTGTGGCAATGGCCAGATCTCTATCGTGGTGTCCGAACGGCTCAAACACCCCATGTCGCTCCTGTTGAACAGCGCAATGGCATGGTGGAACGGTGGCGAGGAGCTGAACGTGTGCATTACCGATGCGCCCGGGTACACCGGTCCGGTGGGGCCTTCGCATTGCCACCACGTGGAATCGATACTACCAAGGGGTATGCTGGATGTACTGAGCAACGGCGTGCCCGCTCCGAAACAATTCGGCCCGAAGGCCATGCCGTTCACCGGTGCTGGATGAATGGTGATCGCACGCCATGTGGTGTCGCTGCAACCGAAGGTCGAGCGCACGATCAGCGTGTCCGTGTGTTCGCCCCATAAAGTCCATGCTTTCAGCGGGTGCTGCGCGGGATCAGTGGTGCCGTCGGCAAAACGCCAGTCCCAGCTGAGCTGCCCAGCCCCTGGGATGGCGGATTGGTCGGTGTACTGCACAGGCTCGAATTGGCAGGTGGCAGGCGCCGAAAAAGCCGCAATGGGCACGGGATGCACGGTGGACGTGTCGCGGTACGTGGCGCTGCATCCGTAGTTGGTGACCGCAGTTAGCGAGATGGCCACATCCCGGGCCACGCTGGCGAATGGCCCGGCCTGGACTGCGTGGTATTGCCCAACGTCCGCGATGTTCCAACTCCATTGCACGATGTTGTCGCAACCGATGGTACTGGTGTTCAACACAACCAAGGAATCGTATGCGCACACATCCGGTGCCGTGAACTGGGTGTTGGGCAACGGGTGCAGTTGGATCGTGGAATCATTGTGGCTGACGCAGCCAACAGCATTGGTGTACCGGTAGCGCACGGGCACATCCACCACGGGGCAGGGAAGCACGGTCACCCAATCCGGATTAAACACACCGTCCGGCGCGTTGACCCAACTCTCCGGAACATTGGGATAGTAATTCACCTGGAAATCGCCACCGGGGAATGCGGGATCCGGAAAGCCTTGCAGGGCGACCGGCGCCGCACCGGCACATACATGCAGGCTATCGATGAACCTAACCGCGGTGGTATCGTTGACGGTGAAGGGTATGATGAGCGAATCGGTGCAACCGAACAGGTCGGTGTAATGGTAGGTGATCGCATGCTCGCCGCTGCCCAGCAGCGAAGGGTTCACCGGACATACGGGGGTCCAGGCGTAACCATTTCCCGTGCCCGGTGCAGGTGAAACCTCCGGGCATGCACGGTATCCGTCGTTATTGCAAAACGGCCCGTACGGCGCGGCCGCCAATTCCGGTAGGCAGTGCACCACCACGTCCTGCTGCACCTCATTGGTGCATCCCCATGCCGATCGTGCCATCAAAGTGATCTGGTGCGTGCCGCAATCCGGGAATACATGCGGCCCAATGGCCGCTGTTGTGCCGAACAGTATTCCATCCACATGCCAGGTCCATGCCTCCACTCCGCCGCAACCAATGGTACTGGCATCGAGCGCCACCATGGGATCGCCAAGGCAAATGGTGGCGGGCTGCACTTGCAGGGCGGCCTGCGGCAACGGATGAATGGACATAAACGCTTGCACCGTGCTCTTGCAGCCCTCTATGTTCTCATAGGTACACCTGACGGGCACCTGCACTTCGCAGCTCACTTCCGCTATGCGTGCCAGATCGAAGAATGTTGCAGCCTCCCAGCCGTCGCCATAATCCACCTCGAACAAGGCCGGGGCATGATCCACCAAGGTTGCCAAGGGCACTGGAGCATCATTGGCACAAGCGTGCAACAATTCGGGATGCCACAGCACCAGCGCAGTATCGTTCACCGTGAAGGGAACAACGACCGAATCGGTGCACCCATGTTCATTGGTATAGCGATAGGTGAGGCTGTGCGCCGTCGGTTCCAGCGCAAAAGGGTGCGCTGGCGGGCCGCTCCATGTTGCACTGCCCGGTGGTGGAATGGGGGTTACCACCGGATACGGCTGTAGCCCATCATTGCGGCAAAAAGGCCCGTAGGGTTCGGCACCTATCTCCGGCAGCGGGCGCACCAGCAGCTCCACGGGTACCTCGTCCGAGCATTGCGCATAATGGGCTGTTACGGTCACGTTATCGTTGATGTACCAAGGCGGCCCGCCCAAAAGATTCGCAGCTGGCGATACGTCGATGAAGTCCAGTCCATATTGCGGGTCCACGGGCACCACCGTTAACAACGCGGAATCTCCAAAGCAGATCTCCTGCGGTTGGGCCATGGCCTCCACCTTGTATTCCCTCACCACGATGGGCGTAACACAGTGCACTTCGAAGTAGCAACCGTTGGCGTCCCGCAGTTGCAGGGTTGGGCAGAAGCTGCCTGGGCAGGTGTAACAATGGCTGCCCACAGGTGTTTGTGCCCCGCTTCCATCGCACGGGTCTCCGAAGGCCCAGGAATAGCTGTAACCGGGCAGTTGCGTGTCGTACGCGGTGAAGTCGAAACAATGCGGCGCACAATCGGCTTCATCGGAACTCGTGGCTGTCCAAGGCTCCAGTACATCCGCCAATCCGAACACGTCCTCAGCCGACCAAATGGTATAGCATCCGTTCGGGGCGGTCAACCTCAGCTGCACGTTCAATTGCACCATGCTGAACGTTCTACAGATGGGCCCCGCGAAGTTCTGGCCGTTGGAGCTTTCTCCCGTCTGCGCGTTGGTAAAGGTCCATTGGTAATTGCAGCCAACGCATTCGGACATCTCTTGCACGCAAAGGGTGAACGTGCAATGCACGGGATCGAAATCCGTAGTGGCCAGCACATCCGGCTCGGGCGAGTACACCACCACGGTCCTGCATTCCTGGTCCACGCAACCGTATGCAGGGTCGGTCACTTGCAGGCACACCTCGTATGTTCCGTTGGCGGTGAAGGGATGTTGGAATGTGGGGCCATTGGTGATGGGCCCATTATCGACCCTCCATTGGTAGGCGGCGGGCGGCAACCCTGTGTTCACTGCCGTAAAATGCGCGACATCGCCCTTGCAAAGGCTCGAATTGCCCGTAAAAGCTGCCGTGGGCAACGCGGGGATGGTAATCGTTTGTGTACGGGTATCGCTGCAATTCCCCATTTCCCCTGCCAACAGGACCTCAAATTGCGTGGGCCGGGGTGGTCCTGCACAGATCTGCACCGCTTGCTGATCGCCACCTATGAGCCACGGGGAGAGCGTACTGGTGCGATAGCTCCATGCGTATGTATCCATGGCATTGTCGGCAAGCAGGTCAATGCACACCCGATCGCATGCATTTGTGGCATCAATGGCATAGGTGAATGTCGCAAACTCCGCGTTGTTGGAAACGGTGATCACATTCTCGTAGGTGGTGTCTGCCGTGCACCCCAGATCGTTGGTCGCTTGTGCCACAACGCTGTATTGCTGCATCGCATCATACGTGATGCAACCCGGAAGGAAGTTGGTGGCAATTGAGCCAGGTATGGTGACTGAAGGGCTATTCACACCATTTGTAGCCGTGGTTACCACCCACCCGCCCGCACCATACGCCGCGTCGACAGTGGTCCCGTTCCCGAAATCGATGTTCCAATGCGTGTTGTACGGTTCGTTGTTTGGGCTGAACTGCACGCAAAGTGGCGCACATCCTTCCGTTGGTGAAATGCTCAAATTGGCACTGGGCACATCCACGTAGAATGTACGGCAGAATACATCCGGACATTGGCTTGTGTCGGCCGAGGCGGTAAGACACACCTGATAGGTTCCTTCGTTTTGATAGGTATGCACCGGAGCCTGCATGTTGGGATCATCGGCAGGTCCGCCCAAGATCGTGCCATCGCCAAAATCCCATGTGAGCGAATCCGCGGCCCATACCCGCTCCTGAAAAGATACCGTCAACGGGTTTCCACAAGTCCGGGTGAAGTCGAAGTTCGCCATAGGCCCCCACAAGCAAAGCGCGTTCTCGATCGTTGTGTCCCGTTCGCACCCGTCATTGTTGATCATCAAGTTCACATTGAAGCACACCACGCCATTGGGGTCAGCAAATTGCTCGAAGTCGATCGAGTCAAGCCTAAAAAACCGCTGCGTCACATCAGGAAAGTCTATGGTCCATTGCTGCCCAGCGCCGGTGATGGTCCATGTGTAATCGGTTCCCGTTGGATCCACCGGTTGAAAATTGACGAGCTGGCCGATACACTGCGCAATGGTATCGGGTGTGAACAGCGGCGACAACGTGTCCCTGACCGCGACAGGCCTGCATCTACTGGCCACGCAGCCGGAACTGGTGGTGACCGTTACGCAGAGCGGGTATTGACCGACTGCCACACCTGGCGGGATCGTCCAGGTGGGGCTGGAGGAAGTGCTGGTACCCCAAGATCCCAGTGTCCATGCATATGTGAACGGTTCTTCCCCCGCGATCACATCCACCCAGGTGTTGCTTGTGAATGTCCCCCCGGCACACACGCCAATCGGTGCGGTAATGACCACTAGGGGCTGCTCAACAATAACGTGGGCCGTGCTCAATGCTTCACATCCTGTGGCACTGGTTGCCGTAAGCTGTACCGTTCCTGAGGAGAATGTCGACGTGAAACTTGGGCCTGTTGCCGCTGTTACGCCGTTTACCCGCCAGGTGTAGGTAACGCCAGGATCGGGGTTTTGTACGTCGAAGGTTTGCGGAACTTGGTCACCGCATAGCCAAATGGTATCGGAAGGTGTGAACACCGCTTGCGGCGGCTGTTCCACGGTTATCGGCAAATTCACCGATGGCGTGCAACTCGCGGAGAAGGAAACACGGGCGCAAATACTGCCGTCATTGGCGTTAAGGGTGCCGTTCCACACCGGGCCACTGCCGTCGTTCGTATTGTCGCAATTGCGGTCCCATACAATGCTTCCGGGCGGCGGCGGCGGCTGGCAATCCACGGCGAACTGTACGGGTTGCCCCGCACAGATGGATCCGGGAGGACCCGTGATCGACAGCACAGGTTCGTCGAAGATCTCGATCGGCGAACACGCCGTAGCGGTACATCCAATGCTATTCGTGGCGGCAACACACACTTCATACGTACCGGTGCCCCCGAAACTGATCACCGGGTCCGTAGGCACGCCATTCACCGTCCACGCGTAGCTCAGCGGTCCGGTTCCTGGCGGGGTGCTCGAGCCCGTGGCGTTGAACGGCACCTCAACAGGTGGATTGCAGCTCTGCGCGGGGCCATTCACAACAGCCGTCGGATATTCATTCAACACCACGGAGATCAGGTCGCCTTCCTCGTACCCGATGTTGGCACAGCCGTTGTCCGCCACCACCTGCAGCGTAGGAACCAAGTTGCCACTGCTTGTTACAACGAACTGCCCATTGCCCACATTGCCAATATCCGGGTACCAGGTATAGGAGGCGATTTCCGCCCCGTCCGACCCCGGATCACTGGTATCTTCCAATGTGATCGTTGCCGACGTGCAATTGGTGACCATTGAAGCGGTGAAACTTGGAACAGGGCGCTTGTAGACACAATAGGAACCATAGCTCACCTCTATTCCATTCACCGTGGCGCTGAGGTCATAGCAACCTTCGCCCAAACTGATGGACAATTCGGGACAGGCCGGCACATTGGGATGGCCAGGCACAAGGTGCCAAATGGCGTTGCACCCATTCGGCACACCGTCCAACGTGAAATTCACGAGCACGCTGTTCGCGCCTGCGTTGATGCATCCTTGCTGAACATTGGGTATGATCGTTTGTGCATGGGCCTGGTCTTGTACGGCATAACCCGCGACCAGCAACAAGAGCATCTTCGTGGCCAAGCGCCAGCGGGTGGCGCGCGGCGCCGGGAACGAAATCAAAGCCATATTCTAAAGCACTGCAATTTGCACTCGGTCTTCCTTTCCACATCGGAAGCCTCCGCAAAATGCTACACTGTTCGATGCCGTGCAATCGGGAACCAATACATGGCTGGATCGGATGGAAATCCGGTTGATAACCCAGCTTCCCGGTCCATTAAGAGTCGGCAAATGAACTGACGACGCAATTTCCGGCCGTGGTGGCCAAGCCGGGAATGGGAGAAAACAACAATGGCGAATCGCGTTCAGTGGCGCCTACTTGCCGAGCGCGGCCTGCACGGCGGCCCGCCGGCTGTTGCCCACGGGCACTTCATCGCCGTTCGCCAATTGCAACATGCCGCCGTTCTTGTTCAAGTACATGCGCACCAAGGCAGCATTCACCACGTGGGAATTGTGCACGCGCAGGAATCCATGGGGCGCCAATCGCTCCTCGAATTCCTTGAGCGTTCGCGATGCGATGATCTTTTCCCCGCCGCTCAGGTGGAAGGTGGTGTAATTGCCGTCGCTCTGGCACCGCACCACATCCTGCGGCGCAAGAACATGGAATCCTTCGGCCACGGGCACGGTGATCCGTGTGCACAGCGCATCCCTCGCTCCTCGCCCGTGGTGCTGATGTTGAGCCAGAGGCTGCTTTGCGAAGGCCTGTCATCCGCCTGTTGCGCCATGCGGAACGCGTGTTCCTGCATGGCCAAGGCACTGTCGGCCAAGCCTTGCTTTTTATAGGCCTGGGCCATCAACCGCAAGGCTTCTTGGTGCGCCTGCCCCGCTGCCGCACCGGCCTGCATGAGCTTGCGCCCGGATTCCTGCACCGCGGCCCATTGGCCAGTTTCCATGTAAAGGCGCATGGAATCCAATTCATGGACAGGCAGGACCCGTTCGCCTGCGGGCTTTTCCCTTGCCCCGCCACAGGCCATGGCCAGCATGCACAAGGCCAGCAGACCAAGCAGGCCGGCCCGCCCCGCAGTTCGCGTTGCCATGGCCTTTATTGCGGATCCGCCAACAGCAGCTGCATCGATCGCCGGCCCGATGGATGCTCGATCAACAGCACGTAGGATCCACGCGCCAATCCGCCCACCTCCATGTTGTATGCGTTGGCCTTCGCATGCTCCTGCCGCACGGCGCGCCCCGAGGCATCAACCACGGTGAGCTTGGATCCTGGCCGCAGGTTGTTCACCGTAAGCCGATCGGATGCCGGTTGGGGGAAAACGGCAGGCATGGGCCCGGCGCCAACTTCGGACAGGCCCAATGAGGCAAAGAAGTACGGCGGCCCCGTGCGTGCACAACCGTTGTCGTTCACCACCTGCACGGTATAGGTACCATTCGCCAAGGGTGTCCACGTCTGTGCGGTGGCGCCCGGTATGGCCGTACCATCCAAGTACCACTGGTAGCTGCCGGACTGTGCAGGCGTGATCAAGGCGCTGCCTGCGGCACTGATCGTCGGGGCGGCCGGCGCATCCACCACCTCAACCTGCACCACGGTGGTATCCGAGCAACCTTGCAGCGTGGTGCCCTGCAGCACCCATTGGAAACTTGCCGGTGGCCACGCCTGCACCGATGGCCCGCTGGCCAAACTGAGGAAAAGCGCAGGCGACCAGGTGTACAGGTCGGCGCCCGTTGCGGTGATGGTCAGCGTATCGCCCGCGCACAGCACGGGGTTTGAGCTTTCCGCCGTAACAATCGGCAAGGGCAACACGGCGAGCTGCATGGCATCGGATGCCTCGCAACCCTGCGCTGAAACGACGATCACCGTGTAGGTGGTGGGTACTTGGGGCGTGGCCACCGGGTTGGCCACGTTGGCGTTGGAAAGCCCCGTTGCCGGCAGCCATTGGTAGGTAGTGCCGCCCGATGCCTGCAGTTGGGCGCTGCCGCCAACACAGATCTCCTGGTCCACGCCGGCAAATGCATCGGGTGGTGCATGCACGGTAATGAACCCCTCGCGCAGTGCCGTACTGCTGCCCTCCGCATTGGTAATGGTGAGCGACACATCGTAGTGGCCCGGTAAGGCGTACTGCACCGTGGGATCAGGGGCACTGCTGGTGGCCGGTGTTCCGCCTGGGAATGACCAAGCGAATGATGTGGGCGCCCCCAGACTGGCATTGCTGAAATGTATCGTACCGCCGGGGCACACGGCCGTGGCCTGGGCGCTGAAAGAGGCCGACTGCACGGTGTACTGCAGCTTAAGGTTCCCCAGCACGGCGAAAGAAGTGAAAGGGCAGCCCATGCCGGCCGAACAACCATAATTGATCCGGGCGCGGCCCTGTATGCTGCCTGCACCGTAAGCCAATGCGGCCGCCATTACCGTGTTGCCCACCTGTGCCGTACGCGTTACCGATACGCAGCTATTCTGGTTGCCGCCCTGGTAGAACACCTGCACATAGCTGTCGGCGCCGGTGCGGAACTCGATGGTGAGGTTGCTGCCCGGGCCGGAATTGTAACAAGCCGACCAATAGAAACTGAGCGTGCCCTCGCCGAAGGTGGCGGGTGCGTTGGGAAAAGTGAAACTGCCCCAATTGCTGATCTGCGTGCCGCTCATCACGGGCAGAGTGTGGCTGTATTGCGTTTGCCCCAGCCCCTCGTGCGCCAGGCCTAGGAAAGCAACGGACAAAACGGGCAGGAGCGGCTTGAACGGCTTCATTGCACAAACATATTCCGGGAACACGCCCCAAAGCGCCCTAATGTGCAGAATGGCTTTTATGCCGATCGGACGGTCGTTCCGGCCGAACAGAAGCCTGTTCGGGCCATGTTCCGGGGAATGTGCATGGCCCTTGCGCCCGCTACCTTTGCACCAGATGTCAGCCACGGAACTCCGGAACCTCTTCGGCCCGCAGGAATTGCGGGAGCGCTTGGCACGCGAAGGCACGGCCCGCACCACGCTCTCGTTCTACCGCTATGTGCGACTGCCCGCGCCGCAAGCGCTGCGCGATGAACTGTATGCCGC
>JBIQMI010000016.1:0-16945 GCA_044463585.1 Cryomorphaceae bacterium
GGTATCGCCATAGCCCAGCTCGCCGGCGCCGTAAGTGGCCGCAGAGGATGCGTACACCAAGGGGATGGCATACTTCGCGCAGCGCCGCCAGATCGCCTGGCTCGCCTGCACGTTCAGCACATCGAACACCGCCTTGTCGAACTCCGTGGTATCGGTGCGGGCACCCAAGTGGAAAATGAACTGCACCAAATGCTCGTTCGCGTCGATCCATTCCGGGAACACCGACCGCTCCACGCGCTGGGCCAGTTCCACACCGTGCAGGTTGGCGGCCTTGTCCTCCCGCGAAAAATCATCCACCGCCACAAGGTCGCCATAGCCGCGCTGCTGCAATTCATGCAACAACCAGCTCCCGATAAAGCCCGCCGCGCCGGTTACTACGATCATGGATGCGAAGGTATCGGCTGAGAGCTGAAAGCTGTTAGCTGCTAGCTCAGTTGTCGTGAAGGTTTCGGCCGGTGCACACGTCAGGTCTTCAGCTTGGCCATGAATGCGTGTAGCATTCGTTGTTGCTCTTCCAAGCCGTCCAAGATTTCCGCAATGCCTGTCGCCGGTGCCCATGAACGGCGTTGAAGGATCATCGTTTGGGTCTGCAATTCAAATGATGACCCTAGCGCCATTTCCATGAAACGGTGCATGTCCTTTTCGCTTTTGCGCGAACTGCCCTCCGCAATATTGGAAGGAATAGAGACCGCGGCCCTGGTGGACTGCAACTTCAAGCCGCCCGCTTGTTGCCAAGGCAATGATTCATACAAATCGAAAACCTTATCGGTCAGGTCCATGGATTTTTGCCACACCAAGAGATTCTTGAAGTTCTTCATCGGAAAACTTTTTTCCAATGTATGCCCCAATCAGACCAATAAGCTAGCAGCTAGAAGCTAGCAGCTAAAAGCTAGAAGCTAGAACCTAGAAGCCCGAAACCACCTCCCTCACCAAGATCACATACACCGGAAAGTGGTCGCTGTAGCCGCCTTGGTAGTTGTCGCCGACGTAGGTGCGCAGGGGGTAGCCGGCGAAATTGCCTTCACTGAGGCGCAGGTAGGGCGGGTTGAATACGCGGACGCCGTAGTAGCGCAGGTTGCCGTCTTGGCCGGATACCAGCCCCGGGGAAAGGATGATCTGGTCGAACAGGTTCCATGAATCGCGCCAGGCCAACGTGCCGATGCCTTTGCGGAACAGGTCGTACATGGGGTTGTACAGTTTATTGGCGGATACCAGTTCCTTGTCGCCGGTGGTGCCGAGGAATTTGCGCACCGAGGGGTCAACGGGATCGTCGTTCAGGTCGCCCATGTACAGGATGCGGGCGTTGGCGTTGCGCGCCAGCAGCGAATCGATGATGTGCCGCCCGAGCTTGGCCGCCAGGATGCGCTTGGGCAGCGATACCTTCTCACCGCCGAAGCGCGATGGCCAGTGGTTCACGATCACGCTCACCGTGTCGCCGTCCATCAATCCCGATACCACCAGCTGGTCCCGCGTGCGGAAGGTGGTGTCCTGCGGGTCGCGGAGGCGGTAGGCGCGCTCGTTCAGCAAGGTGAAGTACTTCGGGTTGTACACGAAGGCCACATCAACCCCGCGCCGGTCGGGGCTGTCGTGGTGCACCACTTGGTAGCCGCGCTTGGTCAACGCACCTGTGCGCACCAGGTCCTCCACCACGCCCCTGTTCTCCACTTCGCAGAGCCCGAAGCACACGAGCCCGTCGGGCTGCACGTCCACCGCCATTTCACCCAGCACCTTGGCCAAGTGCTCCGGCTTCTTCGCGTAGCGCTTGGCATTCCAGTCCTTGGCACTGCCGGGCAGGTATTCCTCGTCGTTGTTGGGGCCGTCCAGCGTGTCGTACAGGTTCTCCACGTTGTAGAATCCGATGGGTCGCGGGGCATAGCGGGTTTCCTTTTGGGCGTGGGCCTGTTGCAGCCCGCATGCGGCAACGAGGAGGAGGATCAGGCGGTGGCGCATCAATCGGTTCGGTGAAAGGGCCGGCAAGTTATCCGTGCCGGGTGTATCGGGTGTTTCCAAAGGGGCGCCCTGCCCCGGCAATTTTCGGGCCGGACCGATGTGTGCAGCCGTTGGGTGCCGCAGGCGGTCACGGATCCGGATTCCTAGCGAAATCCTCGGCGGCAGCGATTGAACGGTACAGGATTTTCCTGACCTTTGAATACCTGACCCCGCCCCAAACCCCAGCCGCTACATGGACGGAAAATCGAAACACGTACCGGGTGCCTTGGCCCTGCTATGTGCATTGGGGTCGCTCGCATCCGCCCAATCGTGGCTGGATGCGGGCCAGCCCAGCCCGTTGTATGCCTCCACCGTGATCCTTACGGACACCGTGCACGATATGATGTACGCAGGTGGAGGGGATTTCGTGCATGCGACAGCAAACACAGGGCATTTCCTCCTTTACCGCTACAACGGCCTGGTTTGGGACACCATCGGCTATTTCGGCAATGTGCTGGAAACAGCGGTGATGTACCGGGACACGCTTGTTGTGGGAGGCGCCTTCAAATGGATGCGCGAGGATACGATCAAACGGGTAGCGTGTTACGCCAACGGCGCATGGCATCCATATGGCGACCTCGGAAGCGAATTTGACGGTGGCGCGGTCCGTAGCCTAAGGGTGATCGATGACACCTTATATGCTGTTGGTACTTTCCGCTTTGCGGATGGGCTGTTGTGCAGGGGTCTGGCCAAACGTGTAGGAGGGCATTGGGAGTGCTTGGGGCCGCCGTTGCCCTACACATTCGACCCAATCTTCAACGACATCATCAAATTCCAAGGCAAGCTGGTGGTGAGCGGGATCTTCTGCATTGCGCAGCCGCACTTCTGCCGGGTGATGCAACTGGAAAGCGATGGTTGGCAACCGGTATGCAACGGCTGCATGATGGGCGGCATGGACGATGGCGGCCGCATGGCCGTGTACAAGGACGAGCTGTACCTGGGCGGCCGTTCGTACTACGGCAGCGGCAACCCCGGGCAGGGCGGCATGCGCTGGAACGGGCAGCAATGGCGCTCCATCGGCGAGGTGGGCGCAGGCCTGCAGCAGGACTTCAACTCCGATGCCTACCCCCCGCGCATCAATAATTTCCTGGTGCACAACGACCTTTTGTTCATCGTGGGCACCTTCCGCTATGCCGGCCTGATGCCCGCCGTGGGCATAGCCAACTGGGACGGCGAACGTTTCTGCGTGCTGGGCGGGCCCATGCTGCCCTTGTTCAACGGGGGCCGCAACCTGGCCTTCTACCACGATTCGCTCTACCTCTACTTCGAGCTGGGCAACGGCCTTAGCCGCTACCAGCACACCACGTTCGACCATATGTGCGGCAGCGCGGGCATAGCCGGGCAATCCGTTCAAAACGGGCCCTTGCGCGCGGCGTGGACCCCAGCGGACGGGCTGTTGCTGCACGGCCTGGCCGACGGCACACACCAATTGCGCATTTTTGATGCGCAAGGCCGCTTGGTGCTAGAGCGGTCGCTGCAAAATACCGCAGGCCGCAGCATGCCGGTGCCCTTCGCCGGCAGGCCGCAAGCGGTTTATGTGGCCGTGGTGGACGGGCGGCACATTGGCCGGTTCATACCTGTGCGGTAAATGTGAAAACCAGCACACCGAAGGAAGCATCCCGGCACTGTTCCGTTCTTTGTTGCATGAAAAGCCTTTTGCGCAGCGCCCTGCTGGCCTGTGCCCTGCTCCCGTTCGCGCTCCACGCCCAATCCATAGCCGCGGCACGCAATGCCGCACCAGGCAGCCAAGTAACCGTTACCGGCATTGTTACCAACGGCCCCTCGCTGGGCAGCATCCGCTACCTGCAGGACGCTGAGGCCGGCATCGCCGCATTCCCCGGCAGCGGCTCGGCACCCGGCTTCAGCCCGCCCCAGGGCGCGAACATCACCGTTACCGGCACCTTGGTCCAGTTCAACGGCTTGCTGGAGATCACACCCATCGCCTCCTTCACCATCAACAGCACCGGCAATCCGCTGCCCGGGCCGCTGCTGATCACCCCCAACGGGTTGAACGAGGACGTGGAATCGCGGTTGGTGCGCATCATCGGGGTGCACTTCAGCGGCAGCGGCAATTTCACCAGCGGCACCTGGGGCATCAGCAACGGCCCCGAAAGCACCAACATCTACCTCGCATCGGGCCATCCGCTCATCGGCACCCCGGTGCCGCAAGGCCCGGTGGACATCACCGGCATTGCCTCGCAGCACGATAACAATCCGCCCTATAACAGCGGCTACCAGCTGCTGCCGCGCGGCAGCGCCGACATCACCCCGCACGCCCAGATCGCCATACTGCCGCCGGTGGTGCAGGACCAGCTTGTGCCCGACGGGTTCACGCTCAACTGGAGCACCAACATCAGCGGCAGCACCGAGGCCTTCCACGGCACCACCACTGCCTACGGCGCCCACAGCACAGGCGCGCCGGGCACCACGCACCAATTGCAGATCAGCGGCCTGCAACCGGCCACCTTCCACTACGTGCAGCCCTTCTCGGTGGACGGCAGCGACACCGCCTTTGCCGCGCCCATGTACTGCTCCACCGCATCCACCTCCAGCGGCGCCATCAAGGTGTATTTCACGAAAGGCACCGATACCAGCGTGTCCAGCGGAGAGGATGCCATCGGCCTGTTCGGCGACACGGATGATACGCTGAAGGCCTACATCGACCGTGCCCAGCAAACCCTGGACGTGGCCATGTACAACACCAACAGCCAAGTGCTGGTGCAAGCGGTGAATGCCGCCCATGCACGCGGCGTGCAGGTGCGCTGGATCGCCGAAGGCGGCAACGCCAACACCGCGCTGGCCAGCCTGAACGCCGGCATACCCGTGCTGTACCGGCAGAACAGCGCCGGCAGCGGCATGCACAACAAATTCTTCGTCATCGATGCCGAGGACCCGCAGCGGGCCATGGTCATGGGCGGATCATGCAACTGGACCACCCAAAGCTTCTTCCTCGATTTCAACAACATCGTCCTCATCCAGGACCAGGCATTGGCGCGCTGCTACCGCATGGAATTCGAGGAAATGTGGGGCGGAAGCGGAGCCGCACCGGTGCCCGCGGAAAGCCGCTTCGGCGCGGACAAGACCGACAACACCCCGCACTTGTTCAATGTGGGCGGGGTACCCGTGGAGGTGTACTTCTCCCCCAGCGACGGCACCACGGCACAGATCCGCAAGGCCATCGGCAACGCCACGGAAAGCCTGCGCTTCGCGCTGCTCATCTTCACCGAGAACAGCTTGGGCCAGGCCGTGCTGGCCGCGCATGACCGCCCCGGCATGGTAGTGCAAGGCGATGTGGAGGATGTATTCGCCACCGGCTCACGCTTCACCTACCTGGTGAACAACGGCGTGGAAATGTTCTCCCATGCCGGGGAGGACGGACTGCTGCACCACAAATACGCCATTGTGGATGAGGGCACCGCTGGCGACCCGTTGGTGGTGACCGGCAGCCACAACTGGACCGCCAGTGCGGAAAACATGAACGACGAGAACATCCTGGTGATCCACGATGCGCGCGTGGCCAACCTGTTCTACCAGGAATGGCATGCGCGCCACAATGCAGTGATGGCGGTGCAAGAGGCCACGCCCGCGCCCGGACTGCGCGTGTGGCCGGTACCCGCCAACGACCTGCTGCATGTGCAGGTGGCCAACGGCGCGCCGGCCTTGGTGCAACTGCACGATGCCACGGGGCGCGAGGTGTACCGCCAGCAGGC
Organism: Cryomorphaceae bacterium; assembly: GCA_044463585.1. Taxonomy (GTDB): domain Bacteria; phylum Bacteroidota; class Bacteroidia; order Flavobacteriales_F; family PHOS-HE28; genus PHOS-HE28. Next base: position 5,700 of record JBIQMI010000016.1, read on the forward strand.
CAACGGCGCAACTCACATTTCCGTGGGGCACCTGCCGGGCGGCGTGTACAGCTTGTCCTGCACTCAACAGGGCACCCGCGTGCAGCAGTTGATCGCGGTGATGCACTGAAGCGCTAGAGAGAGTGCCACGAAGAAGTCCGCGCGGTTATTCTTCGTCCATTTGGCTGTTGAGCGGCTTCCGTCCCTGGCCATTGCCAACACGGTGTAAATGCCCGGTGACAACCCTGAAACATCCAATGGCCCCATGCTGCCCTGCATGGTGGAAACGTGTACGGTGCGCCCGGCGATATCGGTGATGAACAATTCCACGGGACTTGGGAAAGCCGTTTCAACCCAAAATTCATTGACGCCGGGATTCGGGTAGAGCAGCAAGCGCTGCTGCAACTTGGCATACTCGTTCGTGCCGACCGGAAATTCGCATATGCTGGCCCAAGCCGCCCTATACTCCACTTGGGCATCCTGGTAGCAGCGCAGAGCATCACTCAAGTTCCCGTCAGTGGCACCCATGCACCAGCTCTGCGGCAACAGGTAATTGAACAGCGTACCCACCCGTTCCAATATAGTGTCGCGAAGGGCGTAGTCGTACACTGATGGTGCGTAGGTATCCACCACCAACCACTTCAACGGAACACCGTCCACTATCCATTGGCCTTCATCCACCACCTCCATGTAGGAATTTGTATCGCAGGGTTCCGGGGCGCGCGAGAGCATCCAGCGCTCCCCTACGGCCGCATTCATGTTGTAAAGGGTATCAAAACCTATTTCCGGCACATGCACCAACACCAATCCTCCTGACTCCCGCACCACAATTGGGTCGAGCTGCACAGGGGACACATTGGTACCGTACACATAGTTCAGCACTACATCGATCGCGCGGCATGCCTGCCCATCGACCGTTGTATCCCCCGCCACTTCGTGCTCCACGAAACCATGTACGCCTCCATTGGAGTAGTGGTAGATCCATTTGGCCCCAATGGGAAACCATGATTGCCCCCACGCTGCTCCTCCTGCACAGCAGAAGAGAAGCACTGACAACACGCCGTTCTTGATGGTCTTCATGTTTTGATACGCTTATTTTCTCACCACGCCTATCATTCCTTGATCCATTTCGCTGTGGCACGCTGGCCCCCTTGGCCAATTGCCGTTACCGTATACAGCCCCGGTGCCATCTTGGTAACATCCAAGGGGCCGCCGCTGTGGTGGCTGCGTTGCAGCATCATGCGCCCCTGCAAGTCATGCAGTTCTACCAGAAAGCTACCGGGAACGGCCCAGGAGAGGTTCAACTCCTTTGGGGCGGGATTGGGCCAGAGCTTCAGTGCGGGTGTAGGCGGCTGCCGCTCACCCATACCGCTGGTGGTAAACACGATACGCGAGATCATCACCTGATCCGGATGGTGGCCTCGATCATCCGTAACGCCCTTGTACGCGCCGAACATGTAACAATCCCCGTTCTCAAGGCACTTGATCCCACGCAGCCCACCGCCCACAAGGTACCGCCATGTTGGGTGGTCATCATAGGTTTTTACGCAATACAGGCCCAACCCGCCACCTGCCCAGCAACCCAGCAGGTTCCCCGTGCTGTCCACACAGGCCAGGCCGTTTCGCTCCTCACCGTTGATGCTGTTGAAATAACCGCCAAGAATGATCCGCCCGTCCTCCAGCGGATAGATCACAGGCAACATGGTAAAGCCTTTTCCATACGGAACCCCTCGGGCGAATACATTGTGGTTGTTGAACGTGCTGTCCATGCTGCCATCCAGCTTAAGTCTGATCAAATTCAGGGTGTCGTTGCCGTAATAAAAGCGCCCACCCAGTATGAGTTTGCCATCCTCCTGCTCCAGCATACCGTCAACCACACCTACTGCTGGCGGGAAGTAGAATGAGGTATCAATACTGCCATCGGGCCAAAGACGCACCAAGGAACCGGCCAGATGGCCGTCGTAGTATAGCCATCGCCCATTCATTAGGTACTGGCCGTTGCGCAACTGGCGGATCCCCCAACCGGAGGGATCGTTGCCCGTCACGGGCCGGGGAATGAAAGTGGTGGTGTCCAATTCCCCAACGGAGTCACACATGATTGCTACTGTCTCACTATAGTCGGCGCTGAACCGGAAATACCCTGCTTTCAGTACCCTTCTGCCTTCAAAAACAACGCCTGGCCATTCGGTTGATCCAGATATTCCCGTGGGGAGCCAACGATAGGAACCGTAATCTATACTTCCATCATAGTTGTATATCCTGATTGCGTCCGCGTACTGGTCGCTACCCGGGATCAGGGTGCAACGCCCCCCTCCCATCCAAGTGGCCATGTAATGGTCAAGCCCTCCTTCAGGGCCGATGGCCATCGCAACCGGAAACCCCCACGGCGTCTCCTCCGGCTTTTTCAGGTCCATTCCCGTAACCAGGACCGTTCCATCATCCCGGTCTGGATCGTAGGAATCGTCGGCATCCATGCTCCGCAACCCGCAGTGGGGTTGGCTTCGTAGATGGATATCCAATGTTCGATGTATGCCGGCGTGTAATAGAACCGGAAGGTGGTGTCCACCGTGAATGGATTCTGCGCCAAGCCTACCACAGGCACCACTGCGATAAAATTCAAAACGAGCAAGGTGCGATTCATCATTGCTTGGTTTTCAAGGATCCTGAGTATCGCAAGGTCTTAATAATTTCCCTATCCGCCTTGTAGGATCTTTGCTACAAGCTACAGAGGGGCAACAATATCTTCCCTACCCCGGAAAATACAGCGGGTGCCTGTCGTTGTAGCGCCGCATGAACAGGAAAACCGTTTCCGGCCGTTTCTGTTGCCTTTTGGGCAGTGCATCGAATTCCTCCTTCAGCAGGGCATCGCGCGAGAGCACCGGATAAATGCCCGCCGCGTTCACCGGCAGAAAGGCGCCGGTGAGCATGTCGAGGAAGCGTTGTTCCTCCACGGTGTAGTTGGTGCCGCCCCCGTACATGTACGGATCGAAATTGCGGTAGGTGGCATCGTACACCAGGTGCGCCAATGAGCCCATGAGGCCGATGCGCGGGAAGCCATTGCCCGCGCGGATGTACACCACGCCCTGATCGCAAAAACCCCAACTGCGGTCGAGGTCGATCCGCACGCGTTCGCCTGTGCTGTCGGGGTAATAAAGCCGGTTGCCCGCCGTGCGCAGTTCGGCCACGCGCTGGCCTTGCTGGGTGGTAAGCGCTTCCTTCGGAATGGCCGGACGGTTGCCGCGGAAATCGTGGAAATCCAGATAGATGCCGTCGTGGAACACGTAGTTCGCGCTGTAGCGCACACTGTCCTGGCCGCGCACGGCGCCGGTGGCCAACAGGGTGAGCAGCAGCAGGGCGCGCATGGGCATCAGGCCACCGAGCGGATCAGCTCCAGCACCTCGTCCGGCGCCTGGGCATGCACCCAATGCCCGGCAAAAGCGATGGTCTCCACGCGGCTGTTCGGGAACTGTTCCTTCAACTGTGGAATGTCCTCGCGGGGGATGTACGGGCTTTTGCCGCCGCGGATGAACAGCGTGGGCACCCGCACCACTTCCGGCCCCAAGGCCGCCAATATGTCATCCATGTCGCGCTGCAGCAGGTCCACGTTCATGCGCCAGGCCAGCTTGCCCGGTTCCTCCCAGTACAGGCTTTTCAGCAGGAATTGCTGCACCCCCGGCTCGCTGATGGACTTGGCCAGATGTTCCTCCACCTCCTGCCGGCTGCTTTTGTTGGCCAGGTCGCTGCTGGCCAAGGCCTCCACAATGATGGCGTGTTCACCGATGGGGTATTCACGCGGCCCGATGTCGATCACCACCAGGTGTTTCAACAATTCCGGCCAGCGCTGCGCGAAGGCCATGGCGGTTTTGCCGCCCATGCTGTGCCCTACCAGCACCAGGTCCTTCAGCCCCAACTTCTCCACCAGGGCATGCACGTCCTCCGCCATCAACGGGTAGGTGATGCGGTCGGTGTGGGGGGAACGGCCGTGGTCGCGCTCATCCACCAGGATCACGTGGTGGTCCTCCGCCAGGGCACGGCCAATGGTGCCGAAGTTGTCGCCGCTGCCGTACAGGCCGTGCAGGATCATGATCGGCGTGCCCGATCCCTCCTCGCGGTGGAACAGTTCCACGCTCATCGCAATTCCCTCAGGTAAAGTTGAACGGTGTTCTCCATGCCGTACGTGAGCGCATCGCACACCAGGGCATGGCCGATGGACACTTCCAGCAAATTGGGCACCTGCTGCCTGAACCAGGCCAGGTTCTCCAGGTCGAGGTCGTGGCCGGCATTCAGCCCCAGACCCACCTCGGCCGCTTTTTCCGCGGCGCGCACAAAAGGCGCCACCGCCGCGTTGCGGTCGGCCCGGTAGCGTTCGGCATAGGGCCCGGTGTACAATTCGATGCGGTCTGTGCCCGTTTCAGCGGCATGGGCGATCTGCTCGATGTCGGTTTCCATGAAGATGGATGTGCGGATGCCCGCCTCGTTGAAGCGCTCGATCACCGCCTTCAATTCAGCCTTGCGCTCCTTGGCGTCCCAGCCGGCATCGCTGGTAAGCACCCCCGGCGGGTCCGGCACAAGGGTAACCTGCGCGGGCATTACCTCCAGCACCAGCCGGGTGAACGGCTCGTTGGGGTAGCCTTCGATGTTGAACTCGGTGGTGAGCAACGGCTTCAGCGCGCGCACATCGGCGTAGCGGATATGCCGTTCATCGGGCCGCGGGTGCACGGTGATGCCCTGTGCGCCGAAACGCTCGATCTGCACCGCCCACGCCTGCACATCGGGGTTGTTGCCGCCCCGCGCGTTGCGCAGCGTGGCCAGCTTATTGATGTTCACGCTCAGCTTGGTCATCGTCGCAGTCCTTCTACCTTGGTCCCTTGTTAAGGGCCAAAATTAGCCCCCTGTGGGCGCAACACCCTTTCCCATGCAAGCGTTCGACCTGATCTCGAAAACCATACAACCCCTTTCCCCGAAGGACCCCGTGGCGCGTGCCCTGGAGCTGATGGATGAATCGGGCGTGCACGTGCTGCCCGTGGTATCGCGCGGGCGGTTGGCGGGGCTGATGAAGGAAGAGGCCGCCCTGAACAGCGGAAAGCCCAACGCCACGGTGGAAAAGCTGATGGACGCCGTGGAGGTGCCCTATGTGCGCGGGCGGCAGCATGTGTACGATGTGCTGAAGCTGATGCGCGAGCGCGACCTGCCCCTGGTGCCGGTGCTGGACATGGAAGGCCGCTACCTGGGCGCCGTGGGCGAGCACGAGGTAAGCCGCCACATGGCCGACCTGGTGAACGCATGCCTGCCCGGCAGCGTGGTGGTGCTGGAGCTGGGCCGCAACGACTACTCCCTGCAACAGATCGCCCGCATTGTGGAGGAGGAAGGCGCCCGCATCCTCAGCATGTACTGTACCGACGACCCGGACAGCATGCACATGGAGGTAACGCTGAAGATCAACCGCGACGACATCAGCGGCATCCTGCAGGCCTTCGACCGGTTCGAGTACACGGTGCGCACCACGTTCCAGGGATCGCGCATGGAGGAAAACCTGCGCAGCCGCTACGACGACCTGATGCGGATCATGAACATGTGATGTTGCGCGGGAAGGCACCACGGAACGGCCGCAACGGATGAAGGGGCCATGGGCATGAGCACGCGGCGCAGCGGCCGTTATCACTTTTGGGCACCATGACGCACGGGCCGCGGGCGTTGCTGGTTTTCATCCTTCTCGCGCATACCGCGTTCGTGGCGGCGCAGCCCCCGGTGGTGGCGGGCGGGCCGTACCGCATCACCGGCATACTGATCGATGGCAACAAGATCACCAAGGAACGCGTGGTATTGCGCGAGCTCACCTTCCACGAGGGCGATACGCTCGACGCTGAAGCGCTGTACCAGCAACTGGCCAAAAGCAAGGCCAACCTGTACAACCTTGGCCTGTTCAACACCGTGGAGCTGGTGCCGAATTTCCACGGCGGCGACGAGGTCTTCGTCCTTGTAAACCTCAACGAGCGCTGGTACTGGTGGCCCCAGCCGTTGCTGCGTTTCGCCGACCCCAACTTCAACACCTGGTGGCTGACCAAGGACCTGCGGCGGCTCAACTTCGGGCTTGAGTTCACCGCCTTCAACATGCGCGGCCGCAACGAAACGCTGCGGGCCCGGGCGCAATTGGGCTACTCGCGTGAGTTCGGCCTGGCCTACCGCGTGCCCTTTCTCGACCGGCGGCAACGCTGGGGCATACAGCTATCGGGCAGTTATGGTGAACAGGATGAGATCACGATCGGCACGGCCGGCAACGAACGGATCCTGTTGCGCACGCCCGGCACCAACATCCTCGAACATTGGACCGCCGGTGCCATGCTTACCCTGCGCCGCACGCACTACATCCGCCATGCGCTCAGCATCAACTGGGCCGAGCGTTCCGTGGCCGATACGGTGGTGCTGCGCAACCCCGGCTACCTCTCGCCCGGCCGCACCAGCACAGGCTTCATCAACCTGGGCTACAGCGTGGCACTGGACAAGCGCGATTCACGCGCCTTTCCATTGGCCGGCCCCTATGCCAAGCTCAGTGCCGAACGCTATGGCGTGGGACCGCAACAGCCCGACGCCACCAGCTTGCGCTTAGCGGTGCAGCACAGCGTGAAACAGGGCCAGCGCTGGAGCTTCGGCGCCAGCCTTACCGGAAAAACCTCACGCGGCACCGGCCAACATTACTTCCTGCAGGAAGGGCTGGGCTATGACGATTACCTGCGCGGCTACGAATACTACGTGATCGATGGCCAGCACTACTTCTTGGGCAAGGCCAACATCATCTTCACCCTGTTGCAGCCCCGTACCTACCGCGTGGAGGCCATACCGCTGGAGGCCTTCCGCACCTTCTACCTTGCAATTTACCTCAACGCCTATTCCGACCAAGGATATGTGGCCGACCGTTTTCAGCAGGCCCTGAACCCGTTGGCCAACCACTGGCAGCAGAGCTACGGCCTGGGCCTGGACCTGGTGACCAGCTACGACCAGGTGCTGCGGCTCGAAACCACCGTGAACGGCCTTCGGGAAACCGGATTCTACCTACATTTCACCCAACCCTTTTGAGTCCTTGGGCATGAGAATCGGCATTACCGGCCGGCTTTATCCGGCCTCGGCCGCGGAAACCATCAACGGCATCATGGCGCGCATGCAGGCCGTGGGTGCGCACCCCGTGGTGGAAAGCGGGTTGGCGCGCCGCATGGCCGAGGCAGGCAGGCCACCTGTGGCCCATGAGACCATGGAGCGCGCCACGGGTGCCGGGCTGGACATGCTGGTGAGCATGGGTGGCGACGGCAGCTTCCTGGACAGCGTGGATTTCCTCGGTGAAGTACCGGTGCCCCTGCTCGGCATCAACCTCGGGCGGCTCGGTTTCCTGAGCAGCACCCGCCTTGAGGACCTTGACCAAAGCCTGCAGGCCATTCTTGAAAAACGGTACATCATCAACGACCGCGCCGTGCTGGAGCTTGAAGGCTGCCCCGGCTTCGGCCACAACAACAATGCCCTCAACGAGGTCAGCTTCCACAAGCGCGACGGCGCCGCCATGATCTCCATCCACGCCCACCTGGACGGCCGCTTCCTCAATACCTATTGGGCCGATGGCCTCATTATTTCCACCCCCACCGGCAGCACCGCCTACTCGCTTAGCTGCGGCGGCCCGTTGCTCGCGCCCAACTGCGATGCCATGGTCATTACCCCCATCGCACCGCACAACCTCAACGTGCGGCCCTTCGTGGTGCCCGGCGGAAGCACCCTGACGCTGCAAGTGGATTCCAGGGGGGAGAAATACCTCGTCAACCTCGACTCGCGCAGCCAGGTGCTCGACCATTTTCCGCCCCTGTACGTGCGCCGCGCCGCCCACCGCGTAAAGCTGGTGCAGCTGGAAGGCCAGGATTTCCTGACCACGCTGCGCGACAAATTGAATTGGGGCCTGGACGTAAGGTCGGGCAAGTCGGGCAGGAATGGCGGTTAGGCGCGGCTGAAAATTCGCGCGCCGTTCACTTCAGCCACCGTGGACGGGCTGTTCCCCGGGGCCCATGCCGCGGATTGCCGTGCTGGTACTTCGGCGCGATGCGGCGGATCGTCGGCCCCATGCCACTGCGCGACTAATTTCGCGGCGGCGCACGGATCCACGAGGCCCGGCGTTAGTAGCGTGGATGAAAAGGCTTTTACCCATTCTGCTGTTTTGTGGCCTGCTTTCACCAGCGGCCGCACAGGTGAGTGAACTGGGCCTTACCGGCGGCACCTTCTTTTATATCGGCGATATCAATCCGTACCGCTATTACCCGAAGCATACGCACTTCGGCGGCGGGTTGGTGTACCGCTACAATTTCAACGAGCGGTACGCATTCCGCCTGCAAGCGTTGTACGGCAAGCTGGAAGCCTGGGACATCAATTCCGACGACCCGCTGCAGCGCCTGCGCAACCTGGGTTTCCGCACTTCCCTGTTCGAGGCCGGCGGCCTGCTGGAGATCAACTTCTTCAAATACCGCGGCATTTCCAAGGACAGCCGCAAGTGGACGCCCTTCGTGTTTGCCGGGCTGTGCTATTTCCGCACCAACCCGCAGGCCGTGCTGAACGATACCTGGTACGACCTGCAGCCCTTGGGCACCGAGGGACAGACCATCGGCGGGGGCAGCTCGTACAGCCTGAACCAGATCGGGCTGCCTTTTGGCGCCGGGTTGAAACTGGCGATCAGCACCCGGATCGATGTGCAGCTGGAATGGGGGCTGAGGCGGACGTGGACCGATTACCTGGACGACGTGGGCGGGACCTATGCGGACAATGCGCTGCTGACCGAACAGGCCGGGCCCCTTACGGCGCTGCTGGCCGACCCCAGCATTTTGCGCACCACCGGGGTGAATACCGGCCGCGCCCGGGGCGATGCCGAAACCAAGGACTGGTACCACTACACCGGCTTCACCATTACGCTGCTGCTGAACCGGTTCACTGAATGTGATGCTATTTGGGACCGGCGCCGGCGGTAGGCAGCGTTTGAACCGTGCAAATTGCGACCTTCGCACCCCCGTGAACGAAAAAGCGCCATCCATCGAGGAACTCCGTGCCCGGATCGATCCCGCGCGCGTGCCCGCACACGTGGCGGTGATCATGGACGGCAACGGCCGCTGGGCACAGCAAAAGGGCGAGGAGCGCATCAGCGGCCACCTGCATGGCGTGCGGCCCATCCGCGAAACGCTTACCGCGGCCACCACCGTGGGCGTGCGCTGCCTTACGCTGTACGCCTTCAGCACCGAGAACTGGAACAGGCCGAAACCCGAGGTGCAGGCCCTGATGGAATTGCTGGTGACCACCATTGCCAACGAGATCGAGGAACTGGACCGCAACCAGGTGCGCCTGCACACCATCGGCGACACGGACAGCTTGCCGGCCAAATGCCGCCAGGCCCTGCTGCAGGCCATGGAACGCACCGCGGGCAACAGCCGGATCACCCTTACCCTGGCGCTGAGCTACAGCGCACGCTGGGACCTGATGCGCCTGATGCGCGGGCTGGTGGAGGATGCGCGCGCCGGGCGGCTCTCGCCCGGGGAAGTGGACGAACAGCTGGTGGCCCAGCGCCTGAGCACCGCGGGCCTGCCCACGCCCGACCTGCTGATACGCACCAGCGGCGAGCAGCGCATGAGCAACTTCCTGCTGTGGGAACTGGCCTATGCCGAACTCTGGTTCACCCCGGTGCTGTGGCCCGATTTCCGCCAGGAACACTTCCTGCAGGCCCTGATCGATTACCAGCAGCGCGAGCGCCGCTTCGGACTAACCCACGACCAGTTGCCCGCCTGATGCACGCCCTGTTCCGCACCGGCCTGTTGGCCCTGCTCGCCCTGTGCACGTTGCTGCTGCCGAACAAGGCACAGGCCCAGCCCGGCGGCGAAACGGTGGACTACGGCTATCCCAAGGAATACACCATCGGCGGCATAACGGTAAGCGGCTGCGTTACCCGCGACCCCAATGCCGTGAAGCTTTTCAGCGGGCTGAAGGTGGGCGACAAGGTGACCATACCCGGCGAGCGCATGTCGCGTGCCGTACGGGCCATTTGGGCACAGAACCTCTTCACCGACGTGCGGATCGAGGAGGCCGAGGTGCGCGGCGCCACCGTGTTCCTGCACATCATCGTGCAGGAGAACCCGCAACTGGCCAGCTACGGCTTCGCGGGCACCGTTTCGCGCAGCGAGGCCGATAAACTGCGCGAGACCATCAACCTGCAGCGCGGCCAACAGGTGAACGAGGCCGTGAAGGCCAACGCCGTCAGGGCCGTCTCCAAATACTTCGTGGACAAGGGCTACCTGAAGGCCACCGCACGCGTGGTGGAGAACCGCGACACCTCCTTGGAGAACAGCGTGCGGCTACAGGTGCTGGCCGATAAGGGGCCGCGGGTCCGCATCAAGGACATCAACTTCATCGGCAACCACGACCTGCGCGACGCCAAGTTGCGCCGCGCCATGAAAAAGACCAAGCGCAAGCGCTGGTACAACATCTTCGGCAGCAGCAAATTCATGGCGGCGGACTACCGCGACGACAAGCATCGCGTAGTGGACCTGTACAATGAAAAAGGCTACCGGAACGCACAGATCATCCGCGATACCACCTATTTCGTTTCCAAGAAGAAGATCAACGTGGACATTGAAGTGGACGAGGGCAACCGGTTTTATTTCCGCGACATCCGATTCACCGGCAACACCAAATACACCAACGACACCTTGGTGCGTTTGCTGGGCATACGCCGCGGCGATGTGTACAACAAGAAGAAGCTGGACAGCCGGCTCTACATGAACCCGGCCGGCATCGACATCAGCTCACTGTACATGGACCAGGGCTACCTCAGCTTCAGCCCCGACCCCATTGAACGCGTGGAGGGCGACAGCATCGACCTGGAAATCCGCATACGCGAAGGCAAGCAGTACAGGGTGCGTGACGTTACCATCAGCGGCAACACCAAGACATTCGACCACGTGATCCGCCGCGAGATCCGAACAAGGCCCGGCGACCTGTTCGACCGAAGCGAGGTGATCCGCTCGCAGCAGCAATTGATCTCCCTGGGCTTCTTCGACCCCGCCGCCGTAACCGTGAACCCCACCCCCGAGCCGCGCACCGGCATGGTGGACCTGAACTACGTGGTGGCGGAGAAACCGAGCGACCGCCTTGAGCTGAGCGGCGGCTATGGCGGGGGAAGGGTATTGGTGAGCCTCGGCCTTTCGTTCACCAACTTCAGCGTGCGGAAGATGTTCGACAAAAAAGCGTGGACCCCG
>JBIQMI010000016.1:16955-23301 GCA_044463585.1 Cryomorphaceae bacterium
TTCCGGGAGAACATCATGCGGGGCTATGTGAGGCTGCGCGCGCAGACCAACGGGTCCTACTACCAGAGCTACAGCGTATCGTTCATAGAACCCTGGCTGGGCGGGCGCAAACCAAACTCCCTGAGCCTGGGCGGCTACTACACCCGGCAGACCAACGGCGTTTCACGCGAAAATCCGCTCTTCCAGGAACTGGGCATCTACGGTGCCAGCGTGGGATTGGGCAAACGGCTGCGCTGGCCCGACGATTACTTCTTCCTCAACCTTACCAGCAGCTACCAGCGCTACGTGCTCAACAACTGGAACTCGCTTTTCGCCTTCAGCAACGGGCAAAGCGACGTGTACGCGATGCAATTGCGCTTCGTGCGCCGCTCCATCGCCGAACCCTTCTGGATCACACAAGGTTCCGAGAATGCCATTTCAGTGAAGGCCACACCGCCGTTCAGCGCCTTCCACCCCGATGTGGACTATACCCTGCTCGCGCCTTCGGAACGCTACAAATTGGCCGAGTTCCACAAGTGGAAATTCACCAGCCAGTGGTTCACCAAGCTCACCCGCAGCAAGAGCAAGCACGACCTGGTGCTGATGGGGCGCGTGGGCTACGGCTTCATCGGCCGGTACAACCAGCGCAAGGGCGATTCGCCGTTCGAACGGTTCTACCTCGGCGGCAGCGGCCTCACCGGCTTCCAGCTCGATGGCCGCGAGATCATTGCCCTGCGCGGCTACGACGACCTGTCGCTCTCGCCCAACTTCGGCAGCTTCTTCGTGAACAAGTACACCGCGGAACTGCGTTTCCCCGTCTCGCTCAACCCGCAGGCCACCATCTTCGCGCTGGGCTTCGCCGAGGCCGCCAACGCCTGGAACTCCATCGACCTGTACGACCCCTTCAAGGTGTACCGCAGCGCGGGCATCGGCCTGCGCCTGTTCCTGCCCATGTTCGGGCCCATGGGGCTCGATTACGGCTGGCGCTTCGATGACGTGCCCGGCTACCCCAACATGGCCAAAAGCCAGTTCCATTTCACCATTGGCATAGATCTTGGCGAGCTCTGACCGCGATCGCCTACTTTCGACGGCAATCCCATGAAACCCCACCTCCTCCGCACCCTGCTGATGACGTTGTTGCTGGCCACCGCCGGACTGCAGGCCCAGCGCATCGCCTTCGTGGACACCAAGTACATCCTGGAGCAGATGCCGGATTATGCGGCCGCGCAACAGGAGCTGGACCGCAACAGCAAGAAGTGGCAGGACGAGATCGATGAGCGCTGGGCACAAATCAAGCGCCTGCGCGAGGCCTTCAACGCCGAGGCCATCCTGCTTACCGATGAAATGAAGAAATCCAGGCAGGACGAGATCGACAAGAAGGAACAAGAGGCCCGCGACCTGCAACAGCGCCGCTTCGGCGTGGGCGGCGACCTGTTCAAAAAACGCCAAGAACTGATCCAGCCCATACAGGACCGCATATTCGAGGCGGTGAAGGAAGTGGCCGGGACCAGCTACGTGGCCATTTTCGACATCGGCGGCGTGGGCAACAACGTGCTCTTCGCCAGCGAGAAATACGACAAGAGCGACAGCGTGCTGCGCAAGCTCGGCATACGCCCCGGCAAGGACGGCAAGAACGCCGGGAACCTGCGGGGCGGAAGCGACGAGGAGGACGATGGCGACCAGCACACGCCCGACAACAACAACCAACGCACCGCACCGGCACGTCCCGGTGGCGCCGACCGCACGCCCAACACGAACACGGGCGACCGGCCGCGCAGCGTACCGCCTACCAAACCTTAGCAGTGAACCGAATAACATCATGAGGAAATCCATCCTTACCCTTTGCGTGCTGTTGGCCGCAAGCACCGGCCTCCGCGCCCAGAACGCCGTGAAGCTGGGCCACATCGACCGCCAGGCCCTGATGCTGATGCTGCCCGAGCGCAAGGCCGCCGAGACCAAAATGCAGGACTTCGCCAAAACGCTTGACGAACGGCTGAAGGCCATGGGCCAGGAATACCAGAACAAGGTGACCGACGCCCAATCGCGTGCGGAAAGCATGACCAAGACCGAGCAGCAGGTGGCCATGCGCGAGATCCAGGAGCTGGAGCAGCGCATCAGCGACGCGCAGGACAAGGCCAAGGAGGACCTTTCCAAGCAGGAGAACGAACTGCTGGCGCCCATGATCGAGCGCACCAACAAGGCCATCAAGGAAGTGGCCGCCGAAGGGCACTTCACCTACATCCTGGACACGAGCACCGGCACGGTACTGTACAGCGACGGCGGCACCGACATCATGCCGTTGGTGAAGGCCAAGCTGCAGATCAAGTAACACGGTGCAGGGCATGGACCCGCGCATCGGCATATTCGACTCGGGCATCGGCGGCCTTACGATCGCCGCGGCCATTAGGCAGGCGCTCCCGGCGGAGCGCCTCGTCTATTTCGGCGACAACGCCCATGTGCCGTACGGCGAACGCACCGCCGGGCAGATCCTCGCCTTCAGCACGGCCATAACCGAAGCCCTGCTGGACAAAGGGTGCCGTGCCATTGTGATCGCGTGCAACACCGCCAGCAGCGCCGCCCTGAAGCCCCTGCGCGAACGTTACCCCGAGATCGCCTTCGTGGGCATGGAACCGGCCGTAAAGCCGGCCGTGGAGCAAACCCGCAGCGGCGTGGTGGGCGTGCTGGCCACCAAGGCCACCGTGGAAGGCCGGGCCATGGCCGACGTGGTGGAGCGCTTCGGCAAGGGTGTGCGCGTGATCAGCCAAGCTTGCCAAGGCCTCGCGGCCCGCATCGACAATGGCCATTTCGACGATGTGGAGACCGAGGCCCTGTTGCGCAATTGGGTGGAACCCATGGTGGAACAGGGCATAGACACGCTTGTGCTCGGCTGCACCCACTACCCGTTGGTGCAGCCGCTGATCGAACGGATCGCCGGGCCGGATGTGCGCGTGATCGAACCTTCCGGGGCCATCGCCCGCCGCCTCGACCAAATGCTGGTGCAATACCGCATCAAATCACCCGACCACCAGGTCGGTGGCCTGCAATGCTGGACCAGCGGCGAGCCCGAACGTTTCGATACCGTTTTGGCCCGCCTGGGGTTGAAAAAGGTGCCGGTAAGAAAAGGCCATTGGCAAGCCGATGGTTCGTTGGTGCTGGGCTGAATTGATTGGGGGCGCGCATCACGGTCGAACGTTTCACGGCATGTGAAAAAAGCACGTTTCTGCGACCCCGACGGAGTCGTAAGGATCGGCGGTTGCGGTTTCTAATTGCGGCGACCACGACGGGGTCGATACGCCCAGCGGATCAGTGACCACGGAGTCGGTCACGCCAATTGAAACAGAACGAAATGGAATTTCGACCCCGGCGGGGTCGCAGAAACCGTGTGTGCCATGGAAAACCGCGATCAACCGCCTGCGCTGGTTACAGGCCGAGCGCTTTGTTCAGGCGAGATAGGGAGTTGCACAACGCTTCGCGAAGGATCCTCACCCTTCCTCCTTGTACCAGCCCGCGTACATACCGTAATTCCGGGCTATGCGGGCGATCTCGCCCTCGGCCAATGCCTTGCTCACCGGGCCAATGCGCTTGGCCGGTATGCCGGCCATCAGCGAACCGGGCTCCACCACGGTGCCCTGCGTTACCACGGCACCCGCTGCGATCACGCTGCCCGTGCCGATCACCGCCTGGTCCATCACAATGGCGCCCATGCCGATCAGTACGTTGTCCTCCACGGTGCAGCCATGCACAATGGCGTTATGCCCGATGCTTACGTCGTTGCCGATCACCAGTCCGCACTTCCGGTAGGTGCAGTGCAGGGTGGCGTTGTCCTGGATGTTCACACGGTGGCCGATGCGGATGCTGTTCACATCGCCGCGCACCACGGCGTTGTACCATACGCTGCAATCGTCGCCCATCTGCACATCGCCTACCACCACGGCGGTTTCGGCCAAAAAGGGATCACGCCCGAACGTGGGCGTGATCCCTTTCAATTTCCGCACAAGTGCCATGGCCGGTCAATCGTTGTCCGGGCTGGCGGGTGCATCCGGGCTGGCCTCTGGTGCGTGGTCCGGCACCTGCGGCGCAGGCGGGGCGCCGTCGTGCTCGTCCTTGGTCATCTGGCAGCAATCCGGCAGCTCCTTGCGGGCCTTGGGATCGGGCTGCACATCATCGGCCAAGTAGCCGATCTTGGACACGGCCTCGCGCAGTTTATCGGGATCGGTCTTCTTGGGCTGGTAATCCACGTGGATCACCTCCCGGTCCAGGTCCACTTTCACGCTGCGCACGCCTTTCACATAAAGCATCTCGCTTTCAATGCGGTGCTTGCAATCGCCGCATACGGCATTGGTGTGTATGTCCAGGCCGGCCAGTTTGGGGCCGTGCTCCTGGGCTTGGGCCGGTGCCGTGGCAAAGGCCAGCAGCACAAGGCCGAGGTTGATCAACTTTTTCATCTTCAGTGGCTGCTTTGTTGTGGTTTGGTCTTCTTCGCCAGGGTATACCGCAGGCCGAAATAGGCCATTTGCATGTTCACGGGTCCCCAGATCATCGAGGCGTCAAAATACGGGCCGAACGGATCGTGCGGCGCGATCATCTGCCGGCTCTGCAGGGTGCCGGTCAGGTTTTCACCCCCCAGGTACAATTCCCAAGGCCCCAGCACGCGGGTGAGCTGCGCGTTGAGGGTGGCGTACGCCGGCGAACGCCCGCCCATGCGGTATTCCTCGGGATTCGCACCGGTATCGGGCAGGCGCGCTGTTCCGAAGCTGTTCAGCGTAATGTCGAAGCGCCATTTTTCATCCTTGGAGATGTAGCCCAGGTCGAGCAGGCCGCGGTGTGCGGGCACCAAGGGGCGCTCGCGCAGTATGCCGCTGTAGGTGGTGCGGGCATCGTAGTAGCGGTAGCTGGCCTTCATTTCCACCTGCTTCCCCAATTGCACCTGCAGGTCGGTAAGCAGGCTGTGCGCGTAGCTGGGGCCATTCAGCGTGTAGAACACCAGTTGCTGCGGGTCGCGGTCCAGGTCGGCCACCACCTGCGCGGTGAAATCGGTGCGGTACAAGTCTATGTTGAACGACCATTTCTTGCCGAGCCATTTGAACTTGTGCAACAGCGATACGCCGGTGTTCCAGGAGCGCTCGAAGCCGAGGTCGCCCTCGATGGACACCTTGCGCGAGCTGGCCTGTGCCGCAGGGGTTTCCACGATCGGGTTGGTGCTGCGGAAGCCGCTTCCGGCCGAAAAACGCAGCGTGGTGAGCGGCGCCAGGTCGTACTTCAGGTGCAACCTCGGGCTGTAGGCCTCGCCGTACTTGCTGTTGAGGTCGGCACGCATGCCGGCCACCATGGTGAACCGTTGGCGCGTACGGGTGTATTCCGCGAACAACCCGGGCATGCGCTCGGTGCGCCCAAGGTCCAAGGTGCCTTCCACATAGGATTGCTTCAGGGTCTCCCTGTAATCGTCGAACTGGAAGCTGGCGCCGGCCTTCAGCTGGTCATTATGCTTGAAGAGTTGCTGGTACACCACGTTGGCGTACAGGCTCTGCTGTGCGCCTTGGTAATCGCTGCCGCCGAACACGGAGGACACCGTATGGTTGCGCAGGCCGGTGAGCAGGCCGATGCTTTTCATCGGGTCCTTCAGGATCCAGCCGTTCTTCACCACCAGGTCCACCATTTCATTGTCGATGTCCACGCGGTAGGGCCTGCCCTGCGCCGACTCGCCCATGGGCACAGCCCCGACCTGGCCGCCCCTGCGCTGGTCGGTCACATAGCGCACCATGGCCTGTGTGATCCGCTTGTCGGTGCGCTGGATCCAGCGGTCCATGATGTTGAAGCGCTGGGTCATGGGCTGGTCCATGAAGCCGTCGCGGTTATCGTCCAGCTCAGTCTGTTGCATGCTGCCGTGCACCATCAGTATGTTGTCGCCGGCCTTGCCCAAATGCTGTGCGGCATTTGCGTTCAGTTCCAGCCGTCCGTGGCTGTTCGCATAGAAATTAGTGAACAAGGCCGGTGCGGTGGCGGGATCCACCAGGTGCAGGTCGATCTGCCCGGTCATGGCGTTCGGCCCGTTCACGGCAGTACCGATCCCCTTGCTCACATTGATCCCTTCGATCCACGGGCCGGGCAGCAGCGTAAGGCCCGAATTGGCGGAGAGGCCGCGCACGAAGGGCACGTTCTCCACCCCGATCTGCGCGTACTTGCCATCGAGCCCCAGCATGCGGATGGTCTTCGTGCCGCTCACGGCATCGCCGTAGCTCACATCCACGGTGGCGTTGGTCTCGAAGCTTTCGCTCACGTCGCAGCATGCCGCCCGCTTCAGTTCGCGTGCGCCCAGCGATTCAATGGCCTGCAGCGTTTGCAGGCTCAGGCGCGTGCTGGCCTGCCG
>JBIQMI010000017.1:0-23155 GCA_044463585.1 Cryomorphaceae bacterium
CTACTGCTACAAGATGACTTCATGCAGAACATTGCCATGCTGCGCGCTTTTCGTGCGGCATGGGCCTCTGCCCTCGCGGCGGAAGGGCACACGCAAGGGGTCCCGTATGTTTGGCTGCAAGCGGAGGTGACCTACCCCCCGGGCGGAGAAGGCCACACGGACTTGATCCGGGCCACGGTACAGGCCTTGGCCGCCACAATGGGCGGTTGTGACGGGCTGACCATACCGCCACCCCAACTTCCAGAAGGGGACGCGCTGGCCAGGCGCGCGGTGCGCAACATCCACCATCTACTGAAAGATGAATCATTCGTGGCGCGCGTGGTCGATCCCATGGGTGGCAGCTATACTGCGGAACAGCTGACCACGGCATGGAAAGATGCCGTGCTGCAAGGCAAACCGGGCCCTTCCACCCAAGCGGGGCCAACAGCGAGTGCCGGCGCTGGCGGATCGGCCACTCCCACGCGCGAAGGGCTATCGGTCCAACGCATTTATGGCCCCTCGGATACCGCCCATTTGGAGCACATCGGCTTCGGTGCGGGTGCCCCACCCTACCTCCGCGGCCCGTACGCCAGCATGTACACGATCCGGCCGTGGACCATCCGGCAATACGCCGGCTTCAGCACGGCCGAGGAGAGCAATGCGTTTTACCGGCGCAATTTGGCGGCCGGGCAAATGGGCCTGAGCGTGGCCTTCGACCTGGCCACGCACCGCGGGTACGACAGCGACCACCCGCGTGTGAAAGGCGATGTGGGCAAGGCCGGCGTGGCCATCAGCAGCGTGGAGGACATGAAGGTGCTGTTCGATGGGATCCCACTTGATAAGATGAGCGTGAGCATGACCATGAACGGCGCCGTACTGCCGATCATGGCATTTTTCATTGTGGCGGCCGAAGAGCAAGGCGTGGCGGTGGACCAACTACAGGGCACCATACAGAACGATATCCTGAAGGAGTTCATGGTGCGCAACACGTACATCTATCCACCGGGGCCAAGCATGCGCATAGTGGGCGACATCTTCAGCTATTGCGCCCGGCGGATGCCCAAGTTCAACAGCATCAGCATCAGCGGCTACCACATGCACGAGGCGGGCGCCCCCGCCGACCTGGAACTGGCCTACACACTCGCCGACGGCATTGAATATGTGCGCACGGGGATCAAGGCCGGCATGGACGTGGACCAGTTTGCTCCCCGATTGAGCTTCTTCTGGGGCATCGGCATGGACCTGTTCATGGAGGTGGCCAAGATGCGTGCGGGCCGGCTGCTTTGGGCCAAGCTGCTGCGCGAACTGGGGGCCAAGGACAACAAGAGCATGGCGCTGCGCACCCATTGCCAAACCAGCGGCTGGAGCCTTACCGCGCAAGATCCCTACAACAATGTGGCCCGCACCACGGTAGAGGCCATGGCCGCGGTGCTTGGGGGCACGCAGTCGCTGCACACCAATTCCTTGGACGAGGCCATTGCGCTGCCCACCGATTTCAGCGCCAAGATCGCGCGGGACACCCAGATCTACCTGCAGAAACAAAGTGGGATCACGCGCTTCATCGACCCATTGGGCGGAAGCTGGTACTTGGAGCACCTTACGGACGCCCTGGTGCACAAGGCCTGGGAACGGATCAAAGAGGTGGAACAACTGGGCGGAATGGCAAAGGCGATCGGAAGCGGGCTGCCCAAGATGCGGATCGAAGAAGCTGCGGCCAGGCGGCAGGCCCGCATCGACACCGGGAAAGACAAGATCATCGGCGTAAACACCTTCAGCGTGGAGGAAGAAACGAACTTGGACCTGCTGGAAGTGGACAACACCAAGGTGAGGCTGTCACAGATCGCCCGGCTGGAAAAGTTGCGCGAGGAAAGGGACGGGCTTCAAGTGCAGGCGGCACTGCACGCCTTAACCAGGGCAGCCCGCGGCGACCAGGGCGCGCAAAGCGGCAACCTGCTCGAATTGGCCGTTGCCGCTGCCCGTGCAAGGGCCACACTGGGCGAGATCAGCCAAGCACTGGAAAGCGTTTTCGGCCGGTACAAGGCGACCACCAATGCCATCAGTGGCGTTTACTCAGCAGAAGCAATGGATGACCCGAACATGCAACAAGCCATGCGGATGACCGATGAATTCGCCCGTAAAGAAGGACGCCGGCCACGGATCTTGGTCGCCAAAATGGGACAGGACGGGCACGACAGGGGTGCGAAGGTGATCGCCACCAGTTTCGCCGACATTGGATTTGATGTGGATATCGGGCCTTTGTTCCAGACCCCGCAAGAGGTGGCACGGCAGGCCATCGAAAACGATGTGCACGTCCTGGGCGTAAGTAGCTTGGCCGGGGGGCATAAGACCTTGGTGCCGGAAGTGATCAACGAATTGCGCAATACGTGGAACAGAACGGACATTTTGGTGGTAGCGGGTGGCGTTATCCCACCGAACGACTTCGCCTTCCTGAAGGATGCCGGTTGCTTTGAAGTATTTGGCCCGGGCACCAAGATCCCGGTGGCGGCACTGGAGGTGGTAAGGGCGCTATTGCAGAAGCGCCACTAATGCAGCACCTCCTGGCAATGATGTCCGGAACCAACATTGGCTCACCATTTTGGTCGCAATGATGCTTATAAGCAATTGTTTTATTGGAAATTAGGCATACCTTTGTGGTGCATAAGGAACATTGAAAGTTAAAAACCGATGCACCGATGCCCATGAGCAACATTAACTGGAGCCTCCTGCCCGATCAAAAGGTGGTGGCCCAGCTCGGCAAAGAGTTGCGCCGCATACGCCTTGAACGCAATATGAGCCAAGCGGAGGTGGCCACGCGCGCCGGCCTCGACCGCACTACGATCGTGAAACTCGAGGCCGGCCGGCCGGCCACGTTGCTCACCTTGGTACAAGTGCTGCGCGCCATGGGCCGCCTCGATGTGCTCGATAATTTCCACCACGAGCCCAAGCCCACCCCCTATCAACTGGTGGAACAGCAGGCCAAGTATGCCGTGAAGCAACGCAAACGCGCATCGCCAAAGCAGCCTGGTATCGTTCCGCCCAAACCCCGGAAAACCACATGGTAACACATGCCTCCGTGAAGCTTTGGGGGCGCACGGTGGGGGTGGTGGTCTGGGACGAGGGCGATCAGCGGGCGCGATTCCAGTACGACCGCTCTTTCATTTCCAGTGGCTTGGACATCGCCCCTCTGATGATGCCCTTGGAGAAAGCCCGGGGGGGCGATGAGGTGTTCGCGTTCAGCAATCTACGTGACGACACCTTTAAGGGCCTGCCGGGTTTGCTGGCCGATGCGTTGCCCGACCGGTTCGGGGAACAACTGATGAACGCTTGGCTGGCTTCGCAGAACAGGCGGGCCGGAACTGCCAATCCGGTTGAACGGCTTTGCTACATGGGTAAACGCGGAATGGGGGCCTTGGAGTTCGAACCCGCCCATCACGAACTGGAAGCAAGCAGTGAAGCCCTGCAGGTGGATGCCCTGGTGCGCATGGCCGCGAACGTGCTCTTTGACCGCACCCGTTTCACAACAAGCACCTCCAAAGGCGAAGGCGGGGGGCGAAAAGACAAGGACTGGAACGAAGAAGCTTTGCTTGACATCATCCAAGTGGGCACGTCGGCGGGGGGAGCACGCGCCAAGGCGATCGTGGCCTACAATGATCGCACTGGCGAGGTACGGAGCGGCCAGATCGATGGGCTCAACGGATTTACATACTGCCTGCTGAAGTTCGATGGGGTGACAAATGAGCAACTTGGCGCCCCCCAAGGCTCCGGCCGCATCGAGTACGCCTATTATTTGATGGCCTTGGCCTGCGGCGTTGAAATGATGCCCAGCCGATTACTGGAGGAAATGGGCCGGGCACATTTCCTCACCCAGCGCTTCGACCGGGTCATTGGGCCCAACGGCTCCACGCATAAATTGCACATGGCCACGCTATGCGGCATGGCACATATGGATTTCAACGACCCCTTGGCATACAGTTACGAGGATGCGTTCCAGGTGATGAGGCTACTGGGCCTGCCCTACCCCGATGCAGCACAATTCTTCCGCCGCATGTGTTTCAATGTCATCGCCCGCAACAACGATGACCACACGAAAAACATCTCTTTCCTGATGGACAACCAAGGCCAATGGCATCTCTCACCCGCGTACGATATCACATTTGCCTGGCACCCCGATAATGTGTGGCTCCACCAGCACCAGCTTAGCATCAACGGAAAGAGGAACGGCATCACCCGGCCCGACCTGTTGAAGGTGGCCAAGGAAATGAACATCAAGAAGCCCGGTGAGATCTTGGACGAGGTGGCCACCGGCGTAACACAGTGGAGCGCTTTTGCTGCGCAAGCGGGGGTTCCGGAACACCAAGCAAATTCAATCGCCAAACTTCACCTTACCCATATTTGAACCACGATCAGTCACCAATGAACATTGAACATCAACCGAGTAATGGCAATGGCCGCTTCGTGGCCTTGGAAAACGGCCAGGAACTGGGCGAAATGACTTATTCCGGGCCGCAGCATGACGCGATCACCATCCTGCATACCGAGGGTTTCCCCGGCTCTGAAGGAAAAGGCGTGGGCATGCAACTGCTCACCGCGGCCATAAACTTCGCCCGCGAAAAGTACTTAAAGATCCGGCCCCTGTGCCCGTTCGTCCTGAAAATGATGGACCGGCGAAAGGAGGACTATACCGACGTGCGTGCCTGATAATGGCGAAACTTAAACTCGACCTCCACGAGATCTTCAACAACGGCCGCGAGATCGACCAGGCCTTGAATGACATCATTGAGGAAGCAGTGGAAAAACGCATCCCGATCGTGGAGATCATCCCCGGCAAGGGAAGCGGCCAATTGAAGAAGAAGGTCCTTCGCTTCCTGCAGCAACCGCACATCAGGAAGATGTACCATCGCATCGACAAGGACAGCACCAACTTTGGGCGGCTGTTCGTGCGCTTCAGGCACTGAAGGCCGGCTTATGGGTGAAAACAGGTTACCTTGGCCGCACTACACATTCTGCCATGTCCACATCCCGCCGCGCTGCAGCGCTTCCCCTATTGGTCGGCCTCATTTTTTCGGCCTGCTCCAATAACCCTCAAGAACCGGCCACGGTCACCGAAATGCCGGCGCCCCCGGCCGCTGTTGCGGATCCAGTAACCGCGCTGGGAACGGACGATGCCGTGGGCATCGCAGAAAGTCCATCCGCAGAAGTGCGCGTGAACCCACCGCATGGCGAACCGGGACATCGTTGCGAAATTCCGGTGGGCGCACCTTTGGACGAAGCACCCGCCCAGCCCGCGATCCAGCCCGAGATCAATATTCAAAGCCCGGTGGCCCCTGCATCGGCCATGCCCGCCAGCGGGTCTGCGCGATTGAACCCGCCCCACGGAGAGCCGGGCCACGACTGCGCAGTGCCCGTTGGAAGTCCTTTGCCAGGCTGATCGGTGTGCGGATCCGCCCATGCGAGCGACGCGTGCAAAATGGGCACGGCCATGCGGACCCCGGGCCGATTTCCTCAAGTCGGCGGCCAACTGTATCCGGCTCCTTTGCCTCAGCACGGGCCTGCTCACAGCGGTAATGGCCATGCTGGCCTTTACATCGGTCCCGTACTACGCATATCGCTGGCTGGGAACCCATGGTGGCTTGGTGGGGCCGCGTGTGGACCTGATCATTTTGCTCTCAGGCAGCGGCATGCCCTCGGGCCCTGAGCTGATGCGTTGCCACCAAGCAGCCGTATTGGGCGATGCCCATCCGAATGCATCGGTCATTCTGATGCTGCCGCTTGATTCGGCTTTGGAGAATGCCATGCGCTCGGAGTTGCATTTGCGCGGTGTGGCCCAGTCGCGGGTCAGTACGTTGCACGGCAGGAATACCCGGGAACAAGCGCTGGATGCCGCGGCATTTTTCAAGGACCGGTTGGACCTGCAAGTTGCGCTCGTAACATCCCCCGAACATATGTACCGCAGCCTCCGGTCATTCAGGAAGGTCGGGTTCAGCCAGGTACAAGGTGCGCCGGCTTTCGAGAACGCGTTGTTTTCCGATCTTCAATACGATCACCGGGAAATTGGAGGTACCAGGTTCGCGCCTGACATATCCGGCAGTTACGGGGTGCGCTACAATTTCTGGAACTACCTCAAACTGGAGATCACCTGCCTGCGCGAGTATGTAGCCCTGGCGTACTATCGCCTCAGCGGGTGGATCTGAGCTTCTGCCGGATCGGCGCATCACCGGGAAGCGAGGTGCCAGATTGTTAGACATTCCCAAAATAAATGGGGCCGCTTGGGGTTTGGCACGCTTTTGATGCCTCCGCAGGCAAACTAATCGCCATGGCACGCAAAAAGAAGCAACTTATCCTGTCCCAGCCTGTGAAGAAAGGAATCAAGGCCATCAAGGTCCGCTTGGACCAACGCACCGTGATCACGCTTTCGGACCTCAAGAAGCTGGCGTTTTGGAAGGAACGCTATCCGCACGCAGAGGTCATCGGCTGAATCCGCCCTGGGCAGGCAGGCCCAGTTCCACGGCCCGGACGCCCAGCGCCGGGCCGTTTGTTTGGTAGTATGGCCCACGGGTGTAAACTTGTCCCAAAGATTTTGTTCCAATGCCCAGTTTCGACGTTCTCTCCAAAGTGGATGTACAATCGCTGGATAATGCCATCAATACCGTAAAGCGCGAATTGGAAACACGGTATGACCTCCGCGGGAGCAACAGCAATGTGGAATTCGATAAAAAGGCGTTGGCCATTAAAATTTCCACCGAGGACCACCTGAAGCTGGATGCCATCTTGAATATCTTGCTGGAGCGCAGTACCAAGCAAAAGGTGGATGTAAAGAGCTACGACCTTAGCGAAGAGCCTGTTCCCAGCGGCAAGCTGTTGTACCGCACGGTAAAGGTGAAGCAGGGCATAGATCGTGAAACAGCGAAGAAGATCGTGAAATTCATTAAGGATACCAACTTGAAGGTGCAGGCGCAGATCAACGACGATACGGTACGCGTAACGGGCAAAAAGATCGACGACCTGCAGTCGGTCATGGCTGCGTTGCGGGGCGGTGACTTCGATCTTCCGCTCCAGTTCGATAATATGAAAAGCTGATAGGCCTCCGGTGCCCGTGGATCTTTACCGTGCCTGTACAGGCATGCTGCCCTATGGAAACAGAATACCCGAGGCCACACTTCAAGGTCAAGATCCTGGACTCTTCGTTTTTAACGCACAACGTTAAGCGGTTCCAGATCGAAAAGCCGAAAGGCTACCGCTTCACCCCAGGCCAAGGGGCCAGCGTCACGCTCAACAAGGAGGGCTGAACCGACCGCTGGGGTCCGTTCACGTTCACTTCCTTGGCCACTTCGCGCACGCTCGAGCTGATGATCAAGATCTATGATGAGCGGCAAGGGCTGACACACCAACTTGGTTTGGCACGCCGCGGCGATGAACTGCTGGTCAGCGAACCTTTCGGCACGATCGAATATAAAGGACCCGGCTACTTTTTCGCGGCCGGGTCAGGCGTTACCCCGTTCGTGGCCATCTTACGGGAACTGAACAAGGAGAACAAACTGGAAGGAGTTACCTTGGTTTGTTCCAATCAAACGGTATCCGACATCATACTGGAGGAGGAGTTCTCCAAAATGTTGGGGAAAAATTTCCTCAACATCCTCACCCGCCAACATGTCATTGGGTTTATGGAACGCCGGATCGACCGCAACATCATGGTCACCTTGGTGCAGAATTTCGACCAGCACTTTTACATATGCGGCCCTCGCGCATTCGTGGAGAGCTTGACGACCATCTTGACCAACCTGGGGGCCAAGCCCGAGTCGATCATAATCGAGCACTAGGCCAAAAAAACGGAACGCGCCTTACAGGGCGCGTTCCGAATATCCTGGTATCGTTGCTTACAGGCTTCGACCGGGTGGCTGTTGCGGGCCGACCTTTTACCAGGCAGTCGTTGATCAAATGCCGTGGATTACACGACTTGTGTTGTTCAACGCAAACTGCCCCGCGAAGGTTTCACTGCGCTTAAAGGATCCTTCCTTCCGGCAGGAACATCACAAAGAGGAAGGTCATCAGGAAATGATGGACCAGCAGCAACAGGGCACCCACCACCAATAGCTTCTTCATCCATTTTTCCAAGGATGGAAAGAGCTTGCGATTGTTTACCGCGATGATGGGCAGTGGTACTGTTGCCATAAGGAAGCCGATCGCCAGGACCTTGAAAAGCCAAGCGTTGCCGACCATGCCGAGGAAGAGATGCGCGTAGTAGAAGCCGATGCCGGTCAATGATACCAGCCCCAGCTGAAGGAAGGTGCGAGTTTGGGTGAGCATACCGTATGCTGCAGGTAGTGTTCTTGCAAGGGTCGGTGCTTTGGCCCGAAAAGCCTTGGCCGTCAATAGTCTTTAACCCCTGAACGGTTCGTTTTGTTATGGGCGGGCCGATGTGCCCGATTGCATGCGCAAACTTGCGAGATCCCCTGACGCGGGGCAACCCCGCAAGTGTAAAATGATCCAACCCTCTTGGAGCGCTATGCCGCTTCTTTTCAATGTGCGGAAAGGATGGCCAGCAGGGCCCCGGCGAGCACCGTGACGAACCGGCGGGCATTGAACCTGTGATCAGGCGTTGATTCAAAGATGATGGTCGTGCTGATGTGCAGCAGCATGCCAATGGCCAGGGCCAGTGCGTTGGAGAGGAAGGCCTCCCCAATGGTTTCGCCAAAATAGTGCCCGAATAAGATGCCTAGTGGGGCCGCTACGGCGAAAATGCCCAACGTGGCCCAGGAACGCGCCACGCCTACGTGGGCGCGTTGCAGCACGGTCGCCAGTGCGAATGCCATGGGTAGCTTGTGCAGCAGTACGCCCGCAACAAAAGCCAAATCACCGCCCACCCTCGGGTCGGCAAATGGCATCCCTTCGGTGAATGAATGGATGAACAAGCTCAGCAGCGTAATGAAGGGCAGCGTTCGGCTGCCATGCATGTGGTCGTGGGCATGCACGTGCGCGTGGCCATGCTCAATGCCCTTGCTGAAGAACTCAAGGACGACCTGAAGCATGAACCCGGCGAGCACCCATAGGCCCAATTGTTCACTGCCCCTGGAATATAGCTCAGGAAGCATGTGGAGCACGGTGACGCCCAACAGGAATGCACCGCTGAATGCCAGCAGCAGTTTTACCTGCACCGGGTCCGTGGCACGAAACCGTACCCAAGCTCCTGCTCCCAACGGAAGCAGAAGGAACAACAGGATGAGGACAGGTACGCTCATGCGGTCTTTTTTGCCCAGAGTACCATGCGGTCGGAATGTTCGGGGTTGAACGGCCTGCGGCAAGTGCCGTCAGTCACCTCTTCCAGGGCCAGCCCTGCCTTGGCCACCATGTCGCTTACCTCAGGCAAGGCCCATGCGTGTACGCGCTCTTCAAATTGCTCTTGGCCCATGGGGTGGCTTACCGTGATCTGTTTCACAATGTCATTACCCTGAAGTTTCCGTTCGATATCGAAACGGATCCCGTCGATGACCTGTTTTTCCTTTGGAACCAATTGCTTCGCAGCCAGTTTGCCATTCAACAGGTCGAGCACGAACAGCCCCCCCGGTTTGAGTGCTTTGGCCGCTGCATTCACCGCCATTTGGTCATCCTCCCGATCATTGGAATAGCCCAAGCTTGTGAATAGGCAAACCGCGGCGTCGAATGTATTGACTGCATACGGTTCGCGAATGTCGAACACTTCAAAATGGGCATTGGGCACGGCCTTCTTCGCCTCGCGAATGCTTTGTCGCGAAAGATCGAGGCCAGTGACCTTAAGGCCCAGGCGATCGAACACAGCAGCGTGGCGCCCACGCCCGCAAGCCAGGTCCAGCACTTGTTGGCCGGGGCGAAGCCCACCTTTGGCCACCAACGGTTCCACCAAGCTGGCGGCGTCCGCTTCGTCCCTATGGCTATACAGCATGGCATACCATGGTGTGCCGAACCATCCGTTGAACCAGCCCATTTTGCGGAGGGCGAAATTACCGCTTCGCCGGTCAGTGGGCCTGCCAGGCAGGGCGTGCACAACTCCGTGGAAAACTCCGCGGCCGAATAGGGCCGGCCGGGCACCAGCATTATTTCTTTGCAACGGAATCTTATTTTTGGGAATAGCATGGTGGACCGGATCTTCGATATGTACGACCAAATGGAGAAGCAAAAGATCATGCTCTCCTTCAAGGGCGAACTGTCAAGTGATCTGATCAATGCCATTCTCAGCCTGATCGAACAGAAGATGGCGGCAAGCGAACCCGATCAACGGGTGCGCAAACGGGTCTTCAACGTGGTGATGGAATGCCTACAGAACCTTTACCACCACAATAAGCGCGTAGGCCTCCCACAGGACGGCACCCGATATGATGAACGGCAAGGCGTGGTCATGGTCGCGCACGCCAACAACGGTTATTCCGTGCTAACGGGCAATAGCATGGCCCAGGCCGAAGTGGAGCAACTGAAGCAACGCCTGGACCAAGTGAACGGGGTCGGCCCGGAACAGCTTCGGGAGTTGTACAAGAGCACCCTGGGGGATGGAAAATTCACTGCCTCAGGAGGAGGTGGCCTAGGCCTAATTGATATCGCCCGCAAGAGCGGCCGCAAGCTGGAATATGGGTTCGTGCCCCTGGACGGGCAGAACACCTTTTTCAGCCTCAACGTGAATGTGACACCAGAGAAGTGATCCAAATGGACGACATACAATTGGAAGGAACCCCGAAAACCCCTACCGTGCATTTCAACAATGCCTCGGGCCAATTGGAATTAAGGGGGCGTTCCATTCCTGAAAACTCAATTGAATTCTATAGGCCGCTGATCGATTGGATCGATCGCTATGCCCGGGCCCCGCAACAGAGCACACGCTTGAAGGTGCAACTGGAGTATTTCAACACCAGCTCCAGCAAATGCATCCTCGACCTGTTCAAGAAATTGGAAACCGTGCGCAATTCAGGCAACGACGTTCAGGTGCTTTGGCATTATGAGGCGGACGACGAGGATATGCTGGAGGCCGGAGAGGATTACCAGGCCATCATCAACCTGCCGTTCAAAATGATACAGGTGCTGGAGGTGGACGACAAATAGCCCTTCAGGGCACCCGCCGTTGCGAACGGCCCATCCCGTTGATCAGCCACGGGAAAACATTCGCTTTCAGCGCCAAAGCGAGCGCCAACGTCATCAACCACAGGAAACCGGTGTTGGCCCATAGGGTCGGCAGGCTTTGGTCCCAAACACGCTTGCCCGGCGCATAGAATTGTGCCGCGAAAAAACCTCCTTCATTGGGCAACAAATAGATCGGGTCGGTTTTCTGCACCAATTCGCCCTGCGATTCGGTAAGCATGTTCACGTCATTCTTGTTCGTCACGAAATCGGCCAGACTTTCGTTGCGGTAACCGTCCAGCAACCTGAAATAGGCATTGCGCCCGGCTTCTGTTGCGGTCAATTCCCCGATCTTCCGGTCCTTCGATTTCTCGGCCTCGCGGTAGACATGGCGATAGTGCCTGGCCAAAAGGGCCAACGTACTGTCCAACTCATCCAGTACCTCGGTGCCCGTGCGCCCGGGCACCAGATCTTCCAACCGGTTGAACTGCAACCCTCCTACTGCGCGCAATTCCTTGGCCATTTCATTGTGCAGCAACACAATGTCCTTGGCCGCTGCGTCGGTTTCCGCCCCTTTCGCCAAGGTGCGGCGCACCGACGCAGAACGCTGTTGCAATTCGCGCACCCAGAAATCCTTCTTCCAGTTGGCCGTCTTCATCCGCCTGTCGAGCTCATAAAAATTCCGCTCGTACGCGTTTGAGGTGAATTGCGCCACGGCCAAGGCCTCATAGGCCCAGCGGCTGGCCATGATGTTGCCCACCCAAGGCACGCTCTTCTCCGAGGCAAACCAGGGATGCAGCTTATCGAACCGCACGATGATGCCACTGAACATCAATTGCGGGATGATCAACACCGGGATCATCATGTAGATCACCTTGGCGCTGTTGAAGCTCGCGCTCACATTCAATCCCAACACATTGGCAAAGCATGCTGTGGTGAACAATACCATCCAATGGGCCCACCACATGCCTTTTATGCCCAGCACCGCATTGCCCACGGCCACGAACAACAGGGTCTGGAACGCACTGATCAGGAACAACAGACCGATCTTGCTGAGCAGGTAACTGGAGCGGCTGAGCGAAAGGAACTTTTCGCGCTGCAGGATCTTCCGGTCACGGATGATCTCTTCCGCGGCCACGGACAAGCCCAGGAACAAGGCCACGATCACCGCGATGAACAGGTATTGGGGCAGGTTGTCGTTGTGCCGGAATACATAATCGGCCTGTTCGCCCAGCGCAATGCTGCGGTACCGCAAGAAGAAGGCCATAAAGAAGGCCAGTACCGGCGCTTCGAGCAGGTTGATGAGCACATATTGCCGGTTCGCCAGCTTGGCCAGCACGTCGCGCTGGAAGAAAACCGCCATTTGCCGCAGCTTTCCCGGCGCTTTGAAAGTGCTTCGCGGCACATGCCGGGCTTCCGGGACCTTGGCCACGCGCACCTCCATCTGCGCCCTGAAGACTTCGTTCCATGCATCAGGCCCGATGCGCCGCTGGTCCGTTTCGTTCCCATACTCGTCCACGATCTTCGCCTCAAGGATGTTGAAGATCTGCTCGGGATTGACGTTGCCACAGGCCTGGCATTGCCCGGTATCGCTATCGGCCTTTCCGGTCACCTTTTTGAAGTAGACCACGGCATCCACCGGATCCCCATAATATACCGGGTTGCCTTCCTGGTCCATCAGCAGCAACCGGTCAAACAATTTGAAGATGTCGGATGAGGGCTGATGGATCACGGTGAAGATGATCCGGCCTTTCAGGGCCAGCTCCTTCAGCAAGTCCATGATGTTCTCCGAGTCGCGGGAGCTGAGGCCGCTGGTGGGCTCATCCACGAAAAGCACGCTGGGTTCCCGGATCAGTTCCAGCGCAATGTTCAAGCGTTTGCGTTGGCCACCGCTGATGGTCTTGGCCAAGGGGTTGCCGACCTTCAGGTCCTTGATCTCATAAAGGCCGAGTTGCCTGAGCAGGTCGGTGACACGCTGTTCCACTTCCTCCTTGCTCCGGCCGCCAAAACACAGCTTCGCGTTGAAGTGCAGGTTCTGGTACACGGTGAGCTCCTCGATCAGCAGATCATCCTGACTGATGTAACCGATCACGCCCCGAATTTGGTCCGCCTGCGCGTGCACATCAATGCCGTTGACCAGTACCCTGCCTTTACTGGGATTCAAATTGCCATTGAGCACATTAAGCAAGGTGCTTTTACCGCTACCGCTGCCGCCCATGATGCCGATGAGCTTGCCGCTGGTCTCGGCCAAATGCAGCTCGTGAAGGCCCATGCGGCCATTCGGGAATTGGTACTCGATGCCATCGGCCCGGAACACGATCCGGTCCATTCCCTCGGCCTTGTGGTATTTGGCCAAGATCTCGCTATAGTAGATCGGTGGCCCCTGCAAATGCCGCATGGAAGCCCCATGGCCCAGCACATACACTTGACCTGGCACCACTTGCTTGCCATTGAGCTTTAGCCCTTCCTGCCCGATAAAACGCATCAGGTGCAGCGCCACCGAGGGCACTTGGAGCACCCTGATCTCGCCGGGAAGCCCATGATGATGCATGTGCTTGGCGCGTGGGTCCTCTTGTGCAGCCAGGCCATCGATGTACAGCAGCTCGGGGTCGTCCACGCGTGCCTCGGCCGCGGCTGCAACAAAGGTTTGGCAGCGATCGAAGTCGGCCTGTCCGATATTGAAGGTTTCGGCCACCGTTGAAACGAAATCCATTTCCTGGGGCAACGGCGTGCCGCGCGCATGCACCAATTCGAGCAAATGCACCAGGACCACGAATTTCTGCCGCTGGTTCAGTTCCTCGTTCACCTCGGTGCAGATCTTCAGGACCTTCACCGAATTGACGCTGGTGCGTTTTCGCCCCTGCTCGCTTTTGCCGCCGCTGGCATGAAAGGCGGCCACGAATGCTCCAAATGTCTCCACATGCTCATGCACCGTGCGGCCCGGGAACTGCCTTGCGAGGAACCGGCGCACCACCTCGTGGCCCGTATGGCCATCGGCACGGTCGCTCTTGGCGATAATGGCGAAGAGCTGCAATAACGCCCTAAGGATCTTTTCGGACATTTTCCTGCGCTATCGGCACTGGTCCGATAACAGGCATGGCCCCCTTCTACGCGGGGGCCATGGCAATGTTCCGCAGGAAGAGCGGCCTATTTCTTGAAGCCGATCAGCAACACGGCACAGCCACTGTTGCTCTTGGCCGGGTCCAGCTCGGCATTGATCACCACGTCCAAGGTGTTGGCCACAACGAAGTCCCAATAGGGATCGTTATTGAATTCCTTGTTCGTGAATAACAGGTTGCGCTCCCGATCATAGATACTGAAGATCAAATTGCCATCGCTAAGGCCGCTGCAGGCGGCAATGCGGTAGGTGGCCCCGCCGAACAGGGTCATTTCAAATTCAGCCACCTCATCCTCCCGGAGCAGCGCCCGGTAGAATTGGCCATCAGGGATGTACTCCGCCGTTATGTTCCGTTCGCACACCGTGGCGATGGTATCGCACTGTGCATAGGCATTGATCGTGCATGCCGCCCCGGCCAAAGCGAGGGTAACTAGGATCCTTTTCATGTTCAAGCAATAATGGCGGAACGAATGGCGCGTACTTTACGGATGATCTCTTGCAGCGCCTCGTCGGGAAGCTCCACGCTGCTGGAGCTGTTGATGTACGTGGTCTTGTTGGCGGCATCCAAGGTGGGTTGAACGAACTTGTACTCACTCTTGATGTTGCTGTATGAAGCGGCAAGGTCCTTCAGCAAGGCCAGCAGCTCATCTTCACCATCCATTTTTTCGTGAAGCTCGATCAAGTTGTCCAGTGTGTGGCGCTGTTCGGCCATACGTGTGGCCACTTTCTTGTCCACTTTGCTGCCGCTGGTGCCCAGTGTGAGGTACAGCCCTTCAACCCAACCACCGGTTAGCACCTGTGTGGACACATCATTCCGCTCCTCATTTTTCAAATAGGCATCCACGGCCCTGAAGGCGGCCCCGGTAAGCCTTAGCAGACTGTCCTGGTTGTTCACGTTGGCCTTGAACCGGTTCATCAGGTCCTTGTCCACTGCGCTTGACAGATTGAGCCCGTTGCTCAATGATTCCACCGCCTTCAACGTTTTCAGGGCCCGTTGGCCATCCTGGTACAAGGTGATATAGGCCAGGTCCGCACCGTACACGCCCAAGGCCAAGGCCTTCTTCCTGCTATCGGTGAAGCGGGCCACGCTATCGGGCGTCAACGCAAGGGTAGGCACATAGGCCGCTTTCAGCTCGTGGGCCAGCATCACCGTTTGGATCGGTGATGGGATGCTGATCACTTTCCCGCCAACCTTCACAAGGCCCCTGTCTTCCGTAACGGTTTTAAGGGTATCGGTGGCGGCTGCTTCCTTTCCGCCTTGGCCACCGCCGCAGGCGGCCATGCCCATGGCTACGGAAATAGCAATGCCCCATGCTATCGGGATACGGATGTTCATCATGCTGGATCGGGTATAGGAATGATCACAGGGCACGAATTTACCCCAAGCCCCCTGTAACCGGGCAAAGGAAACCCACAGTTTTCAACATACGCCCTGTACGGCATCCCCATCGTACCGGCGAAGACTTGGTGTTGGATAAACTTGCAGGCCTGTCCGCCCTGTTTTGCCGCTTTTCGTTGACATCATCCTTCCCTTGGCCGTTCCGGGCAGTTTCACCTATGCCGTGCCGGACGAGCTACAAACCGGCCTTCGTGCGGGCATGCGTGTGGTAGTGCCGTTCGGGCAGGGGCGCAAATTGTACAGCGGTGTGGTTGTTCGGGTGCATGACCAGGCCGGAGCGGGCAGGTCCATGCGCAGAATCCTGGAGGTGCTCGACCCGGAGCCTGTGGTTACCGCACAGCAACTCAACTTTTGGCAGGAACTGGCGGACCATTACATGTGCACGCTGGGCGAAGTGATGCTTGCCGCCATGCCCAGCGCCTTGCTCCTGAGCAGTTCCACAAGGCTGGTGGCAGCTCCGGAGGCCTCACCGGCCTGGACCGGCGATAACCGGCAGGACATGTTGCTCGATGTGCTCGAACAGCGGCACGAGATCAGCTTGGGCGATGCGGCCAAGTTGATCGGGCGCAAGGACCCCATGCCCGTGATAAAGAAGTTGCTCGCATCGGGTGCCTTGATGATCGCGGAAGAGCTGAAGGACAACTGGAAGCCCCGGATGGAGCAATATGTGCTGCTGGGGGACCAGGCCGGCACAGAAGAGGAGTTGCACCGATGGTTCGACCGGCTGGAGCGGGCGCCGAAGCAATTGCACCTGTTGATGCGCTACATCGAATTGAGCAGGTGCTTGAGCACATCACCCCGGGAAGTACGCCGCGCGGAACTGCTGCAACGCAGTGGTGCAACCGCCGCGGAGCTGCGCCGGCTTTGCGAGAAAGAAGTATTCCGCATTGAGGAAAGGCCACCCGGCATGCCCTCGGAGAGCGCCGCCTCACATCCCCCACCGGTGCTGTCCGCGGCGCAGGGGCAAGCCTTGGACGAAGTGAAGAATGCCTTTGGCGACCACGGCACCGTATTGCTGCAAGGCGTTACCGCCTCGGGCAAAACCGAGCTGTACATGGAATTGATGGCCGAGGCGGTGGCCGCCGGCCACCAAGTGCTGTACCTGCTACCGGAGATCGCGCTCACCACGCAGGTGATCGCGCGCATGAGGGCCCGGTTCGGGCCACAGGTAGCGGCCTATCATTCGCGCCTGTCGTTGCGGGAACGCACGGAATTGTGGATGCGCATGTTGCGCACGCCAGCGGCCCATCCGGTTGTGGTAGGCGCACGCTCATCCATCTTTCTCCCATTCCACCGTTTGGGGCTGGTGATCGTGGATGAGGAGCACGACCCGAGCTACAAACAGCACGACCCGGCACCGCGGTACAACGCGCGCGACATGGCGATCGTACTGGCGGGCCTGCATGGTGCGCGCACATTGCTCGGCAGCGCAACGCCCAGTATGGAAAGCATGCACAATGCGAAATCGGGAAAATATGGAATGGCGCGCCTTAGTGTACGGTACGGGAATGCTGCCCTGCCCGAGATCGTGAAGGTGGACCTGCGCGACATGCAGCGGCGCAAACAAATGCGGGGCAATTTCTCGGTGCCGCTTGTTGACGCGATGTCCAAGGCCTTGGCGCGAAAGGAACAGGTGATCATTTTCCAGAACAGGCGCGGGTATGTACCGGCCTGGCACTGCGACACCTGTGGCTGGATTCCCGAATGCGACCATTGCGATGTGAACCTCACCTATCACAAGCGTGATCATAGCCTGCGCTGCCATTACTGCGGCCGGCATTATTCACCACCCGTGCACTGTGCGGCCTGTGGCAGCAACCGATTGCGCATGGTGGGGCTGGGCACCGAGAAAGTGGAGGAAGAATTGGCCCTGCTCCTCCCCGAGGCGCGCGTGGCCCGCATGGACCAGGACACCACCCGCGGCAAGCATGGTTTCGAGCAGCTCCTATCGCGCTTCCGCGATGGTTCCATCGACATTTTGGTAGGCACCCAAATGGTGACCAAAGGGCTGGATTTCCACCAGGTTACCGTGGTCGGAGTGCTGAATGCGGACAATCTGATGCGTTTCCCCGACCTAAGGGCGCACGAGCGGGCGTTCCAGCTCATGGCGCAAGTGGCGGGCCGCAGTGGCCGCCGCAGCGATCCCGGCACCGTCTTTATTCAGGGACGTGATATTCACCACCCGATCATCGGCCTGGTTGCCAAGCACGATACGGATGGCATGTACGAGCGCGAGCTACCCTTGCGCAAGGCCCACGGTTATCCGCCTTTCAGCCGCATGATCCGCCTTACGCTGAAACACTCCAGGGAAGATCGCGTGGACGATACCGCCAAAGCCTTGGCGGACCAGCTTCGGCCGATACTGGGCAACCGCATGCTCGGGCCTGAACCGCCGCCCGTGGCACGCATCCGCGACAAGCACCTGCGCGTCATTGTGCTCAAGCTGGCCCGGGGCAATTACCGGCACGAAAAAGAAAAGCTGCGCGAATGCGTGGACCGGCTTTTCGCGGAGAAACCGCACCGTTCCGTGCAATTGCAGATAGATGTTGATCCACTTTGACGGACCGCGCCAAGGGGATCAGTACTGCTCCTTTTCACTGGGGAAATCGCGCGCGCGCACATCGCTCACATAATTGCCCACGGCTTCCGTTATCACGGTGTACAGGTCGGCATAGCGGCGCAGGAACCTGGGGTTGAATTCCTTGGTGATCCCAAGCAGGTCGTGCATCACCAATACTTGGCCGTCAACCCCGCCGCCCGCACCGATCCCGATCACGGGGATCGAAACACTTTGTGCGACCTCGGTGGCAAGCCGGGCCGGTATTTTCTCAAGTACCAAGGCAAAGCAGCCCGCCTCCTCGAGCAGTTTGGCATCGCGGCGCAGCCTTTCGGCCTCGGCTTCTTCCTTGGCCCGCACCACGTACGTGCCGAACTTGTAGATGCTCTGCGGGGTGAGGCCGAGGTGACCCATGACCGGTATGCCGGCCGTAAGGATCCGTTCAACACTTTCGATCACCTCCTCCCCTCCTTCCAACTTCACCGCGTGGGCTCCACTCTCCTTCATAATGCGGATGGCCGAATTCAGCGCACATTTCGAGTTGCCCTGGTAGGTGCCGAAAGGAAGGTCGACCACCACCAAGGCCCTTGAGCAGCCACGCACCACGCTGGCCCCGTGGTAGATCATTTGATCAAGTGTGATCGGCAAGGTGGTCTCATGCCCGGCCATCACATTGCTTGCACTGTCGCCCACAAGTATCACGTCAACCCCGGCGCTGTCCAGCAGCCGGGCCATTGAAAAATCATAGGCGGTGATCATGGCGATCGGCGTGCCCTTTTGCTTCAATTCCTGAAGGGTGTGCGTGGTCACCCGTTTAATATCCTCAATTGCGCTGCTCATTCGGCGTTGGATCAGCTGCAAAGCTATGGCCTTGTGCCGGGCCGCCCGTTTTCCTGTGCGTTAACTTCGCGCCCTTGATTTTCACGCAGATGAACATTCGGCCGATTCTTTTCGCCGGCATTGCCGCAATTGCATTCACAGCCTGCAGCACCGACCTGGATGTGACGGCCCCCTATCAGGAGAACACTGTGGTGTACGCCCTGCTCAACAAGGACAGCACCATACAGTACGTGAAGATCAACAAGGCCTTTCTTGGCCCGGGCAACGCCTTTGAATATGCCCAGGTGCCCGATTCGAGCGAATACAACAGCGAGCAACTACAGGCCACCGTACATGCGGTGAAGAATGGCCAGATCGTGGCCTCATACCCGCTGCGCGATACCGTCTGGGCGCACGACCCCGGAATTTTCGCCGGTCCAACGCACAAGCTCTATTATTTCAACGCCGCACTCGATTCCACGGCCACCTACCGCCTGGAAGCCACCGCCAAGGGCAATTCGATCGTTGCGGAAACGCCCGTGGTGGGCAGGCTTACCCCCTCCAGCAACATTCTCAGCCAGCCCCTGCGTCTGGTCGCCTTGGGCCAAGTGTATGCCTCCCCGTTCATCAGATGGAACACGGCCCCCAACGGCAAACGCTATGATGTTTCGTACCGGTTCCGTTGGGACGATGTGGTCGGCAATGACACCATTCCACGCAGTTTCACCCAAGGGCTTGGTACCGCCACGGCATATAGCCTCAACGGCGGCGAGGAACTGGGGGTGACGATGGCCGGGGAAGCCTTCTTTCAAACGGTGGCGTTCCGCGCCGGCGACAACATGCACGCCAGCAAGCGGATCTTCAGGGGGGTGGACATTCAATGGGCCGTGGCCGGGCCGGCGCTGTACAACTACCTGCAGCTCAACAACCCCATATCGGGCCTTGTGGAAGAACGGCCCACCTATACCAATGTGGACAACGGGTACGGCATCTTCTCCTCGCGGCGTTTCCTTACGGTCACCGTGAACGGATTGAACGCCCAAACCGCACCGGAGCTGGTCAACGGGCAGTACACAGCCTCATTGCACTTCTGTATTCCCGGCAGTAGCGAATTTGGCTGCGACTAAGCCATGCTGACCTTTTGGCAGAAAAGTTGGCGACACTATTTCGCCACCTTCTGCCAATGCCAGGTGTTCCCCCATGGATGGCATGGTGGTTGATCACGGTGGGTCGATCCAATAAAAAGACCCTGGGCCGCCACCGCGGCCCGCAACGAAACACAGATGAGCAAGATCATAGGAATAGACCTGGGCACCACGAACAGTTGCGTGGCCGTAATGGAAGGCAACGAACCGGTGGTGATCGCCAACAGCGAAGGCAAGCGCACCACGCCCAGCGTGGTTGCCTTCATGGAGAATGGTGAGCGCAAGGTGGGCGACCCCGCCAAGCGCCAATCGATCACCAACCCGCGCAACACCATCTATTCCATCAAGCGCTTCATGGGAAACACCTATGAAGAGGATGCCAAGGAGATCGAGCGCGTGCCCTATGAAGTGGTACGTGGCGAGAACGGCATGCCCCGCATGAAGATCGGTGACAGACAGTACACCCCGCAGGAGATCAGTGCCATGATCCTGCAGAAAATGAAAAAGACCGCCGAGGATTACTTGGGTACTTCAGTTTCCGAGGCCGTGATCACCGTGCCCGCCTATTTCAACGATGCCCAGCGCCAGGCCACCAAGGAAGCCGGTGAGATCGCGGGCCTAAAAGTGCGCCGCATCATCAACGAGCCTACGGCCGCTGCGTTGGCCTATGGTCTGGACAAAAAGCACAAAGAGCAAAAAGTCGTGGTATTCGACTGTGGGGGTGGCACGCATGACGTGAGCGTGCTTGAACTGGGCGATGGCGTATTCGAAGTAAAAAGCACCGATGGCGACACCCACTTGGGGGGTGACGATTTCGACCAAGTGCTGATCGACTGGCTGGCCGAGGAGTTCAAGAGTGACGAGGGCATTGACCTGCGCAAGGACCCCATGGCCCTGCAGCGCTTGAAGGATGCTGCCGAGAAGGCCAAGATCGAACTGAGCAGCACCACCAGCACGGAGATCAACCTGCCGTACATCATGCCGGTGAACGGTATCCCCAAGCACTTGGTGCGCACACTGACGCGCGCCAAGTTCGAGCAATTGGTGGACCCCTTGGTGAAGCGGACCATCGTGCCCTGCGAGAGCGCATTGAAAAATGCCGGCTTCAAGACCAGCGATATCGACGAGGTGATCTTGGTCGGGGGCAGCACGCGCATTCCCGCCATTCAAGAGGCCGTGAAGAAGTTTTTCGGCAAGGAGACCAACAAGAGCGTGAACCCCGATGAGGTGGTGGCCGTTGGTGCAGCGATCCAAGGTGGGGTGCTCACCGGTGAAGTAAAGGACGTGCTGCTCCTGGACGTGACCCCGTTGAGCCTCGGGATCGAGACCATGGGCGGAGTGATGACGCGACTGATCGAAGCCAACACGACCATCCCCACCAAAAAAAGCGAGGTATTCAGCACGGCCAGCGATAATCAGCCTAGCGTTGAGATCCACGTATTGCAAGGTGAACGGCCAATGGCCTCCGGCAACCGCACGATCGGCCGGTTCCACTTGGACGGCATCCCACCGGCACGCCGGGGCATGCCGCAGATCGAGGTAACATTCGACATCGATGCCAATGGGATCCTGAACGTAGGCGCCAAGGACAAGGCCACCGGCAAGGAACAGAGCATACGCATTGAAGCAAGCAGCGGCCTGAGCAAGGAAGAAATCGAAAAGATGAAGAAAGAGGCAGAGGCCAACGCCGATGCCGACAAGGCAGCCCGCGAGAAGGCCGACAAGCTGAACCAAGCGGACAGCCTGATCTTCCAAACGGA
Organism: Cryomorphaceae bacterium; assembly: GCA_044463585.1. Classification (GTDB taxonomy): domain Bacteria; phylum Bacteroidota; class Bacteroidia; order Flavobacteriales_F; family PHOS-HE28; genus PHOS-HE28. The sequence continues at coordinate 21,857 of JBIQMI010000017.1, forward strand.
GAAGCAACTTTCTGAATTTGGCGATAAGCTGCCGGCCGACAAGAAGCAGCCCATCGAGGATGCCCTGGCCAAATTGAAAAAGGCCCACGAGGCACAGGACGTGCCCGGCATGGAAACGGCCATGAACGAGTTGAACACGGTTTTTGCCAGCGCCAGTGAGGAGATGTACAAGGCCGCACAAGCGCAAGGACAGGCCGGAGCGGCAGACGGCCAAGGGCACGCTCCCGACCAAGAGGTAACCGATGTCGACTTCGAAGAAGTAAAGGACGACAAGCAGTAACCGCGAGATCCGTTCCCACGATGAGCGCCGCTGGCCCGATGGCCAGCGGCGCTCTTGCGCTTACAGTACTTGACAAGTGCTTTGCGACACCAATAGCTTTGCCCGTCGACAGAAAATTGCATTTCGTCGACAAAATAAGCCCTTTGGAAGATGAAGCCTCTTTACCCCCACCGTTGGAAACCAGCGTTGCACGCATTGGCGGGAATAGCGTTGATCATGCTGCTCACCGCCTCGCTCGTGCCCAACCAAGCCTTGGCGCAATCGTATTGCACGGCAAGTGCAAGTACACCCGGCTCAGCGGGCATCACCAAGGTCGAATTCAATACGATCAGCAACAGCTCATCCAGCAGCCCCGCCTATTCGGACTACACGGCGATCTCGACCACGGTGTACAGGAACAATGTTTATCACCTGTCCGTCACGATCAACGCAACTGGTGGGATTACCCCCACGGCCAACTCAGCGTTGGTTTGGATCGACTGGAACCGCAACGGCTCGTTCGAGGCCAACGAAAAATACGACTTGGGCACGCATAATTCCGGATGGCTCAGTGCGTCGACCGGCCTAACGAGCCTTTCGCCTTTGGCCATCACCATACCGGCAAATGCCACAGGCGGGCCAACACGCATGCGCATCCGTTCGCGGGAGGGAAACAACAACTTCGCCCCGTGCAACAACGTGAACAAAAGCGAAGCCGAGGACTATACGCTGATCGTTACCGACATGCCCGGCTGCAGCGGTACACCGGCGCCTGGTACCGCACAAACATCGGATCCAAGCCCCTGCACCGGTGAAAATTTCACGCTCAGTTTTCAGGGATATAGCCCCGTGGCCGGGCTTAGCTACCAATGGCAAAGCAGCACAGTTGGCGTCAACGGTCCCTTCGCGGCCAATGGCCTTGGCACGGCCCCCACACAGATCACCAGCGCCAATACACCCACTTGGTACCGGATCGCGGTTACCTGCAATGGTTCAACGGGCTACAGCGCACCTGTTCATGTTGCCGTGGCACAATCTGC
>JBIQMI010000018.1:0-13648 GCA_044463585.1 Cryomorphaceae bacterium
AGCCCAAGGCCCTGGTGGCCTTCGCCGGTCCACGCGTGGTGCGCGAGACCATCGGCCATGACCTGCCCCCTGGGTTCCAAACGAGCGAATTCGTGCTGGAGCATGGATTCTTGGACCTGATCCTGGATCGCAAGGACCTGAAGCAGAAATTGGGCGAACTGTTCCTGATGTTCCGCAGCTGAGGGCCGCACCGGTGGGCCTATTGCGAACCGGGCACAACAAAAGCCCGGCCCCGCACCTTTCCACCGCGGCCTATGGGCTTATATTGGTCCCGATGCATTGGAGGTCGATCCTGCGGACCATGGTGTTCGCCCCATTGTTGGCCACTGTGGGCAGCGCCAGCGCCGCGCACATTATCGGCGGCGAGCTCTATTACGACTTTTTGGGCGCCAACCAGTACCGCATCACGCTCACCCTCTACCGCGATTGCGCCGGCACGGGGGCGGAATTTGATGCCCTGGGCAACATCACCATCTTCGATGGCAACGGCTGGCCCCAGCAACTGATCACGGTGCCCTACGCGGGCTCAACATTCGTTCCCGTGGTGCTGGACAGCCCCTGCCTCAGCTTCCCGCCCAACCTGTGCATCGAAACCACTTCCTACATCACCACCGTGATCCTGCCACCGAACCCCACGGGCTATACGATCAGTTACCAGCGGTGCTGCCGGCAGCCGGGCGTGGTGAACCTGATGGCGCCAGCGGCGGCGGGCCTTACTTGCACAACACGCATTCCGCCCCAGGCCGATGCGGCCAACAGCTCGCCGCGCTTCAACTCGTTGCCCCCGGTGGCGCTATGCGCAGGCGAGCCACTGGTCTTCGACCATTCCGCAACGGATCCCGATGGGGACGAATTGGTGTACGCGTTGGCCACCCCTTTCACCGGTGGAAGCCAGGCCAACCCCTATCCCACCAATTCCACCCCGCCGCCATATACCCCCGTAACGTGGGCCAGCGGCTATAACGAGGACCACCAGATCGATTCGCAGCCGCCCATGGCCATCGATCCGGCCACCGGGGAATTGACCGTAACGCCCACAAACATCGGCAACTACGTGATCGCCGTGAGCGTGAAGGAGTACCGTGGTGGCGTGCTGCTTTCCGAGACCATCCGCGATTTCCTGTTCTCCGTGGTGGCCTGCAACGCCACGGTGGACGCCATCATAGCGCCACAGACCGAATTCTGCACCGGCGAGCTCACCATCGATTTCAGCAACGCCAGCGTAGGCGGGCAATACTGGCACTGGGACTTCGGTGAGCCAGGAACCAATGCCGACACTTCCTCCATGCGTGATCCCGTTTGGACGTATGCGCAGCCGGGCACGTACACGGTAACGCTCGTGGCCAACCCCGGCCTGTCCTGCACGGACACCGCCCAGGCCGTATTCGAACTCTACCCCACCCCTCAGCCCTCGTTCAGCGTACCCGGCCCCATTTGCGGGTCTTTGGACACGGTGCTCACCGCTTTGGGCAACTTCGGCCAAGGAGCATCCATCCAATGGAGCTTCGGAAGCAATGCCACGCCATCCTCGGCCACGGGCCAACAGGTGCATGTGCAGTTCGGCGAATCAGGACCGCACCCCGTCACGCTTTCCGTGCAGGAAAATGGATGCACCGGCACGGCCTCGGGCACCGTATTCACCTACCCCACGCCCAATGTGCACTTCACATTCTCGCCGGCATCGCCGCAATTGGTGGGCAGCAACATCTCGTTCACGGACCAATCGGCCACGAATGGCGTACAGGTAAGCTCCGTAACCTGGTTGCTGAATGACAGCACGGTGCAGGATGGCGGGGCCCAATGGGCTTGGTTGAACGCACAACCGGGCCAGCATGTGGTCACCCTGCGCTACATCACCACCGACGGCTGTCCGGCGGAATACTCCATCAGCTACCTGGTGCGCCCCGAGGAAGTGGAGATCCCGAACGTGTTCACCCCCAATGGCGATGGGCAGAACGACCGGTTCGTGATCAGGAACGCACAGTATTACGACAACAGCCTATTGATCTACAACCGTTGGGGCCAAGTGGTGTTCAGTGCGGAGAACTACCGGAACCAATGGCCGGCCCAAGGCTTGCCCGACGGTACATACTACTACATCTTCCGCCTGGAGGACGGCCGCGAATACGCCGGCCACGTTACGGTGCTTCGGTAACGCGGACATGGCACAGCCCCAACCAGCTGATCGCCAGTGCATTTCGCATACAAACCCCGGTCCGGGGCGCATGGAATTGTAAAGCTGGAGGTTGAGGAAGACCATCCGGCGCCAAAAACCCGTACATTCGCGCCCTCAACCGCCAAAGGGGCGGCTGATCACGAGGCAGATACCAGACCATGATCCTAACGAAAGAGGCCAAGAAAGAAATCTTCAAGACCTACGGCGGTGCTGAAACCAACACCGGCAGTGCCGAAGGCCAGATCGCGCTTTTCACCCAGCGGATCGAGCACCTCACCAAGCATTTGCGCAACAACAAGAAGGACCATCGTACAGAGGCCGCCTTGTTGGACCTGGTGGGGAAGCGCAAGCAGATGCTGAGCTACTTGAGGAACCACGAGATCGAGCGCTATCGCGCGATCATCGCCAAGCTGGGGCTGCGCAAGTGAGCGCGGCATTGGCCGGCATGGCCGGGGCACGCTTAATACCTTGACCGACGATAAGGGCGATCGTAAGGAACGATCGCCCTTTTTCATAGTGGCCCCGCACTCCACCGTCAAAAGAGAAAACCAATCAACAAAAACGGCACGAAAGGCGTGCCCAGCAAGATGAAACCAAAAGGCATACAAAAAACGATGACCCTGCCCGACGGCAGGACGATCACCTTGGAAACAGGTATTCTGGCCAAACAGGCCGACGGAAGCGCCACCGTGCGCTGCGGGGGAACGATCCTGCTTGCCACCGTGGTGGCCACCAAGGAGGCCCGCGAAGGCATCGACTTCCTGCCCCTGCAGGTGGAATACCGCGAGAAATTCAGCGCCGCCGGGCGGTTCCCCGGAGGCTTCTTCAAGCGTGAGAACAGGCCCCACGACGGCGAGATCCTCGTGAGCCGCCTGGTGGACCGCGCCTTGCGCCCGCTGTTCAACGACGACTTCCATGGCGATGTGCAAGTGCAGGTATCGATGCTCAGTAGCGACAAGGAAAACCCCGCCGACGCAATGGCCTGCCTGGCGGCCTCTGCAGCCATCGCCGTGAGCGACATCCCCTTTCACGGGCCGGTGAGCGAAGTGCGCGTGGTCCGCAACAACAACAACTGGGTCATCAACCCCACCTTCGAACAGATCGAGGGCGCCGAGCTGGACCTGATCGTGGCCGGCACGGCCAAGGACATCCTGATGGTGGAGGGCGAGATGAAGGAGGTGAGCGAGGCGGAAATGATCGAGGCCATCAAGCTGGCCCACGAAAGCATCCGTGAGCAATGCCGTGTGATCGATGAACTGGCCGCGGAAGTGCCGTCGAGCCGCGTGAAGCGCACCTACAACCACGAAGAGAACGACGCCGCACTGGAAAAGGCCATCTACGATGCCACCTTCCAGAAATACTACGACATCGCCGTGCACCCCAGCAGCAAGGAAGAGCGCGGGGCAGCCTTCGGCAAGGTGAAGGAAGAGCTGATGGCCACCTTCACCGAGGAACAGCTCGCCAAGAAGGCGATGCTCGACCGCTATTTCAAAAAGGCGCAGAAAGCGGCCGTGCGCCGCGTGGTGCTGGAAAAAGGCATCCGCCTCGATGGTCGCCGCACCGATGAGATACGCCCCATTTGGAGCGAGGTGGACGTACTGCCCGGAACACACGGCAGCGCCATTTTCACCCGGGGTGAAACGCAGGCCATCAACCTGCTCACCCTGGGCAGCAAAATGGATGAGCAGACCGTGGACACCCCGCTGGTGAAGCGCAACGACCGCTTCATGCTCCACTACAACTTCCCCCCGTTCAGCACGGGTGAAGTGCGGCCCATACGCGGGCCCGGGCGCCGCGAGATCGGCCACGGCAACCTGGCGCTGCGCGCGCTGAAGCCGGTACTGCCGGACCATGCCCAATGCCCCTACGCCATGCGCCTGAACTGCGACATCCTGGAAAGCAACGGCTCCAGCTCGATGGCCACCGTTTGCTCGGGAACCTTGGCCCTGATGGACGGCGGGGTGCAGATCAGCGCACCGGTCAGTGGAATTGCCATGGGCATGATCAGCGACCCGGACGGCAAGTATGCCATCCTCAGCGACATCCTGGGCGACGAGGACCACTTGGGCGACATGGACTTCAAGGTGACCGGGACCACCAAGGGCATCACGGCCACGCAAATGGACCTGAAGGTTGACGGCCTGAGCTACGATGTGCTGGCACAAGCCTTGGAACAAGCCCGTAAGGGCCGCCTCCACATTTTGGAGGAAATGCTGAAAACGCTCGACAAGCCCCGCGACGATTACAAGCCGAACGCACCCCGCATCGTGGCCCTCGAGATCCCCAAGGAGGCCATTGGCCCGGTGATCGGGCCCGGCGGCCGCGTGATCCAGGAGATCCAGGCCGAGACCAACACCACCATCGTGCTCGAGGAGATCGAAGGCGTGGGCCATGTGCAGATCACCAGCGAGGACAAGGCCGGCATCGAAGCCGCCTTGGCACGCGTAAAGGCCATTGCCTTCCCCCCTACCGCCGAAATGGGCGTTACCTACAAGGGCAAGGTGAAGACCATCATGCCGTACGGCGCCTTTGTGGAGATCTTCCCCGGCACCGACGGCCTGCTGCACGTAAGCGAGCTCGATTGGAAGCGCGTGGAGCACGTGGAGGATGTACTGAAGGAGGGCGACATGGTGGAATTCCAAGTGGTGGACAAGGACCCGCGCACCGGCAAGCTGAAGCTGAGCCGCAAGGTACTGCTGCCCAAGCCTGAAGGCTATGTGGAGCGCGAGCATGCCGGTGATGGTGAGCGCCGCCACAATGGCGAACGCCCGCGCCGCGACCGCGACCGCCGCGACAGGCCCCGCCGCGAGCACTGAGGCCAGGCCTGCTGATTTACCGCACAGGGCCGCCCGATCGGGCGGCCCTGTTTGCTTCCGGAACGGCCCGTCACACCGCGCCCTCGTAACCGCCGCGGCCGCCCCAGCGTTAGACTGCCCCGATCCACCGATACAATCACGGGCAACATGGCAAGAATGCGTCAGCTTAAGATCTCGAAGCAGGTCACCAACCGCGACACCCCGTCGCTCGATAAATACCTCACCGAGATCGGCAAGGTGAAACTGATCACCGCGCAGGAGGAAGTGGAGCTTGCCCGCCGGATCAAGCAGGGCGATACCGAAGCCCTCGAAGCATTGTGCAAGGCCAACCTGCGCTTTGTGGTATCCGTGGCCAAGCAATACCAGGGCCAGGGCCTCACCCTGCCCGACCTGATCAGTGAAGGAAACCTGGGACTGATCAAGGCTGCCGGCCGGTTCGACGAGACCCGCGGCTTCAAGTTCATCAGTTACGCCGTGTGGTGGATACGCCAGCAGATCCTGCAAAGCTTGGCCGAACAGGCCCGGATCGTGCGCCTGCCGCTAAACAAGATCGGGTCGATCAATCGCATCAACAAGGCCTTTGCCCGCTTGGAACAAGAACATGAAAGGCCGCCAACCGCCGCGGAATTGGCCGAACTGCTGGAAATGAGCATCGACGAGGTGAAGACCAGCATGGGCAATACCGGCCGCCATTTGAGCATGGACGCGCCCTTGCGCGATGACGGTGACAGCGGCACCATGCACGACCTGATGCGCAGCGATGACCAGCCCGACCCCATGGACGCCCTGCTCACCGACAGCCTGCGCAGCGAGATCGAACGATCGCTCGAAGCGTTGTCGGGCCGCGAGGCCGATGTGATACGCCTGTACTTCGGGTTGGCCGGAAACCAACCGCACACCCTGGAGGAGATCGGCCGGAAGTTCGACCTCACCCGCGAGCGCGTCAGGCAGATCAAGGAAAAGGCCATCAGGCGGCTGAAGCACGCCGGCCGCGGCCGCGACCTGCGCGTGTACCTCACCGATTGACCGTTGCAGGCAACAGCTCACGGAACAGGCCGCCCCGCAAGGCGGCCTGTTCCGTTCCGTTACCTTTGCGCCGCATGCCACACATCGTTGCGCCCTCCTTGCTATCGGCCGATTTCGCCCATTTGGCAAAAGCCGTGGAATTGATCGATCAAAGTCCGGCACCGTGGCTTCATCTGGACGTAATGGACGGCGTCTTCGTGCCCAACATCAGCTTCGGCCTGCCCGTCATCAAAGCCTTGCGCCCCCTTACACGCAAGGTATTCGATGTGCACCTCATGATCGTGGAGCCCGACAAGTACATCGCTGCATTCCGCGATGCGGGTGCCGACCGGCTGACCGTTCACCATGAAGCCTGCACCCATCTTCACCGGACGGTACAAGCCATTAAGGCGGCAGGCATGAAGGCCGGCGTGGCCATAAACCCGCACACCCCGGTAACCCTGCTCAACGATATTCTTTCCGACCTGGACCAGGTGATCCTGATGAGCGTGAACCCCGGCTTCGGTGGCCAACATTTCATCCCGCGCACCTTCCACAAGCTGCGCGAATTGCACCAAATGCGCACCGGGCAGCGCCTCGACCTGATGATCGAGATCGACGGAGGGGTGTCAGTTGACAATGCGAAGCAACTGGCCATGGCCGGTGCCGATGCACTGGTGGCCGGCAACAGCGTGTTCGGCGCACCGGACCCGGCCGAGGCCATCCGGCAATTGAGCGCATAGCCCAAGGACTCTCCCTTCGCGCAGCGCACCAGCGCATTTCCGGGCCATGGCCGCACACGGCCTCAAGGTCGGCGCCCCTATTTTCGCGCAATGTTCCGCACCCCACTCTGCCTTGTGGCCCTCGCCGCCGCAACCCTCCTCCACGCCCAGGTCAACTGTCCTTCACGCACCCTCACTGAACGATGGATGCAGCGGAACGGCATCCATGCTGACATTGCGCTGGAGACCGCGCAACTCGAACAGCAGGCCACGGACCGCGACGGAGCCCGGACCATTCCTGTAGTGGTGCACGTGGTATGGAGAACGCAGCAGCAAAACGTAAGCAATGCCGTGATCAATAACATCATCACCGAGCTGAACGAGGATTACAATGCCTTGAACAGCGATTATGGCAACGTGCGCGCGCCCTTCACCGCCTCGCGGGGCAATGCCCAGATCGAATTCTGCCTGGCCACGCTGGACCCGTCCGGCAACCCCACCACCGGCATCAACCGCTACCAGACCACCAAGACCTGGTTCGACCCCGACACGGAAACCGATGACATGAAATTCGCGCCCCACGGCACGCCGGCATGGAACCCGATGAAATACCTCAACATCTGGATCTGCAACATCAGCAGCGGTGCCACTGGCGGGTTCGTCACGGCCGGATATGCTTACCTCCCGCAAGGCGGGGTGGTGGGAACAGGGTACGACGGGCTTGTGCTGGACTACATGTACGGTACTACCGATCGCACCGCCACGCATGAGATCGGCCACTACTTGGGCCTCGACCATCCTTGGGGGGCGGGCAATTGTTCCCCTGGTGATGGCATCAGCGATACCCCGCCAACAAACTCACCGACCTATAGCTGCAGCAATCCCAACCTGATGAAGTGCGGTACGCTTACGCAATACGAGAACTTCATGGATTACAGCAGTTGCCCGGTGATGTTCACCAATGGGCAGGCCACCGTAATGAACAACATCCTCAGCGGCGTGCGCTCATCGCTGCTCACATCCACGGCCTGCAGCGGCGGCATTACCGGGCCCTGCATCCCAACGTCGGCCAATGGGCCATCGGACGGTGACTACATCGGCGGCGTGGTGCTGGGCAGCATCAACAACGCATCCAATGGATTTTCGGCCGGCATGAGCTACGTGAACTACACGGCGATGTCCACCGTGTTGCAGCGGGGCAGCAATTACGCCTTGGTGATCACCGGGGGGGCCTACAGCCCCGACCATTATGCCGCTTGGATCGACTACAACGGTGACAATAATTTCACCCCTAACGAGAAACTGGGGGAATTCACCACCACCGCGGCGGGCCAAACCCAGACCATCAACTTCACCGTGCCAGGCACCGCATCGTTGGGCAACAAACGGCTGCGGATCCGTGGAGTGTACCATGGAAACGGTGAGCCCAGCCCCACCGACCCGTGCTTTGCCTATGCCTACGGCGAAACAGAGGATTATACCGTGAACATCGTGAGCCCGGGTTCAACGCCGATATGCATTCCCATCTCCGCCGTGGGCACCGCTGATGGCGACTTCATCAACGGGGTGGTGTTGGGCTCCATCAGCAACACGGGCAGCGGCGCCACGGATGGGCCGTACTATCACGATTACACCGGCTCCTACTCCACCACGCTGCTGCGCGGCGGCAGCTACACCCTTCAAGTAACCAATGGCGACTATTACGAGGATTTTGTGGCGGCATGGATCGACTTCGATGGCAACGGGCAATTCACAGCTGCGGAAAAGCTGGGCGAAACCCTTACCAGCACCCCTGGACAAACGGTTTCCTTCCCGTTCACCGTACCGAATAATGCCCTTGCCGGCAACACGGTGCTGCGGGTCCGGGTTTATTACCCGGATGACAATGAACCCGAGGCGGCTGATCCCTGCTTCAGCTACACTTGGGGCGAAACGGAGGATTACCGGATCGTGATCAGCACAGGCGCCGGTATTGCATCCACCGAGGCGGATGGGATAGCCCTGCGGCAATGGACGGGCATGCTGGCCTTGGAATGGCCGTCCGGCATGGACGTGGACCGATTGCTGTTGATGGATGCTTCGGGACGCGTGCTCGAACAACATGTGCCGAATGGCCGGCAATTCCAAATGGCAACCGATGCCATGGCCCAGGGTCTTTATCTGATCACCCTCCATACCTCGAAGGGTGTCGCGATGAGGCGCATCGCGGTTTCCCGCTGAGTCTTCGTCGATACCGGGTGGATCCTGGTCGGTGGCTTGATCGCGCTTGTCAAATTCTGTTTTCCCGTGGAACCCGGAAATGCTTCATGGCGTAAAGCGGATTACTCTGCAAGCCATGCCATCCAAGGTCATCCTATTCAGTTTCGCGGCCCTTTTGGCCACCGCTCCTGCAACGGCCCAAACCCGCGCCCGTTCCGGCTTGGGGTATTTGGCAGGGCCCCAAGCGGCCAAATGGCGATCTGAGCGCGCCAATTACCGGCCCGTGGCCGGTGCCGTTGCCGGACTATACGCACCCGTATGGGCCGCCCGGCGTTTGGAGGTCGTGCCCGAACTGGTGCTCTCCTTCGCTGGCACCGGGAACACCACGCCCGATGGGGCCACCGCCACCCTGCGCACGCTGGAAGCGGCATTGCCCCTGAACGCCAAATACTACTTGGCCGATGGCTTCAACCTTCAAGCTGGTGTACGGGGCGGCTATTTGCTATGGGCCACATCAGCCGGCGAGGATGCACGGGATGGCCTGAGCAAGCTCGACATGGGGGTCTCCATCGGTTTAGGCCTGGGTTCCAGGAAGGGCCTGGACCTGAGCCTTCGTTACTACAACGGGCGCAGCAATCTGCTTGCACAGGACGAGCACCTGTTCCCGGCATCCCGTTCGGTACAGTTCACCGTGGGAAAGCGCTTCATGCCGTTCACCCATCGGCGTTTGCGCCGTTGAACCGCGGTGCGGGGGGCGCCGGTATCTTCGCCCCATGAACGGACCGCTTCGCATCGCCCTGCTTGGTGGCGGCCAGCTCGGCCGCATGTTCATCGAGAATGCTCTGCGGTACGACGTGGAGGTGCATGTGCTGGACCCCGATCCACAATGCCCCTGTGCCTGGCTCGCGCACCGCTACATGCAGGGCCGGTTCGATGACCGCGAAACGGTGATGCGGTTCGCCGCCGACGCCGATGTGGTCGGCATTGAAATAGAGCACGTGAGCGCCGATGCGCTCGAGGCCTTGGAGCAACAGGGCAAAACCGTGATACCGGCCAGTGCAACGCTGCGTACGATCCAGGACAAGGGGCTTCAGAAGGAGTTCTACGTGTCCCACGGCCTTCCAACGGCTCCATATGCCTTATTGCGCGAAGCTGTTGAAGCGGACACGCATGCGCACTTGTTGCCGGGCATGTTGAAAACGCGCACCGGCGGGTACGACGGCAAAGGTGTCATGGCCATTCAATCCGCTGCCGACATACCCGCCTCTTTCCAGGGCCCTTACGTATTGGAGAAGCAGGTCCGGATCAAACTTGAGTTGGCGGTCATTGCCGTACGCGACAAGGACGGCAATACCATGGCCTACGACCCCGTGGAGATGGTGTTCGACCCTGCACTGAACCTTGTGGACGTGCTGCGGGCACCTGCGCGCTGTGGCCCGTCGGCAACGCAACAGGCAAAGGAACTGGGCATTCGCGTGGCCAATGCTTTCGGTGGGGCCGGTGTGTATGCCATTGAAATGTTCCTTACCGAAACCGATGAGCTGCTCGTGAACGAAACCGCCCCCCGGGCCCACAATAGCGGCCACTACACCATTGAGGCCTGCCCCAGCTCACAGTTCGACCAAATGCTCCGCCTCAACAAGGGCAGGCCGTTGGGCAGCACCCGCAAGCACGCCCCTGCCGCTATGGTGAACCTTGTGGGTGAAGGCGGAACAGGCATCCCGGTGATGCAGGGGATTCACGAGATCTTGTCCGTGCCTGGCACTTTCATCCATCTGTATGGAAAGGAGCAGACCCGCACCGGCCGGAAAATGGGCCATGTGACCATGCTGGGCCAAAACGAACACGAGGTGGACAAGGCCGTGGCCATTGTTAAGCAGCACGGAAAGGTTGTGCCTTACCGTGAAAAAGAGAGCATCGGATGATCGGAATAATCATGGGCAGCCGTAGCGACCTTGAGGTCATGCGTGAGGCGATTGATACGGCGAAGGAGTTCGGCGTGCCCTTCGAGGCCACTGTGGTAAGCGCCCACCGCACGCCATTGCGCATGGTGGAATATGCACAACGTGCAGCTGGGCGCGGCCTGAAGGTGATCATAGCCGGCGCGGGTGGTGCGGCACATCTGCCAGGCATGGTGGCTTCGCTCACCACGTTACCGGTCATTGGCGTACCGGTCAAAAGCAGGAATAGCCTTGACGGCTGGGATTCATTGTTGAGCATCGCCCAGATGCCCGCGGGTGTGCCGGTGGCCACCATGGCCGTGAACGGCTCGCGCAATGCCGGCCTGCTGGCGGTGCAGATCCTGGCCTTGGGCGATGAGCAGTTGGCAGGGAAACTGCGCACGTTCAAGCTGGACCAGCAGGCGAAAGTGAACGATGGCATCACGGCCATGCAGCAGATGTTCCCGAATGCATTCGACCCGCCGAAATAAGGGACCAGGCCAAACCCGGCCGATCATTGCGGGAAGTGGATAATTTTACCCGGCATGATTTGGTGGAAATTGATCATTGGCCTTGTTACAGCTGTGCTGCTCGCGCATGCTGCACAAGCGCAGCATGCCACGCCACCGGCACGCTTGGCCGATGACCTGTGCCAATGCCTGGGCAAGTTGGACCCGGAAGCGGCCGATGCATACTTCGATCCCGCGGTGCGGGCCTGCTTGAACGCCGCGGTGGCCGAGCACCCCAATGAAGTGTTCGAATTGTTGCGCAGGTATCCGGCGCTGGACCGGAAATTCTACCTGCTCGGCCTCGTGTTGGGCAGTGCATTGGACCGTTCATGCCCGGAATACCCGCAACTGAAGGAACGCCTGCATCAATTGCGGTTGCCGGCGCAACGTACGTTGCCCGCCACATGACCCATTCCCCTCATGCCGTGGGCCATCTCGGCGTACTTACCTCCGGCGGCGACGCGCCGGGCATGAACGCTGCCATCAGGGCAGTGGTGCGCACGGCCCATTACCATGGGGCCAAAGTGAGCGGCATTTACGAAGGCTTCGAAGGGCTGGTCCGGGGAAATATCAGGCCGCTGGGCATCCGCGATGTCAGCAACATCATCCAGCGCGGCGGCACCATCCTGCGATCGGCGCGCAGCGATTCATTCCGCACGCAAGAAGGCCGGGCCATGGCCAAGGCCAATTTGGCCCAACTGGGCATCGATGGCCTGGTGGCCATTGGCGGTGATGGAACTTTCAGGGGGGCCGACCTTTTCATGAAGGAACACCAGATCCCTGTAGTGGGCATATCGGGCACCATCGACAACGACCTGGCCGGCACCGATGTGACCATTGGTTTCGACACGGCCACCAATACGGCAATGGAAATGGTGGACCGCATCCGCGATACCGCTTCATCCCACGATCGGCTTTTTTTTGTGGAAGTGATGGGCCGCACCACGGGTGCCATTGCCATGCATTGCGGCATTGCAGCAGGTGCCGAATTCGTTATGATACCCGAACGCAAGCAGGGGATCGATGAGCTGATCGGCGTGCTGGAGCGCTCGGCCAAAAGCAAATCATCCGTGATCGTGATCGTTGCGGAAGGTGATGAGGAAGGTGGGGCCTACGAAGTGGCGCGCAAGGTGAAGGACCGGTTCGGCCATTACGACACCCGGGTCAGTGTATTGGGGCATGTTCAGCGCGGTGGCAACCCTACGGTCAACGATCGACTGCTCGCAAGCCGCTCGGGAGTGGCCGCCGTGGAAGCGCTGTTGGGTGGCGCACGGGGCGTAATGGTGGGGGTGGTGAATAACCGCATCGTGTTCCCGCCCTTTGCCGAAGTGGTGAAAGCCCACCCCCACATGGACGAAGAGCTGGTCCGGGTACTCGGGATCCTAAGCATTTGAACGGCAGCCGTACAGCGGAAAACGTTGGTTAACGAACCGTGCGCACACCTCCGGTATAATTCGCGTACCGGCTTTTCCACTCCATAAAAAAACGAACGCCCCCCAAGTAGTTGGGAGGCGTCCGCATCTGGTTAACCGCTGCTACCGCTAGAGCTTCACCATGCGGGCGTGCGCCATGGCATGTCCGTCCTTGTCCAGCGCCATGATCGTGTAAGTGCCCGATGCCAGGTCCGACACGTCCAAATGTGGTTTATAAGGGATTTCCTGCACCAAACGGCCGGACATTTCGATGATGCGCAAGGTGGCGGGACGTCCGGCGCTGTATTCCACCAACACCATGTCCCTCACCGGATTCGGCATTATGGTCAATGTGCCGGTACCGTTTTCGATTTCCTGTATTCCAGTGCCGATGTTCGCTTGGCAGGCATCACCGATGCCATCGTTGTTCAAGTCCAACTGATCGGGATTGTATACCCATATGCAATTGTCGCACACATCCCCCACGCCATCCCCATCGAAGTCTGCTTGGTCGGGGTTGTAAATGGTCGGGCAGTTGTCCATGCAATCAGGGATGCCGTCGTTATCCTGGTCCGCGTTGGGTATCACACCGGTATTGCCACCTGCACAGATCCCACAGTCGTCCAATTCGGCAGTGCCATTGATATCCCCGTTGCAATCCACAGGTTGGCCAACGCATTCGCAATTGGCATTCCATTGATCATTTGTCGTGTTCGGATTGCCATCGTCGCAAGGCGCGCCAGGCAAGGCATTGCCGCCCGGGACACCGAGGCAATCCAGCGCCTGGCCTACGCATTCACAGTTGCTGTTCCAGGTATCGTTGCCCGTGTTCGGGTTACCATCATCGCAGGGTGTACCCGGCAGCGCGG
>JBIQMI010000018.1:13748-22340 GCA_044463585.1 Cryomorphaceae bacterium
CGCAGTTGTTGTTCCACTTGTCGTTGATCGTGTTCGGGTTGCCATCGTCGCAAGGAGTGCCCGGCAAGGCGCTGCCACCGGGGACACCCAGGCAATCCAGCGCCTGGCCCACGCATTCACAGTTGCTGTTCCAAGTATCGTTGCCCGTGTTCGGGTTACCATCATCGCAGGGTGTACCCGGCAGCGCGGGGCCATTGGGCGCACCGGTGCAATCGAACACCACCAAGGTGCCCTTGCACACGCAGTTGTTGTTCCACTTGTCGTTGATCGTGTTCGGGTTGCCATCGTCGCAAGGAGTGCCCGGCAAGGCACTGCCACCGGGAACACCCAGGCAATCCAGCGCCTGGCCCACGCATTCGCAGTTGCTGTTCCAGGTATCGTTGTCCGTGTTCGGATTACCATCGTTGCAGGGGGTGCCCGGCAAGGCAGGGCCGTTAGGCACGCCGTTGCAATCGATCATGACTGCGGTTCCTTGGCATTCGCAGTTGTTGTTCCACTTGTCGTTGATCGTGTTCGGGTTGCCATCGTCGCAAGGAGTGCCCGGCAAGGCACTGCCACCGGGAACACCCAGGCAATCCAGCGCCTGGCCCACGCATTCGCAGTTGCTGTTCCAGGTATCGTTGCCCGTGTTCGGATTACCATCGTTGCAGGGGGTGCCTGGCATTGCAGGACCATTGGGCACGGCGTTGCAATCGAAAACCACGGCAGTTCCTTGGCATTGGCAATAGCTGGTCCACTTATCATTGACCGTGTTCGGGTTGCCGTCATTGCAAGGGGTACCGGGCAGCGCGCTACCACCAGGCACGCCCATACAATCCGGCGTGGCCGTCCCCGAAGCTGTGGCTTGGACCCCAAGCGAAAGGTTATAGTAACGTCCCGTGTTCGAGGTTTCAAGTTTCACGGCCCGCACCATGTATTTCTTTCCTGGCACGAACGGCACTGCTGGGCTGCTGAAATTTGTCTGGGTGATGACCTGCGGGGAGAGGCGCACATGCGGATTTGTGCCTTGCCCCACCTCGTAGATCAAGTATCCGTCCACCCCGCCCATTGCGGGATTCCACGTGAATGCCGCTTGGCCATTGTTGTTGGTCACCTGCAAATTGGATGGTCGCGCCACCATGCTCATGCGCAACGATGGATCGCCCATCAAGGCCATATGGATACGACTATATGTGGTACCCTGCCATCCTCCGCTTTGTGGGGCATAATGTCCGGTATTGTTCATGCTCACCCATGCCGAGTAGCCGATATTGTCGCCCATGCCCATATGGTGCATGTACCAATGCGGAATGCCGGACCACACATTGGTCAAGGCATTGCCCGAGCCTAACGGCGCCCTTAAGAAATTATCCGGAGTGTCCCAATCGCCGAAATAACTTCCGAAGGACATGTTGAACACACCTCCAAACGCCGTGCTGGCATAGTTCTGGGTATTCCCTATGCCATCCGCGCTCGAAATGGACCCTCCTCCTGAGGCATAGGTCCACAAGTAACTTTGATTGTTGACAACTGAATAGAAAGGCGTGCTATAAGATGGCAGCTTGGTGAAGTTCTGCGGGCCCACCAATGTACCAATGGCCCGATACCCCCCACCCGCCAAAGGATTGCCCAAGTACTCAAAATTGTCCATCAGAACACCCCGGTTCATGGGCACAATTTGCTTCGTTTTGTAGGCGTGGCTTTTGTTCAGGTAATTCCGGGTCAAAGCAACTTCTCCTGCCGTAAACGAAGGCATGTTCGAAAAATCGACCCTGCCAACCTGTAACTCCAATGCACTCGGGAAATCACTTCGCGTAAAGTTGCCCACAGGCCCCGTCCACGTGCCATCCATATCGGCATAATATCCATCACTGGCCCATTGCCTATTGGCATGCCCATCGGGATTTGACGCACCGGAACGCGCCACTGCAACATGCCCAATAATGTAAACTGCTTTTACACGATTAGGCGCCGCGTTGTATTCACCTTGGATCAAGCCTTTGGCTACGTCTGCAGGAGCTGATGAGGGCACATCATGACGAATCACCGACCATCCATCATTCTCCAAATCCTCCTTCAACTGGCCCAACTCAGAAGCCAAGCTGCCCGCAATACCAGACTCAACCAATACGACCATGACTCCACGATCCTCAATCGGAGGGAGGTCGATTCCTGATGCAGCGTAGCCGGTACCGCTCCCATTGCCACTCCTGAGCACTTTATATTCGTAATACACACCGGACGTCACCGCATTGTCCACATACTGGCTGGCCGCGCCACTGAGCGAGGCTATGCTTTGTCCCCAATCCGTGCTCCCCTTGATCTTGCGATAGACCGTATAGCTCGACGAATTTGGCTGGGAAGGCCAGGATAAGGTGATGCGTGCCGGACTATTTTGGACCGCGGCGGATAAGATCACAGCATCGTTTTGCGACACGGATTGGCCGAACGCGCCAATGGAGAAAATCCCCACCAAGCAAAGCGCAATGACTTGCTTCATACTGATCAGTTGGTTTGGAAGACGCAGGTGGCTATGCTTTTCCCAGCTTGTAGCCTTGCACTTATACCGCATCCTCCATCCCTACGGTTACATGAACGGAACCCTGATCCGATGAAGTCCACATATGAACCACCAAAGCGGGGTATCCCTCCTACGAAGTTCCTCACTGCACAAATGATCACGACCAACACTGGATTTGTCCAAAAAAGCCTTTGATGGCACCCGCCGAAGGCACTCATGGTCTCCCTTGCGCCGGGCGGGTTGCGAATGTAACCCACCAACGGGCCCAGGTTGGCCACAATTCGCCGGATCGGAGCGATTGATCGACCGGTGTGACAAGGCCCCGCATTCAAGGATATGCGAATAATCATTCATTCCTCGATGAACGGCCTTAACTTTACGACGAACACCGGCAATGGCCGTCTAGGACCCGATTGTAAGGACGCCAACCTTCCGGCAGATTGTCCGTTCAAGTGCCATCACGATCGAATTGCCGAGTAGACATTATTCATGCAGACCAACAAGCCAACAGAAGCGCGTAACATCCATCAACTGTGGACCAAAGCAGCGGCCAAGCGGGCCGGCAAGCTGGCCCTTATTGCAGGGAACGAAGAGATCAGCTACCCCGAATTGGGTGAGCGATCCAGCCGGATCGCGGCGCTATTGGTGCAGCAAGGCATCAAGCCCGGAGCCAATGTTGGCCTGTGTTTGGAACGATCGCCCGAGCTGATATACAGCGTTCTGGGCATCGTGCAAGCAGGGGCCGCTTACGTTCCCATCGACCCCTCCTACCCCAACGAGCGGATCGCGATCATGCTTGAGGATGCCCAACCTCCCGTGGTGATCACGGACAGTGCGCGTGCCCACCTCTTTCCCGCCGGTGCCCATCTGTTACTGATCGATAAGTTGGACCTGGCCAATGGAGGACCGTCCGCGGATGAATGCCCTGCAACGGCAGATGACCTATGCTACATCCTCTTCACGTCGGGCAGCACCGGCCGCCCCAAGGGAGTGGCCATGCACCATGCACCTTTGCTGAACCTGATCCAATGGCAATTGCGCACTTCCGTGCTTGGCGAGGGTGATCGCACCTTGCAGTTCGCCCCGATCAGCTTCGACGTAAGCTTCCAGGAGTTGTTCACCACGTTCGCCCAAGGTGGCACGCTAGTGCTGATCACCGACGAGGACCGGTTGAACAGCACACAGCTTTTGCGCAAGATCATCGCGCAACGGATCAACCGCATCATTGTACCGTTCGTGGCCCTGCAGTACCTGGCAGAGGCCGTGCAGCGCACGGGTGAAGTCCCTGCCAGCCTGCGCGAAATATTCACCAGCGGGGAGCAGTTGCGCATTACCCCCGCCATTGCCAACCTCTTCAAGCACCTGCCGGGCTGCCGCTTCTGCAACCAGTACGGGCCCACGGAAGGCCATGTCGTAAGCGAGCTTGAGTTGAAGGGCGATCCATCGCAATGGCCGGCCCTGCCAAGCATCGGCCATGCCATCGACCATGTGAAATTGCTGGTGTTGGACGAGGCCATGCAACCGGTGGAGCAAGGCACGGAGGGTGAATTGTTCCTGGGCGGCGCCTGCGTGGCCAAGGGTTACTTCGGCCGCGATGACCTTACCGCAGAACGTTTCCTCCCCGACCCGTTCACCAAGGGTGGCCGCCTCTATCGTACCGGCGACCAGGCAGTGGAACTCCCTGACGGCAGCATCGACTATAAGGGCCGCATCGACGGACAGGTAAAGGTGCGGGGCTACCGCATTGAATTGGGCGAAGTGGAGGCTGTCATGGAACAATTGCCTGCCATCAAGCAGGCCGTGGCCAGCGTTCGTGAGGACCGGCCCGGATTGAAGCGCTTGATCGGCTACTACTTGGCCGAGGGGCCGGTAGGGACCAATGAGCTTCGCAAGCACCTCGCAGGCCTGCTGCCCGATTACATGCAGCCCTCGGCGTTCGTGGCCGTAAGTGAATTACCTCGAACACCCAGCGGCAAGATCGACCGCAGCGCATTGCCTGCCCCGGACGTGAAAAGGCCGGACCTTGATGTGGCCTATGCTGCGCCGGCCACCCCGGTGCAGAAAACGATCGCGGGCATTTGGGCCGGACTGCTCGGCCTTGACCGCGTGGGCATTGATGACAACTTCTTCGACCTTGGGGGCAACTCACTGCTCAGCATCCAAGCGGTGGCCGAGCTCGAAGGCCACGGCTTCGAGCTGCCCATTGTGAAGCTGTACCAGCACCCCACGATCCGGGCTTGTGCCGCTTTCCTTGAAGGTGGTGCCCACTCCGCCAACCCCGCTGAAATGGCGCAGGCGCGCGCGCAGGCCCGCGACCGTTCGCCGCACCCGGAAATTGCCATCATTGGCATGAGCGGGCGTTTCCCTGGCGCAGAAAGTGTGGAACAGCTGTGGGCAAACCTGCTTGCAAAAAAGAACGCCATCACCACTTGGTCAGTGGAAGAGATCGACCCGTCCATACCGGATGAGGTGAAGAACGACCCGGATTACGTAAAGGCCCGCGGCGTGATCGCCGATGCGGACAAGTTCGATGCGGGCTTCTTCGGCGTGAATCCCCGTGTGGCCGCGCTCATGGACCCGCAACAACGGGTATTCCTGGAAACGGCTTGGGCAGCATTGGAAGATGCCGCATACGATCCGTCCCGCTTTCCCGGCTTGATCGGCGTTTATGCCGGCATGGGCAACAACACCTACTTCACGCGCAACGTGATCGGCCATCCCGAGCTGATCGAGCAGGTGGGCGATTTCCAGGTGATGACCGGGAATGAAAAAGACTACATCGCAACGCGGCTGGCGTTCGAATTCGACCTGCGCGGGCCTGCCTTGAGCATCCACACCGCTTGCAGCACGTCGCTTGTGGCCATTGCCCAGGCGAGCAAGGCCTTGCGCGACGGGGAATGCGACATGGCCTTGGCCGGCGGCATCGCCATCACCGCCCCGATCAACAGCGGCATTACTTACAATGAAGGCGGCATGTACAGCCCGGATGGAAGTACGCGCGCCTTTGATGCGGAAGGGAAAGGCACCAGCTTCAGCGACGGTGTGGGCATTATCGTGCTGAAGCGCCTGGACGACGCCATTCGCGACGGTGACCATATTTACGCCACCGTGAAGGGCAGCGCCCTGAACAACGACGGCAGTGGAAAGGCCAGCTTCACCGCGCCCAGCGTGCGCGGGCAGGCCGAAGTGATCGCCATGGCCCAGGCCGATGCCGGCGTGCGGCCGGAGGATATCGGTTACGTGGAGGCCCATGGCACTGCCACGCCTTTGGGCGACCCCATTGAGGTGGAAGCGCTCACCCTTGCCTTCCGCGGAAATGACAACCGCCCGGCACCGGCCAAGACGTGTGTGCTCGGTTCCGTGAAGAGCAATATCGGCCACCTTACCGCAGCGGCCGGCGCTGCCGGGGTGATCAAAACCGCCTTGGCATTGAAGGAAGGCGTGATCCCCGCGAATGTGGGCTACAGCACGCCCAACCCTGCCATCAACTTTGCCGATGGCCCGTTCCGGGTGGCCGATGCGAACATCGATTGGCCACGGGGCGGGAAGCCGCGCTTGGCGGGCGTTTCATCGTTCGGCGTTGGTGGAACCAATGCACACGTGATCCTGGGCGAAGCACCTGTGCGGGAAGCATCCAGCGAAGGCCGCGGCCAGCAGTTGTTCCTGCTGAGCGCCAAGAGCAAGGCCAGCCTTGACGCGATGACCGGGAACCTGCGCGACTGGCTCGGGCGCAATCCGGAAGCTTCCTTGGCCGATGCGGCCTATACATTGATGGTGGGGCGGCGATCGTTCAAGCACCGCCGTTTGATCACGGGCAACAGCCATCAGGACCTGGTGCACGCGATCGACAACAAGGACCCGAATGCCATCAGCACGCGCGAATTGCACGAAGCCGCGCCAGGCGTGGTATTCATGTTCCCCGGCCAAGGCTCGCAATACGTGGGCATGGGACGCGACCTATATGCGAGCGAGCCGGTCTTTGCTGAAACCTTCGACCGTTGCTGCGCCCTTTTCACCAAGGAACTGGGCACTGACCTGAAAGCAATTATTTTCCCGGAAGCGGGCAAGGAAGAAGAGGCCGCCGGGCAATTGAAGCAAACGATCTACACCCAAGCTTCATTGTTCACCATCCATTACAGCTTGGCCCAACTGTGGATCCATTGGGGCATCCGCCCGCAAGCCATGATCGGCCACAGCATCGGGGAATTCGCGGCGGCCTGCCTGGCGGGCGTATTTTCCTTGGAGGATGCCGTGATGCTGGTGGCCAACCGTGGCCGCATGATGCAGGAGCTGCCCACGGGCAGCATGCTGAGCATACGGGCCGCGGAAGAAGATGTGCTGCCGAGGTTGCCGGAAGGCTGCAGCATTGCCGCGAACAACGGCCCGCAACTATGCGTGGCCAGCGGGCCAACAGCGGCCATTACCGCATTGCAAGTTGCGCTGGAGGCCGATGGCATACAAGCGAAGTTGCTGGTGACGAGCCACGCTTTCCACAGCCCCATGATGGAACCCATGGTGGAGGCCTACCGGAAAGTGGTGGAAAGCGTCGCCTTGAACACCCCGCGCATACCGATCATCAGCACGGTAACGGCGAGCTGGATGAAGGACGAGGAAGCCACCAGCGCGGCTTACTGGAGCAGCCATGTGCGCGCCACGGTGCGTTTTGCCCAAGCCGTGAAATTCGCGTGGGAGGAGAACGATAGCGTGATGCTGGAAGTGGGTCCGCGCACCACGGCCACCACCTTGGCACGCCAGCAAAGCAAGGACCCCAAGCGCCATGTGGCCGTATCCTCCATGGGCTCGGGATCGGGCAACGGCATTGAGATGACCGCCTTGCTGCGCGCCGTGGGTGGCCTGTGGCAATCGGGCATCGAGATAGACCATGGCAAATTCTTTGAGCGCGAAACACGCCACCGCATCCCAATGCCCACATACGCTTTCGAGCGTGTGCGCCATTGGGTGGAGCCGGTGGCCCTCGTGGGCGCCAGATCAAGTGCCGCGGCCCCGGAAAGGGCCTTGGCCGCTGTACCCGCCACCACCACGGATGCAGGCGCGGCACTTTCGCCGAAAGAGGAATTGATCACACAGATCAAGGTGTTGCTTGAGGAAAGCAGCGGGCTTGAACTGGCAGAGGCCAGCAACGAGGACACCTTTTTGGAGATGGGCCTCGACTCGCTCTTCCTCACACAGGTGGCCACCTCGCTCAGCAAGAAATTCGGCGTGAAGGTGAGCTTCCGCCAACTGAACGAGGACCTTCCCAACTTGGACAAGCTGGCGGACCACATCCTGCCGCACTGGACGGGTGCGGGGGCCACAGCTCCTGCCAAGTCCAGCGCCCAGGCCGGCCAGGCCCAACCAGCAACGAACGCACTCGAGGATGCGCCGGAACTGAAAAAAGTATTCGGCGCGCAGGCCCGGATCAGCAAGGAAAAGGTCGACGAATTCACGCCACAACAGCGCGCGTGGCTGAACAGCTTTACCGAGCGCTACAACAAAAAAACCGCAAAGAGCAAGGCCTTCACGCAGCAACACCGCGAGCACATGGCCGATCCGCGCGTGGTCACCGGGTTCAAGCCGCAGACCAAGGAACTCACCTACCAAGTGGTGGTTGACCGCAGCCGCGGAAGCCACCTGTGGGACATCGATGGCAACGAGTACGTTGACATCCTCAGTGGTTTCGGTTCATCCATGTTCGGTTACATGCCCGATTTCATCCGCGAGGCCTGCCACCACCAGTTGGACCAAAGCGTTGACATCGGCCCGATGACGCCGTTGGCCGCTGATGTGTGCGAACTGCTTTGCGAGCTGACCGGTGGCGAACGTGCCGCGGTATGCAACACAGGTTCCGAGGCCGTGCTGGGCGCAATGCGCATGGCCCGCACGGTAACCGGGCGCAGTTTGATCATTTCCTTCAGCGGCAGCTACCACGGCATCAACGACGAAGTGATCATTCGCGGCAGCAAGAGCAAGAAAAGCTACCCTGGCGCGCCGGGCATCATGCCGGAGGCCGTGCAGAACATGCTGGTGCTCGACTACGGCACCCCGGAGAGCCTGGAGATCATCAAGGAACGATGCCACGAGGCCGCGGCCGT
>JBIQMI010000019.1:0-22298 GCA_044463585.1 Cryomorphaceae bacterium
CCCGATGCCGGAGCCGCTGTAGGGCTGCCCGGCCGGATATCCCAGCATGGCGGGCAAATAGCTCTCGAACCGCATGCCTGCATCGAAGTTGCCATTGCCGCTGCGGTAGATCAGGTTGGTCCACGAGTTCATGCCGAAGTCGGACGGCGGCTTTTCCGCGCCGATCTCCTTGTCCTCGTTGTACAGCTGGCCATCGAAGCTGAAATTGCCATGGATCTGGCCGCCGTCCTGGGCATTTAGCCCGCAGGCCAAAAGCAGCAACGGCAATAGGAAGGTGGATCTTGAAAGGGCCATGCAGGTCGTTGGCATGCGTGACAAGTTCGGGGCCGGCCATGCCGGCGCTGGCGGGGAAAGGTATAGGCCACCGCCGCAAGGAGATGGCCCAAGCGCTTATTTGCCCACCAGTTTCTTCACTTGCTGGTAAAGCTGCAGTTCATCGCCAGGCTCGTAGTTGTTGTGCTGCCAAACGATGTTGCCTTTGCCGTCCACAAGGAAGGTGTGCGGGATGTTGTTCACGTTCAGCGCCCGCTTCAGGTCGCCGTTGGGGTCGAGGAATACCTCGTAGTCCCAGGCCTGCCCGTTCACGTAGGGCTTTACCCGGTTCACGCTGCGGGTGTCGTCGATGCTCACGGCGATCAGCTTCACGCCGGTCTCTTTCTGCCAGTCGGGGTAGAGGTCGTGTATGGTGTTCAGCTCGCGCTTGCACGGTGCGCACCAGGTCGCCCAGAAGTTGATGATCATGGGCTTTCCGCCGTTCTGCCAGGTGGCGGTGGATATTTTCTGGCCGTTCATGTTCTGCACGGTAACGGCGGGCAGTTTGCCCGATTGGGCATTGAGCATGGCCGGTAAGGTGAAGGCCAAGGCCAGGAGCGTGTTTTTCATGTTGCGGTTTGTTCGACTTTGGGTTCGGGGAGCCGTGCTCCCAAATGGCGGGCCAAAGAAAAAGGCCGACGGTGCATACAACGTATGTCCGTCGGCCTTTTCGTTACGGATGTCAGCGGATCAGGTTGATGCGCTGGGTGGAGGTACGGCCCTCGGTGGTCACACGCACCAGGTACATGCCCGGCTGCTGGCCTTGCAGGTCGATGGCCTCCACTTGCCCGCTGGTGGCGAACCGGCGCTGCTCGCCCAGCACGCGCTCGCCCAAGGCATTGAATACCTCAACGGTGGCGTCCTTGCCCGCAGGCTGTTCGTAACGCAGGTACAGCTTGCCGTCGGTGGGGTTGGGCCATGCGCGAAGCAGGTCGTTGGCCTTTACTTGCTCATCGATGCCCGCTACCGGCGATGCCGCGAACGCGGCCTGCACCACTTCCTTGGAGGAGACATGCTGCACAAAGGCCACAATGGTGATGCCGTTCACGTTGCCCCAAAGGTTGTAGTTCCCCTGCGCAGGGCCGCCTTCGGTGAGCGTATAGCTCTGCGTGAAGGTCTGGGTTTGGTCGGCCACCAATGGCGACATGCTGATGCCGTTGCCGTTGGGCAGCATCTTGCGCATGGCGTAGTGGTAATCCTTTTGCGGGGTATAGGCGCCGGGGTAATTGTAGAAATCCTCCGTGATGGCGATGTAGGTTTTGTAGCCCACGCCTGAGTAGTGCGGCGTTACGTTGACCGTTACGTCAACGGTGGTGCCGTTCAGCGTGTACGAAACATCCATGGAAACGAAGGAGGGCTTTGCGATGGCGTTGTTGATCAGCGTGGATGTTGGCGGCCAAACGCTGGTGCCTTCCAGGTAGGGATCAGGCACGCCACCCACTCCGTAATAAAGCCTGCGGCTATTACCATCGCCATTGTAGCTGGGGTCGTTGCCGGGTGCGGGCCAGTTCATCTGGTATTTGATGGCGGCCAAGTGTGAACCGGGCTGGTTGGTCTGCATGTTGGTCAACATGGCATCGAAGCCGTTCACCACGTTCAGTTGGTAGCAGGGCGGGCAGGTGGAGCTGGTGAACTCCTCGAGCAGGGCGGTGCGGGTTACCTGCTGGGTGGCCACGCTTACCGATGTGGTAAGGGTGTCGTTGGAGGGGTAGCCGTCCGGGCCGCTGGGCAAGCTTACCCAGGCCTTTACCGTGTGCGTGCCGGCAGTGGCCGCCCATGCGGTGGGGTGCGTGAAATTGTACTGCCCGCCGGCCGATACGTTGGCGTTGATCGTTGCGGTCTCCACGTTGCCGTTGTTCACCCTGTAGCTTAGCAGGAAGGAACTGATGGCACTGGTGCCGAAGTTGCGCATGGTGCCCGTGATGCTGGTATTCCCCGCGCCCATCATGGCGGGCAGGTTCAGCGCGAACATCGCCACGTCATTCGCCATTTGTGGCCCTACCTGGAAGGTTACCGTGCGCATGCTTTGGAAGTTGGCGTAGGCCACCACCACCGTGCCGTCAACCTTCACATTGTACGTGCCTTGGCCATAGTTGCAGCAAAGGCCGTCCCCAAATTCGTCGCGGATGGTGAAGACCACCACGCTGCCATGCGGAATGCATACCGCTTCCGGCGTTTGCGGGGTAGTGCCCGCTGCACTCAAATTGTTGTACGGGCCGCCGGACGAGTAAACGGGCGAGCCGCCGGGGCCGGTCAGCGACCAGGTGGTCTCGCTGCCATAGGCATCGGTGGTAACGCTTACGATCACCTCCGAGCTGCCGGGCGGGCAGTCGGCAAAGGCTGTACTGCCCAGAAGGAACATGGCGGTGGCGAGGAGTATCGGTTTTTTCATGAAAGGGGGTTTGTTTGGTTAGGCACAGGCCCAAGGCGAAGGCCGAAAGTAAACTTTCCCCGTACGGGAAGTCGTTCGCAATGCTGGCCCACACTTGGATTCCCGTAGCCGGCGCAAGGCGGCCTGCGGCGGGGCGTGGGCCCATGATCAGAGGTTACCTTTGCAGGGACAAGGATACCCAACGATGAAGATACCTTACGCACTGACCCTTGCCTTGGCCGCCGCGGTGGGCACGGCACATGCACAAACGCCTTTCGTGGCCATTACCGACGCACAGGGTGCCCTGGTGAACGGTACCGTGCTGCATGTGAACGCCGACCTCACGCCCGATCCATTCCAGATCCTTAGCCAGGCGTTGCTGGTGACCAATACCTCCGGCGTGGCGCGCACCATTAACGTGAAGCGGGTGGAGCTGGACGTGCTGCCCGGCACGCAGAATTATTTCTGCTGGTTCCAGTGCTACGATCCGATCGATGCGGGTTTCAGCCCGGTATGGACCAGCCCGCAGCCCATCGCCATGGCGGCAGGGGAGGAGTGGCCAGGTTTCTATGGCGATTACATGCCCAAGGGCATAAGCGGGTCCAACACCATGCGCTACATCTGGTTCGATGTGGACCAGCCCAGCATGGCGGATTCAGTTGATGTTGTGTTCACCGCGGCCGAACCATCGGGCGTGGCCGAACTGGCCCATGTGCGCGGGTTCTCGGTGTACCCGAACCCTTCGGTCGGCGGTAACATCAACCTCGATTACGACCTCGCCGCTTCGGGTGCACGCCTTTCCATCTACAATCTGCTGGGCGAGCGCAAACTGGTGAAGAACCTGGGCGCAGCGCAGGGGCGCGTGGTGCTGGGCAGCGCTGATCTCGGCAACGGTGTGTGGTTCGCGGTGATCGAGCGTAACGGAAAGGCCCTTGCCACCAAGCGTTTGGTGATCGCACGCTAAAGCTTTCCCTGCCTGAACAGGTCGGCCAGCATGGGTACGCCTGTGCTGGCCGCTTCTTTCCAATAGGTAACGGGCCGCCCGCCCATGGCAAAGCCCTCCACTGCGGCAGGGTCCACCACGTGCACGGGCGAGCCGGGCGGGGCATGGTGCACCAGGCCTGCAGCGGGCCATACCTGCAGCGAGCTGCCCACCACCACCACCAGGTCGGCATCGGCCATCCATTCCGCAGCAGGCCCCAGCATGGGCACTTCCTCGCCGAACCATACCACATGCGGCCTCAATTGTGACCCCAACGGGCATAGGTCACCCAATTTGATGCCCTCCGCGGGCACCGGCACCACCAATGCGGGGTCGCGCGAGCTTTGCGCCTTCAGGATCTCGCCGTGCAAGTGCATGACCCGGCTGCTTCCGGCGCGTTCGTGCAGGTCGTCGATGTTCTGGGTCACCACGCGCACATCGGCCGCATCCTCAAGGCCGGCAATGGCCAGATGCGCCGCATTGGGCTTGGCCTGCAGCACTTGCTGGCGCCGCAGCTCATAGAAGCGCAGCACCATTCCGGGGTCGCGCGCGAAGGCCTGCGGCGTGGCCACATCGGTGATGCGGTATTCTTCCCAAAGGCCATCGCTGTCGCGAAAGGTGCGCAGGCCGCTTTCGGCGCTCACGCCGGCGCCGGTGAAAAACACGATCTTCATGTTGCCAAGTTAAGGCCGGTGGCCATCAGGCTTTGCTGTATGCACGGGCCTTGGAACCCACGAATTCGGCGGGAGAAGGCGCAGTATCGGAGTTGCGCTTATTTTGCAGCCCTTTTGGCCAAATCCCGTAGCGCATTGTAGCACCTGTACCCTTCTCCCGAACGCGACCAAAACCGCGGGGAGGCCGTTGATGATAGATAGTTTGCGCGGCGAGATCACCGAGCGCTCGCCCACCCATGCGGTGGTGGAATGCGGTGGTGTGGGTTATCTGGTGTACATCACCCCGGAAACCAGTGCGCGGCTTCCGGAAAAGGGCCAAGCGAGGCTTTTCATCCACTATACCATCAGCGTGGACGTGCGCAGCGGGCAAAGCGAGCACAAGCTGTTCGGGTTCAGCGATACGGCCGAAAGGCATCTCTTCAGGCAGGTGACCACCGTGCAGGGCGTAAGCAGCACGTTAGGGCTGGCCATCATGGGCGCGCGCAGCGCGAGCGACCTCCGCACCGCCATTCTGGTGGGCGATGAAAACGTGCTGCGTACCGTGAAGGGGATCGGGCCGAAGCTGGCCCAGCGCATCGTGCAGGAGCTGCAGGGAAAACTGGCCGCCGACCCCATCGAGGCCCGCATATTGGGCACGGCGGGCACGGGCAATACCGCAAAGGCGGAAGCGTTATCGGCGCTGGTGTCGCTAGGTGTGGACCGTACCAAGGCCGAACGGGGGCTGAACAAGGTGATGAACGAGCACAAGAACGACCCGCCCGGGGTGGAGGAGCTGATCCGGCTCGTGCTCAAGAACAATTGACCGCTGGCCCGATCCGATGATACCTGCCCGCCCCGTTCAATGGTTCCTGCGCTTGGCACTCCTGCTGTGCGTGCTGGCCACCGGATCGCTGGCGCAAAAGGCATGGGCGTATGCCTGGGCGCAAGCACCACCCGACACGCCACAGGTGCACTTGCCATACCCCATCACCGACCCACCGGCCACCGGCGACGACAATACGGGCACCATTGACCTGGGCACCCCCAGCAACGTGACGAACGACGTGGTGTACGATCCCGAGACGGGCCAGTACATCCTGCGCAGCCGCATGGGCGAGAATATCGACTACAGGCCGCCGCAGAGCATGTCGCTGGAGGAGTACTTGAACTACGACATGGAGAAATCCATGAAGACCTACTGGACCGAGAAGAACCAGGAGGAGACCGAGCGCGCGGCCAAAGGGTTGATCCCCAGCATACAGGTGCGCAGCGAGGCCTTCTGCCGCATTTTCGGCGGCTGCAACATCGACATCAGGCCGCAGGGCAGCGCCGAGGTCACCTTCGGCCTCAACACCAGCAAAACGGAGAACCCGCGCATACCGGTGAACCAGCGCAAGATCACCACCTTCAATTTCGACCAGAAGATCCAGCTCAACCTGGTGGGCAACATCGGCACCAAGCTGAAGATCAATACCAGCTACAACACCGAGGCCACCTTCGATTTCGAAAACAAGGTGAAATTGAACTTCGCCGGCGAGGAGGACGACATCATACAGAAGCTCGAGGCCGGGAACGTGAGCCTGCCGCTTACGGGCCAACTGATCCAAGGCAGCCAAAGCCTATTCGGCCTGAAGACCGAGCTGCGCTTCGGCCGCCTCACCGCCACGGCCATCTTCAGCCAGGAGAAAGGCCAACGCAAGAACATTGCCGTGGCCGGAGGCGCGCAAACCACCAACTTCGAGATCAAGGGCGACCAGTACGAGGCCAACAAATACTACTTCCTCAGCTATTACTTCCGCGACAATTACGAGAATGCCATGCGCACGCTGCCCACCGTGAACAGCGGCGTGCAGATCACCAAGGTGGAAGTGTGGGTGACCAACACGCGCAGCGACTATACCAACAACCGCAACATCGTGGCCTTCACCGACCTGGGCGAGGATGCCAGCCCCGCCAGCGTGGCCGCCAACCGGGTCAGCGCCAACCTGGTGAACTCGGGCATGCTGGTGGACGGGCCCGGCAACACGGCGGCCAACGATGCCAACAACCTGTACAACCTGGTGGCCAACAACGCGGGCATCCGCTCGTTCACCAATGCCGCCGCGGCCCTGCAGGTAATGGGCATGCAGGCCAGCCGCAACTACGAGAAGCTCGAAAGCGCCCGGCTGCTCACACCGAACGAATACACCCTGAACGAACGGCTCGGCTTCATCGGCCTGAACCAGAACCTGAACAACGACGAGGTGCTGGCCGTCGCCTACCAGTACACCTACCAAGGGCAAACCTACCAAGTGGGCGAGTTCAGCACCGATGGCGTGGCGCCGCCCAAGGCCCTGGTGGTAAGGCTGCTGAAGGCCACCATCACCGACCCGCGCCTGCCCCTGTGGGACCTGATGATGAAGAACGTCTACTCGCTGGGCGCCTTCCAAGTGAACCCGCAGGATTTCAGGCTCGAATTGTTGTACAACAACCCCACCACCGGGGTGGACCTCAACTACATTCCGCGGGCCCCAATCGACCAGGTCACCCTTCTGCAAGCGCTCGGCCTCGATAGGCTCGACCAACAATTGGCGCCCAACCCCGATGGTTGGTTCGACTGGGTGGACAATGCCGCCACCATGGGCGGCACCATCAACGCGCAGAACGGCCGAGTTTTCTTCCCCGTGCTCGAACCCTTCGGCAGCTACCTCAACCGAAGGCTCATAGGGCCCAACCCGGCCAGCCCCGTGCAGGACACGCTGGTGCGCCAGAACATCGTGTTCCAAGCGCTGTACGACAGTACCAAAACGGCGGCCGAGAACATGCCCGAGCTCAACCGCTTCAAGCTGAAGGGAAGCTTCAAGAGCGCGAGCAGCGATGTGATCAGCCTCAATTCCGTGAACATTCCGCAAGGCTCGGTGAGCGTGACCGCCGGCGGTGTGCGGCTTGTGGAAAACCAGGACTATACCGTGGATTACAACCTGGGCCGCGTGAAGATCCTGAACCAGGGCATACTCGAAAGCGGCACGCCGATCAATGTGAGCCTGGAAAGCAACACGCTGTTCAGCATACAAACGAAAACACTGGCCGGTGCAAGGTTCGATTACAAAATGAGCAAGGACCTGGTGCTGGGCGGAACGATCATGAACCTGTACGAGCGTCCGCTCACCCAAAAGGTGAACGTGGGCGACGAGCCGATCGCCAACACCATCCTGGGCCTGGACGCCAACTGGAAGAAGGAGAGCGGCCTGATCACCCGCCTGGTGGACAAGCTGCCCTTCTACGCCACCAAGGAAACCAGTTCCATTGACGCCAGCGCCGAGGCCGCCTACCTCATACCTGGCCACAGCAAGGCCATTGGCCGCAACGGCACCAGCTATATCGATGACTTCGAGGGCAGCATCAGCAACATCGATATGCGCACCCAAAGCCAATGGTTCCTGGCCGCCACGCCACAAGGCCAAACAGGCGACCTCTTCCCCGAGGGCGAGTTCATCAACGACCTGCGCACGGGCTTCAGGCGCGCACTGATGGCATGGTACGTCATCGACCCCTTGTTCTTCAACAACAACAGCCTGAAACCACCGCTGCCCGACGGTTCCGATACCGACAACCGCTCGCGCGAGGTGCTGGAAAAGGAAGTGTTCCCCAACAGGCAGCTCGCAACCGGCACGCCCAGCAACATCCCCGTGCTGGACCTGGCCTATTACCCCACCGAGCGCGGACCCTACAACTACAATCCCGACCTGGACAACCAGGGCAACCTGCAGCAGCCCGAGAACAATTGGGCCGGCATACAGCGCAGGGTGACCACCACCGATTTCGAGGCCAGCAACATCGAAACGGTGCAATTCTGGATCATGGACCCCTTCGCCAACACGGTGAGCAACTCCGAAGGCGAACCCGCCAGCAACGTGGATTCGCCCAACACCACCGGGGGCGACCTCTACATCAACCTGGGCAACCTGAGCGAGGACGTACTGCGTGACAGCCGCAAGAGCTTCGAGAACGGATTGCCCAAGAACCCGTCCGACCTGGCCGCCACGGTGGACCAAACAGCCTGGGGCGTGGTGCCCACCACGCAAAGCGTGGTGAACGCGTTCGCCATTACCGACCTGAACACCTACCGCTACCAGGACGTGGGCATGGACGGCCTGGCCAGCAACGATGCCAATGCATTCCAGAGCGGGCTGAACGAGCAGACCTTCTTCGCCGATTACCTGAACGCCTTGAACCCCGGCGCGCGCGCCAGGTGGATCAACGATCCCTCGGCCGATGATTACCACTATTTCAGGGGCAGCGATCTCGACAGCCCGCCACGCTCCATACTCGACCGCTATAAGCGCTTCAACGGGCTGGAGGGCAACTCGATCACCGATGAGGACAGCCCCGAATCCTACCCCACCCAGTACACCACGCTGCCCACCACAGAGGACATCAACCAGGACCAGAACCTGAGCGAAAGCGAAAGCTATTTCCAGTACCGCATCAAGCTGAAGCCCTCGGAAATGGTGGTGGGCCGCAACTTCATCACGGACCGCATACTGGGCCGCAGCCCCAGCGGCAAGGAAGTTTACTGGTACCAATTCAAGGTGCCGGTGCGCCAACCCGAAAAAAGGGTGAACGGCATCCAGGACTTCCGCTCCATCCGTTTCATGCGCATGTTCATGCACGGCTGGTCGCAGCCTGTGGTGCTGCGCTTTGCCCGGCTCGATTTCGTGCGCGGCGAATGGCGCAAATACACCCAAAGCCTTGATACGCCCGGAGAAGTGATCGGCGGCGACCCCGACCAGACCACCTTCGACGTGGCCGCCGTGAACATCGAGGAGAACGGTAACCGCATCCCCATCAACTATGTGCTGCCACCCGGCATCAACCAGGAAACCGACATTGCCAGCGCCAACCTGCGCGCGCTCAACGAGCAATCCCTGGACCTCACCACTTGCGGCCTGCGCGACGGCGATGCCCGCGCCGTGTTCCGCAATGTGAGCCTGGATGTGCGCAGCTACAAGAAACTGCGCATGTACGTCCACGCCGAATCCGCCGACCCGATCAGGCCGCTGGCATACGGCGATGTTAGCGTGTTCATCCGCCTGGGCAACGATTACGAGCAGAACTATTACGAGTACGAGGTGCCCATGGTGCCCTCGCCCTACTACAACAACGACCCCTACAGCGTGTGGCCCGAGGCCAACAACATGGTGGTGGAATTCGCCAAGCTCAACGACGCCAAGATCCAGCGCAACCAAATGGGCTACCCCATCAACCAGCGGTTCACCACCATGGACGGCGACCGGCGCGTGACCGTGGTGGGCAATCCCAACCTCAGCTTGATGAACACGGTGATGATCGGCATACGCAACCCCAAGCGCGATGGCGACCAGGCCAATCCGTGGGCACCTGATGATGGCACCAGCAAGTGCGTGGAAGTATGGGTGGATGAACTGCGCCTCACCGACTTTGACCAGCAGGGCGGCTGGGCCGCCATCGGCCGTGTGAACACCACCCTTGCCGACCTGGGCACCCTGAGCGTGGCGGGCAACTACAGCACCCCCGGCTGGGGCAGCATAGACAAGAAGGTGAGCGAGCGGCAGAAGGACACGCGCTACGGCATTGATGTGAGCGCCAATTTGGAGATGAGCAAGTTCCTGCCGGAAAAGAGCGGCGTGCGCGTGCCCATGTACCTCGGCTATTCCGAGCAGGTGATCAATCCCCAGTACGATCCGCTCAGCCCCGATATCAAATGGAACGAAAGCACGCGTTCACTTACCAGGGCCGAGAAAAAGGAACGCATGAAGGAACTGCGCACCTACACGCGCCGGCGCAGCATAAACTTCACCAACGTGCACAAGCAGCGTTCACCTGGCAGCAAGACCGAGCACTTCTTCGACGTGTCCAACTTCGGGTTGTCCTATGCATACAGCGACCAGGAGTTCCACGATGTGAACACCCAGTACGAGAACACGCGCACCTACCGCGGTTCGCTGACCTACCAGCACAACCCCAAGGCGAGAACGCTCAAGCCCTTCGAGAACGTGGCATTCATGGGCAAGAGCAAATGGCTGCGCCTGGTGAAGGACTTCAACATCAACTTCGGGTTCAAGCAGATCACCGCGCGCACCGCCATCGACCGTACCTACCTCGAGCGCCTCATCAGGCCCAACCCCGATATCCAAAGCCTGCCGCCAGCGCCCACCTACAACAAAACCTTCAATTGGACCAACCAGTACGGCTTCCGCTACGAGCTTACGCGGAACCTGAAGGTCGACTTCAACGCCAACAACAATTCCATCATCGGCGAACCGCCCGGAAGGGTGAATGCCAACGACCGCGACCAGTACAAATTCTGGAAGGACAGCGTGCTCACCAGCCTGAAGAAGTTCGGGGAGACCACCACGTACGACCACATGGTGAACATCACCTACACGCTGCCGTTGGACAAGCTGCCCATGACCGATTGGATCACCTCCAACATCACCTACGGTGCCGGGTACAAATGGGACCGCGCACCGCTTACGCAGGACAGCATCGGCAACACGATCCAGAACTCACGGAACATCAACCTCAACGGCCAGTTCAACTTTGTGAGCCTGTACAACAAGGTCAAGTACTTCAAGAAGATCAACGACAAGGCGCGCGCCAGCGCCAGGCCGCCACAGCGCAAGCCAACGCCCGGCAAGGGAACCGAGGACAAGAGCGAGCCGGAGAAAACGGGCCTCAAGATCAACCCCCTCGAAGGATTGGCCCGCGTGCTGATGACCGTGCGCACAGGTACCTTCACCTACAGCCAAACCAACGGCACGTTGCTACCGGGCTGGAACAGGGGCGCCAACGTGATCGGCATGGACCGCAACTTCGGGGCGCCGGGCTTCGGCTTCCTCCTCGGGGAGCAGAACCAGAACCTGTCCGGCGACTACGTGCGCGACTTCGCCAGCTATGCCGCGGGCCGCGGGTGGCTGGTGCAAACGCCGAGCATTTTCGAGCCGTACACCAATACCCGCACCGAGACCATCAATGGCCGCTTGTCGCTCGAGCCGTTCAAGAGCATGCGCATCGAGCTGATGGCCACGCGCACCCAAAGCGAGAACCGCAGTTCCTTCTTCCGCTGGAACGCCACCGAGGGCAGGTACGTGAACGACAGCCCGCGCGAATTCGGCAACTTCAGCGTGAGCACGATCAACTGGGCCACCGCCTTCAGCCGCGACGATGAGAACTTCGTCAACAGCATTTTCACCCGCATGCTCGATGCACGCAAAGTGATCAGCCAGCGCCTGGGCCAGGCCGATGAACGCAGCGGCCCCACCGATACGCTCTACTGGCGCGGATACGGTGCCACCAACCAGGACGTGGTCATAGGCTCGTTCATGGCCGCGTACACCGGAAAGAACCCCGACAACGTGAAGCTGAACCCCTTCAAGCAATTGCCCTTGCCAAACTGGGACATCACCTACGATGGCCTCAGCAAACTGGAGCTGTTCAAGAAGTGGTTCCGCACCTTCACCGTGAAGCACAGCTACCGCAGCACCTTCAGCATCGGCGGTTACCAGACCAACCTGTTGTACGAACCGGGCGGAAGCGTGCTCGACGCGGGCGGCAACTTCCTGCCGGAACGCCAGATCACCACCGTTACCATCGCCGAGGTGATGCACCCGTTCATCAACTTCGATGCTACCCTGCAGAACAGCCTGCTGGCCAAATTCGAGTACAACCGCGACCGCAACCTCAGCCTGGGGCTCACCAACTACCAAGTGACCGAGGTAAGGGGCAAGGAGTACGTGATCGGCAGCGGTTACCGGTTCAAGAATGTGAAGTTCCCCTTCCAATTGGGCGGCAAAACACCCCAAAGCGACCTCAACCTGCGGGTGGACCTGAGCTGGCGCCAGAACAATACCGTGATCCGCAAAATGGAGGAGCGCCAGAACCAGGTCACCGCCGGCCAGGACATCATTTCCATTAAGACCAGCGCCGATTACGTGATCGACCAGCGCCTGAACCTGCGCGCTTTCTACGAGCGGGTGATCAACAAGCCGGTGATCAGCACCTCGTTCCCCAGCTCCAACACCAACATCGGCATCAGTCTGCGCTTCACACTCACACAATAAAGCCCATCTTTGCGGCATACACTTTCCATCCCTTAAACAGAAGGCAACAGCCATGAGCATCCCAGCGGAACTGAAATACAGCAAGGACCACGAATGGGTCCGCGTGGAAGGCAATGAAGCCGTGATCGGCATTACCGATCATGCGCAAGGCGAACTCGGCGACATTGTTTTTGTGGACATCGGCACGGTGGGCGAGGAGCTCGACATGGAGGCGGTGTTCGGCACGGTGGAGGCTGTAAAAACCGTTAGCGACCTGTTCATGCCGGTATCGGGCAAGGTGCTGGAAATGAATCCAGGCGTTACGGATGATCCCTCCACCGTGAACAAGGATCCCTATGGCCAAGGCTGGCTGGTGCGCGTGGCGTTGAAGGATCCCGCCGAACTGGAGGGCCTGCTCACCGCCGACCAGTACAAGGAAAGCATCGGGTAGGGCAGTAGCCGGGCAATGGCGCTGCGCCGCACTGGGCTTTGGGCGGCCGTTTGGGCGGTGGGCATCCTGGTGCTTACCCTCATGCCCGCCAGCGACGTGCCCGATCTAGGTTGGGCAGCGCGGTTGCATGCCGATAAGCTGGTGCACGCGTTCCTGTTCGGCGTGCAAGGCGTGCTGCTGGGGATCACCCTGGCCGGCAGGCGCCGTTGGCGCTCCTATTACCACCCGTGGATCATCGCCGTGCTGGTGGCCGTCCTGTTCGGGGCGGCCGTGGAAGGCCTGCAGGAATGGATGGGCCTGGGCCGCCACGCTGAATTTGCCGATCTGCTGGCCGATGCGGCCGGTGCCGTGGTGGGCTTCTTCGCCTACCACGTTTGGCGTTCGCGGCGCTAAACGATCATGCCCGCGGCCACCGTCTCGTTCGTGGCCTCGTCCACCAGGATCAAACTGCCCGTGTTCCGGTTCCGCGCGTACAGGTCGTAGTGCAGCGGGACCGTGGTGCGCAGCTGCACCCTGCCGATATCGTTCATGCCGATCGTGCGGTCCGTTTCCTGCCGGCGCAGCGTGTTGATGTCCATCTTGTAGGCCACCTCCTTCACCATGCACCGCGCCTCGCGGCTGGTGTGGCGCAGGCCGTACTTGCCGTTGGGCTGAAGCGGCTTCTGGTTCAGCCAGCACAGCATTACGTCGATGTCCTGCCCGGTTTGCGGCGGGTTGTTGGTACCGCTGATCATATCGCCGCGGCTGATGTCGATCTCGTCCGCCAGGGTCATTGCAACGCTTTGCGGCGCAAAGGCTTCCTCCACTTCGCGGTCGCCCACATGTATGCTCTTGATCGTGGTCTGGAAGCCGCTCGGCAGCACCTGCACCGTTTCGCCGGTGCGGAAGATGCCCGCGTGGATCTGGCCCGCAAAGCCACGGAAATCGTGCCATTCATCGGTCATGGGGCGGATCACCGTTTGCACGGGGAAGCGGCGATCGATATGGTTCAGGTCACCCGCGATGTGGATGTTCTCCAGCAGGTACATCAGTGTGGTGCCCTGGTACCAGTCCATCTGCTGGCTGCGCGTAACCACGTTGTCGCCTTTCAGCGCACTGATCGGGATGAAGTTGAGGTCGCGCACTTCCAGCTTGCTGCTGAAGTCCTCCAGGTCGCTCTTCACCTTTTCGAACACTTCCTCGCTGTAATCCACAAGGTCCATCTTGTTCACGCAGAACACCACGTGGGGAATGCCCAGCAGCGAGGCGATGAAGGCGTGCCGGTTGGTCTGTTCCTGTATGCCTTTGCGGGCATCCACCAGTATGATCGCCAGGTTTGCGGTGCTGGCACCCGTTACCATGTTGCGGGTGTACTGGATGTGCCCCGGCGTGTCCGCGATGATGAATTTGCGCTTCGGCGTGGCGAAATAGCGGTATGCCACATCGATCGTTATGCCCTGCTCGCGCTCGGCACGCAGCCCGTCCGTTAGCAGGCTGAGGTCCATTTCGCCGTTGCCGCGCTTGGCGCTCGCGCGCTCCACGGCCTCCATCTGGTCGTCAAAGACCGCACGGCTGTCGTAAAGCAGCCGTCCGATCAGGGTACTCTTTCCGTCGTCCACGTTGCCTGCGGTGGTAAACCGCAGCAGGTCCATGTCCAAGTAGCCTTTGCTGGTAATGCTCATTTTATTGGTCGGTTGGGCCTTCCTAGAAGTAGCCTTCTTTCTTGCGGTCCTCCATGGCCGCTTCGCTGCGCTTATCGTCAATGCGGCTGCCGCGCTCTGTGGTACGCGTGCTGGCCACCTCGGCAATGATCTCCTCCAAGGTGGATGCGGGCGAGTCCACTGCGCCGGTGCAGCTCATGTCACCAATGGTGCGGAAACGCACTCGGCGCCTGTAGGGCTTTTCCTCCGGCTTAAGGGTCATGAACGGTGAGTTGGCATAGATCACCCCATCGCGTTCGAACACTTCGCGTTCGTGGGCAAAGTACAGGCTTGGGATGGCGATCTGCTCCAGCAGGATGTACTGCCAAACGTCCATCTCGGTCCAGTTGCTGATCGGGAATGCCCTGAAGTGCTCGCCCGGTTGCTTCCGGCCGTTGTACAGGTTCCACAGTTCGGCGCGCTGGTTCTTGGGGTCCCATTGCCCGAATTCGTCGCGGTGGCTGAAGACGCGCTCCTTGGCCCGGGCCTTTTCCTCGTCGCGCCGCGCACCGCCGATGGCACAATCGATCTTGTGCGTTTCTATGGCCTCCAGCAGCGTGTTGATCTGCAGTTTGTTGCGGCTGGCGTAATAGCCGGTTTCTTCCTGCACCTTGCCCTCGTCTATGCTTTTCTGCACGCTGCCCACCAGCAGTTCCACACCGTACTGGGCAACCAGTTCGTCGCGGAAGACAATGGTTTCCTGGAAGTTGTGCCCGGTATCCACGTGCAGCAGCGGGAACGGAACCTTGGCGGGGTAGAAGGCCTTGCGGGCCAAATGGAAGCAGAGTATGCTGTCCTTGCCGCCGCTGAACAACAGGGCGGGCCGATCGAATTGCGCGGCCACTTCCCGCAGGATGTAGATGCTTTCGCTTTCCAGCTCCTTCAAGTGGGTAAGCCGGTATGAATGGGTGGCGCTCATGGTAGTTGTATGCGCGTTGATAAAAAGTTGAGCAGTTCAGAGGCCGTTTCAGCAGGGGTGCGCCCGGTGGTGCCAAGCCGCAGGTCCGCGTTCACCGGTGCCTCGAAAGGTGCGCTGATGCCCGTGAAACCCGGTATTTCCCCGGCCCGTGCCTTGGCGTACAGCCCTTTCACGTCCCGGCGCTCGCATTCCTCCAAGGGCGTATCGATGAAAACTTCCACGAAGTCCTTGCCACCGACGATCTCCTTGGCCTGTTGCCGCATGGCGGCCATGGGGCTCACGAAGGTGCATACCACCACGGCGCCGTTCTGCACGAAGAGCTTGGCCACTTCGGCTATGCGCCTGATGTTCTCCGTACGGTCGGCCTCGCTGAAGCCCAGGTTGCGGTTGATGCCGGTGCGCACATTGTCGCCGTCCAGCACCACGGCGTAGCGGCCAGCGGCATGCAGCATCCGCTCAAGCTCAATGGCCACGGTGCTTTTGCCGCTCCCGCTCAGCCCGGTCATCCATACGGCGCATCCGCGTTGCCCCAACAGCGCTTCCTTGTCGCTGCGCTGCAGCAGGCGGTGCTGTATGGGGTGAATATGCGGATCGGGCATTGGGCGGGTGCGGGGAAAGTGGCGCAAAGGTCGGGTTTTAATGGCGGAAATCAAGGTTGGGCCAAGTAGGCTGCTGCATCGCGCTTGAAGGCCGCACAAAAAGCGCGTGCGCCCATGTTGTTGAGGTGGCTGCTGTTCTTGTATGCCGAATCGGGCAGCTGCATATGGGAGTAATCGTAGAAGTGAAGGTTGGCGTGGCGCCCTTCCATTGCTTCGAACAGCGCGGTTATTTCATCGAAGTTGCTGATCCCCTTCAATTCGCTCCAATGTTGGGGGGTGTAGGCCACCAGGATCTGGCGGTCGGGCCGGCTGGCCACCAGCTCTTCAAAGCGCGCCACCCGGTTGGGCGGTGCATTGAATAGCAGAAAGCCGTCCAAGTAG
Source organism: Cryomorphaceae bacterium (assembly GCA_044463585.1). GTDB lineage: Bacteria > Bacteroidota > Bacteroidia > Flavobacteriales_F > PHOS-HE28 > PHOS-HE28. The sequence goes on from JBIQMI010000019.1 coordinate 16,408, forward strand.
CGCAATTTCATGCGCCCCTCGGCCGAAATGGCCTTTTCAACTTCGTCCCGCGCATGTTGCAGGCCTTGTTGCTGCTCAATGGCACGCAGGCGCGCCCCTACCTGGTTCTTCAACAGGGCAGGGGGGGCTGCCCTATCGGTGAACAGGCCTCCTTTTTCAGATGAACGGGATGTTGAGCCTTCTTCATTGGCCCCCTTGCGCAAGTATTCCTGCACGGCGCCGAAATAGCGCAGGCCGGGCACCAGGAAACGGTATTCGAACCGGTGGTTCTCCTCAAGGAAGCCACGGACACCGGGCAACGCGAGGTTGGGCACGAACGTGGCGGCATCAATGGTGTGCCCCGGTGCATGCACGAAAAAGCGGTGGTTGAATTCGATGAGCACGGGTCCCTTGCGTGGCTTGGCCAATTCGGTCTCGAGCAGGAATTCCACTACGTCGAAGTTGCAGCGTTCCATTCCGTAGTTGTACACATCCGGGCCAAGCGAATCGGGGATGAAAGCGCTGCGCGCCTTTGAGCTTCCGAACACAGGTACTTCGTTCGGATCATCCGAGGTGATCAGCCGTTTTATCTTGGAAGGGTTTGCGTCTGGGTCGGAAAAAATGACCCGGCGGAGCAGGATCTGGTCGAAGGCCAGGGCAACCACCCAAAATGCCACGATGAAAAAGATGCTGTTCCGAACGAGCGTCCGCATGGTCAGAATTGGAAGTAGATGAACTGGTTGCGGGAATCGGAGCCGAACAGGAAGATGAGCACGAGCATGGCCACCACATAGAGGTTGTCGTGCTTGAAACGCAGGCTGCGCGGCAGGAACGTGGTGCACAGGGCCATGAGCGAGAAGATGAGGCCCATGATCAATTGCGCGAAGAAGCCTGAACGCAGGTCGGCCATGGAGATGCGGAAATCGGTGAAGATGTGTTGGATCACCATGAAGGCGTCACCAACATTGTTGCGGAAGAAAATGCAGGAGAACACGATGAGCGAGCTGTTCCAGACCACCCATACAGGGTGCATCGCAGGGGCTTGCGATAGGGGTTTGAGGGCCTTGGAGCGGATCCACATGCGCTGCAGCACCATGGCCACACCGTGGAACAGTCCGAACAGGATGAAGTTCCAGGTGGGGCCGTGCCAGAAGCCGATCAGTACGAAGACCGTGATGGTGATGATCTTCCAACGGTGCGGCCGTTTGCGGATCCAAGGCCGGTACACGTAATCACCGATCCAGCTGGTAAGCGAAATGTGCCATTTGGACCAGGCGGCGTTGAGGTTGGTGGTCAGGAAGGGACGGTCGAAGTTGTCCATGATGCGTACGCCCATCAGGCGTGCCGAACCCATGGCAATATCGGTGTACCCGCTGAAGTCGCAGAAAAGCTGCACGGTGAAAAAGCAGGCTGCAATGGCATATTGCAGGCCTGAGGCACTGGGGACGTTGCCGTACAGCTGATCAACGAAAGGCGCCAAGTTGTCGGCCACCACCACCTTCTTGAAGTAGCCGAGAAGGATCTTGTTGATCGCATAGCGTATGTCGTCGTTGGTGGCCGGGGTTTGGGCCTTCAGTTGCGGCAGCAAGTTGCCCGCCCGTTCAATGGGGCCGGCCACCAGCTGGGGGAAATAGCTGACATACAAGGCCATGTAACCGAAATGCCGCTCGGCCTTTTCGGTGCCGCGGTACACATCGAAGGTGTAGCTCAGGCTTTGGAAGGTGTAGAATGAGATCCCCAGGGGCAGGATGATCTCCATGAACGGGGAGTCGTAGTAAAGTCCGAACCCTCCCATCAACACCTCGAAGTTGTAGGAGAAGAAGTTCATGTACTTGAAGAAGAACAGCAGGCCCAGGTTCACCACGAGGCTGGCCGCCATGTAGCGCTTGCGCGTTCGTTTGTCGGGGGCCTCTTCCATGCCTATGGCCGCCCAATAATCCACCGCGGTGGAGATGAACATGAAGATGGCGAAGAACGGCTTCCAGCTCATGTAGAAGTAGTAGCTGGCCATCAACAACATCACCCACCTGTACCGCTTGGGCAGCAGGTGGTAAAGCACCAGGACCAAGGGCAGGAACAGGAGGTACTGGACCGAATTGAACAGCATTTATGCGCGCTGTGGTTTGGTGAGGCCCAGCAAGTCCGCGGCATGGCGTTCAAGCATGGAGCCCCAGTCTAGTTGTTCAGTGGCGAGCTGGCGCGAGGCATCGCGCATGTGTTCCCAGACCGCTTGGTCATTGAGCAGGTCGAGCACGCTTTCGGCCATGGCCATTGCTTCATCGGCCACCATGGCCTCCCTGCCGTGCACCAAGGGCAGCCCTTCGGCCCCTACGGGTGTGGTGGCGCAGGGTATGCCCCTGTACATGGCGGTGATCACCTTCACTTTGGTGCCGCTGCCAAAGCGTAATGGCGCAATGAACACACGGCTGCGCCGGTAGAAGGGTTCGAGGTCCTCAACGAAGCCGTGCAGGTGCACATCGGCCAGGGCCGACACAGCGGTGCGCAAGGAGTCGCCGGCGCCGCTGCCCACAATGTCCAGTACCAGGTCCGCATGTTCTTTTTTCAACAGGGGCCATACATTTTCCAGGAACCAATGCAGCCCGTCCGCGTTGGCCGGCCAGCTCAGGGTGCCGACGTACAGCAAGCGTTTTCCGGTTTCGTGGAATTGGATCGCAGGGGCATTCAACCCACTATCGTCGCCCAAATGGTATGTGGTCCGGAATTTCCCCGCCGGTACCCCGGCCTGCACCAGCGCCTGTTGGTCGTTGGGCGCTGCGAACACAAGGTCGGCACGTTGGCAGGCGGCCACTTCAAAACGTAGCACGCGCCATGCCTCCAGCCTCATCACCAACCGTTCGCCCAGGTTCCGGCCCACCTCGTGGCCGCGTCGCCACATCACGTGTTCAGCATTGTGCTGGTGCAGCACCACCGGCACGTTTTTGGCCGCCCGTGCGTAGGGGAACATTTCCAGGTGGTCCACAACCACCAGGTCGGCCTTCTGCACGGCATCGTTGGCCAATTGCCGCAACTGGGCATTTTGGTTCCGGAATACATTGAGGGTGGGCGCACAGCAAAGGCTCCGGAGGAAATTGCCGGCGGTGCGGGGGCGTTGGACCGGTATGCCCAGGACTTCAACGGCGGGCAATGCGGCTTTCAAGGCGCCCACGTGCGTGGCGTCCTGCCCCTTGAACGGGGTAACCACCGTTATTTGGAAATGGGCCGCCAAGTGCGATAGTAAACGCCACGATTTGATCACCCCCCCGCTCCGTGGGGGGTATGGCAATTGGTTCGTGATGAACGCCAGTCCCGGACGCATTGTTCAGCGCCAAGCACGGTTCCAGTTATAGCGCAGCCATTCCCACGGGCCTAGCCTTTTTTCGTGCCGCCTCTTCGCCAATCCCCACCACGGCAACGGTTTGTCCATTACCTCCATGAGCACGAACAGCAGGGGCGGCAGTTGTCCGTTGGCCAATGACAGCGCGATATTCTTCAGGTCATCGTTGCGGGTAACGCCAGGCTGGCACAGGACCAGTGCACGGTCGGGGTGTTCGCCGGGGGGCAATGCAGCGAGCTGGTCGGCCGAGCCACCCTCGATGATCACGAGATCGCCAGCCTGCGCGGCCATGGCCCGCAATTCGGCCATTGTTGCGCCGTCGGCCACGGGCACAGGCCCCACAGGCCCCACGGAACGTTGAGCCCGTGGGCTGCTCCAGAGCACCCTATTGTGCCGTGCCGCCAGCACATGGGCCAAACGGGCGGCCGTTCGGTCCACAGCCTCGGTGCCGCTGGCCCCGCACACCAGCACCATTTGCGGGCTATCCCCGCGCAATTGCTCCAGCAAAGCCGCCAGCTTGGACATTTCCATGTAGGCCGCCGAGCCTGTGGCGGCAGCAAAGCTGCCCAGGTCACGGTGCGAACTGTATGGTATCCGGGCAACGATCACCGATCCGGGAATCAATTTTTGCAGGCTGGCCGCGCCATGGAACCTTCCGCCGAACAAAGCGCGGGCGATCAGCAGCCCCAGCGGAGCCATTAGCGACAACAGCACCACGGCCACAAACAGGATCACCGGGTTGGGGAAGGACGGTTTCAGGCTGGTCAGGTAGGCCGGGGTTGCCACCAGTACCTCGGGTGAAAGGGCCGCATATTGCACACGCAAATTGCTCAACCGGGCCATCAGGTCCTTGTTTACCTGGGCATACATTTCCTGGTCGCGCAACCGGTCGCTCAGTTTTCGGTCCAGTTGGGGGATCGCGCTCTGTTGCGCAATCAGGCTTTTCCGGCGTTGCTCAACGTTCTCCAAGCTGATCTGGGTGCTGGCCTTGAAGTTCTGCACGGTGGCCAGGATATTGTCGCGTTGTTGGTGCAGCAAGCGCAAGAGCCGGTTATAGTTGGGGTTCGCCGATTTACCCTCATCGCGCAACACGCTGATGTCGGACTGCAGCGTGGCATACTGGGAGGTCATGTCGTTGAGCAAGGGGTCGGATATTCCAAAGGCCTTGGGGCTCGTGGGCTTGGCTTCGTCGCTGCTGCCGAGGGTCTTGGCCAACTGGTCGTAGTACGCGGATTGCACCAGCAACGATTCCTTCTCGCTGTCCAAGGATTTCATCGCCTCTTGCAGCAGGACCGTCGCATGCTCCATATTGGTCACGTTCTCCTGGCGACGGAATTGTTCCAATTGGTCGCTGGTGGAGGACAGGCGCTTTGCGTTCGCTTCGATCTCTGCCTGCAACCTGCTGATCGTGCGCTCCAGGTCGATCCGCTGTTCCTCCAAGTGCATGGCCACGTATTCTTCCCCAATGGCGGTCAGCACGTCCAATACCTTCTTCTGGGGAGCGCCGGAGTAGGTCACGTTCACTGTGGTGGCCTCTGCCAGCGCCGGTTCGCCGGTCACCGAACCCATCAACTCCAGGGTAGCGGCCCGCTGATCGAACAGGATAAAGCCATACTCCTTGGCATCAGCGCCTTCCAGCGGGGGCACTGGGCCGGTGGTGCGCGTCAAGCGCACGCGGGCGCTGTCCAATTGGATCCACTCACCGAAGTTGGCCTCCCGCTCCACTTCAATGGGCGTTTGGTCGGGCCCATACTTCCCATCGCCCACCAAGGTGAATTTGTCGCCGTTCACATTGCGCAGGTAGAAGGTAACGCCGTAGGGAACGTGCGCGGCGTCCTTGGCGGAGGCGCTGTCCAGTTCAGCGCGGATGGGGGAGTTGCCGTAAACATCCCAATCGAACAGCATGTTGGCCTGCACATATTTCGTGGTAAGGCCCAGCCGCTTTACCACATTGGCCAGCACGGGCTGGGACGTGATGCGCAGTTGCTCGTTGAGGTAGTAGTTCTTATCGGTCTTGGCATACGCTTCCTGGGGTTGCACCAACCGGTTGGGATCGTCGTGGCGCATGGGCGTGGCGATCAGTATGCTTGTGCTGCCCGGGAAGCTGGGCTGCACGGTAACGATCAACACTACGGCCAACAGCGCAAGCGCAAGGAAGGAGAGCACCAGCAGCGGCCAGGCCCTCAGGTAGCGCCCTATGAACGACTTCAGGTCGGTTTCCTCCAACGGGTCAGTGGACATGCGATCGTTTATTTATGGAGGGTGGCGTACAGGCTGATCACGGAGAGCATGAGCGTTAGGGCGCCCAGCACCAGGTTCGGGTCGCGGCCCGAGAAAACACGACGGCGCAACGGATCCACAACGATCACATCGTTGGGCTGCAGGTAGAACCGCGGATCGCCCAGCAGCTCTTGGTCCAAGAGGTCCACATGGTACAAATGGTTCGACCCCTCCCGGTTGCGGATCACGCGGATACGGGTGCGGTCGGCCAGCACGGTCATGTCATTGGCCATGGCCAATCCCTCCAAAATATTCGCGCTGTTGTTGTACACCGGGTATTTGCCCGGGCGGTTCACTT
>JBIQMI010000020.1:0-21835 GCA_044463585.1 Cryomorphaceae bacterium
GGCCGTGGTAATGCTGCCGGTACACATCGCTTCCATGCTCCGCCATGTCACGCGCCAGCGCTATGCCGTCCCGTTCACGAAGCGCTGCCAACCCCGGCAGAATGTCGGCATCGAGGAAACCGGAGTCCAGCACGCCGATCAACATGCCCTCGCCTTTGGCCTCGCCGATCTGCTGCAGCAGGTGGCCGTTCATCATCTGCACCTGGCGGAACGAGTCGCCGTACCAGGACTCGAACAACTTGTCCGATGCGAATTTGCCGGCATGCAACGGTGGCCGCTCATGTCCGTCGCGCGTCATGCGCACCTCACCAACGAAGGGCAGTAAGCCCAAGGTGTCCAGCGCCAGGGTATCGGTGCTGCGGATGGTCACCGCGTTCATCCATTTGCTCACGTTCAGCAGCTCGAATTGGCAGGCAGCGTGCAGGGCCTGGATGTATTGCGGGTCCACCGGCAGGTCCAATGAGTCGATGGGAATGCTTTGGCGTGCGCGGCGCTCAAGTGCGCGGGGCGAGAGGTATTCCGCCGGGGCGTCCAAGCTGTACGGCGTGCCGGCCTTGTCCGTGAACTGCACCCAATAAGTGGCCTGTGCGGTCTGGGCCTGAAGATCGGCGCCAAGAACGGCGGAAACGACGATGGCCAGCAAGGTGCACCCCAGGGACCGGATCAGTCGTTCTGCATTCCACATCAGACCTCAATTGGCGAATTGGCGATCTGGCACATTGGCGAATTGCCAATCACCGCCCATACCCGGTGATCACTTGTTTGTACCACGTGCCGCGCACCCTCAGCACGCCGCTGGGCATCTGCGTGTTGGTGCTGTCCACTTGCCGGTACACCAGGCCCACATTCTTCGCGTACCGCTCATAGTACGTGTTGGTCACCACGGCATTGTTCGGGTAGGTGGTCTTCACCAGCACGGTGCTGTCGAAGTGCATGCCGTTCGCTTCCCAGGGCACGTCAACCTCGGCATAAGCGAGTTCGTACGGTTGGCCTGTGTTCAAGGCGTTGGTATTCCAGTACTGGTTGGTGCGCGGGGGGAAGATGAGCTTGATGCGGCGTTGGTTTTCCTCGGATCGTTCGGCACGATTGCCGTCGCACAATTGCCACCAAACATCCTTCGGCATCCAGGCCCCGGTGGTTGTGTCGCGCATGGAGCGGAGCAGGCGTTGGGCCGTACGCCCTTCGGCATCGGTAAAGTCGTTGGTCAATTCCTCGCGCAATTCGTACCGTGCGTTGCCCGTAACACCGGTTATATCATTGCGCCAAGCCGTGTCCACCACGTATTCGGCCCATTGCCCGGCCTCGGAGGGGAAGTACGCGAAACCCAGATCTGGCGCAGGCGGGGCTTCATCCCTCCTGCACGCCGTAATGCATAGCAGCATTGCGATCGCGGCCAAGGCGAGGGTCTTATTGTTCATGGGCGCGGGGTTTCCCGATCGATGAAGCCACCTCCGATGACGTCATCACCGTCGTAAAATACGGCGCTTTGCCCAGGTGCCACACCGGCCACCTTGGCATGGAAATCAACCCGCACGCGATCACCCTCCATGGAGATGGTGGACGGCGTACCCTTGTCCTTGTAGCGGATCTTGGTCACGGCCTCCATTTCACCCTCCAAGGCCGCCACCTTTTGGAAATTGGTGTCCCGCACCCAGGCGGTCTGCTTGTCCAGGTCCTCCTTGGCCCCAAGCACCACGGTGTTCGTTTCCGGCACGATCTCCGTTACGTACATGGGTTTGCCGAATGCGGTGCCCAGCCCCTTGCGCTGCCCTATGGTGAAGAAGGGGTAGCCGTCGTGCTCGCCCAGCACGGTGCCGTCGGTGCCCACGAAACGGCCTTGGGCAAGGCGCTCGAAAGCCTCGGGATCCTTGCGCTTCAGGAAGCCGCGGTAGTCGTTATCGGGGATGAAGCAGATCTCGTAGCTGTCGCTTTTCTTGGCGAGGTTGGGGAACCCGCTGTCCAGCGCCATTTGGCGGATCTCGCTCTTTTTGAATTTCCCCAGCGGGAACCTTGTGCGGGCCAGGTTCTCCTGCGCAAGGCCCCATAGCACATAGCTCTGGTCCTTGGAATGGTCCACGCCCTTGCTCACCACGAAGCGGCCGTTCTCCTCGCACACGTTGGCGTAATGCCCCGTGGCGATCAGCTCGCAATCGAGCATGTTCGCGCGCTTGAGCAGCGCCTCCCACTTGATGAAGGTATTGCACAGTACGCAGGGGTTCGGCGTGCGTCCCGCCATGTACTCGCTGGTGAAGTTGCCGATGATCTTGGGCCCGAACTCCTCGCGCAGGTCGATGATCATGTGGTGGAAACCGCGGCTCACGGCCATTTCGCGCGCATCGTTGATGCTGTCGAGGTCGCAGCAGCCGGTGATGCGCTTGCCAGGGCCCGCGGCGGCGTAGTCCCATGTTTTCATGGTCACACCGATCACCTCATAGCCTTGTTCATGCAGCATAAGGGCGGTAACGGAGCTGTCCACCCCGCCGCTCATGGCCACCAATATCCTTCCGTGCTTGCTCATTTTCCGGCACCGCTCGTTGCCGGTGCACCGTTCACATAGACCAGGTTGGAGATCAACCGGCCGGTTTCATCATATTCCTTCACAGGCCCTTCGAGCACGTCGTTCTTGTAAACGCCTTCCCGTTTCTTGGTCTGTCCTTTCAGCTCGCGTGAGTAATCCGCTTTTTCCTCGCCCATGGGCCCCAATTTCACGGGAACGGTCTTCCACGTGCCGTTGTTGTACCATTCGGAGAAAGGCCCCTCGCGCCGGCCGTTCTTGTAGGTCACCTCGCTTTTGGGCTGCCCGTCCTCCCAGTATTCGGTAAAGGTGCCGTTCTCGTACTTGGTGCGTACCAGCTTTCCTTGTGCGTAGAGGGCCTGCACGTGCAGCGAGCCGTCTTCGTTGTAGTACATCCAGGCGCCATCGCGGTCCCCGTTCACGTAACGTCCCTGTATTTCCTTGTTCCCATTGGGGAAGTAGTAGGTCTCCATGCCCTCGGGCGCTCCATTGACGTAATCGGCCTCGTACCGTGGCTTACCAGTGGGGAAGAATTGTTTCGCGGGGCCTGCTGCCACGCCATTCTTGAAGGTCCGTTTCTCGGCGATCTGGCCATCGGGGAAGAACGTGGTCATGGTGCCGTCGAGTTTTCCTGCCTTCCATTGCTCAATGCTCCTCGCTTGGCCCTGTTCGTCGAAATAATTCCATGTGCTGTCCTTCTCCTGACCTACGTAACGGCCCTCGGCCATCAGCTTTCCGTTGGGATGGAAGTGGCGGGCGTGCGAAGCCTTGCCGCCCGGGTAATGGTCCACCCGGCTTTCCACCTTGCCCTTTGTGCTGTAATAGGTAAAGGTTCCCACGGGTTTGTCATCCTTGAACTGGCCTTCGTACCGGACCTGTTCACTACCTGCCCATTTGCGCACCCATTGCCCCTGCTTCCGGCCTTGGGCATCGGTTTGGTTCAGGTTGGCCTGGCCCAGCAACACAGTGCCGGGCAGCATGAAAAGGGCGATCAGCAGGTGGCGGAGATCCATGTTTCAAGGAGTGCTTTCCAGCACGGCGCAAAGTTAACAACGGGGTAGGGGCGATGGCCGGTATGGACCGATCGCGGCCGCCCTTGAAAAAAGCGGGCCATGCAAGCACTGTGCGCCATTTCGGCAATTCAACCCCCCAAGGTCCTGCGCAGGTAATTGATCTGCCCCAGGTGGTAACCCAAATGCCCATATAGGTGAAACACGAATTGCCCGGTGTTTTCCATGGGCATGGGCGTGCGGACCGGATACGCTTTGGCAAGATCGCTGGAGGAGAGGGCTTGCCATGCCAAATGCAGCGAGTTCATGGTTTTATCCACTTTCTCCAGCAGCATTTGCCGGGGCAATCCTTTCGCGGCGAATTCATGTTCACGATCGCGCATATAATCCTCGCCTGCGAGCACATGGCCCAGGAAGTGGCGCAAGTTGCCGCAGAGGTGCAGGCACAAATTGCCGGCGCTGTTGGTGATACCGGGCACCGTGCGCCAAATGTCCTCGGCATTGCGGAAGGATCCCATTTCGCCACGCAGCGTTTTCAGGTCCTTGTCGAACAGCGCCCGCAGCACGCTGGTCAGGTCCAATGCATCGCTGGCCATGCTCTGTTGTTGAAGGTTTATTGTGCGATGAAGGGAACAATACGATCGCGTGCAAATGGTTCCCTGTCCGCTTATTTGTGGATGGTGAATTCGAATAGCGGCTGACCGGTCATTGAATCGGTCACTTGGCGGATGTTCAACGAATGGTCCTGGTCCACCAAGGTAAGGATGCTTGCGAGTTGCTTTTCCGGGGAAATGGGACCTGCCGCAATTGTTTTTCCCGGATGATCAGGATCCGATTTTCCGGAGAGGATGGACATGCTCAAGCTTCCGTGATCGCCCGGCTCCTGGTTCGTGTTGCACACCTTGAGCACAAACCCTTGATCGGCCAGCGGCAATGCCGCGGTCAGTTGCTCCTCGAAGTTCAGGTCCCTCGTGCTGGCCTGCTTTTCAGCGGTTGCCGAGCAGCCCAGCGCTAGCAGGATGCCCAGCGCAGTGGTTCCAAGGATCACTGTTCGGTTGATCATGGTTGTTCGGTCCGGCTATACCGAAGGTAGGCATTCTGAGAGGGGATGGCGGAACTTAACGCTGTACCTCCACGGGCATTGCGGACCGTCCAGCCGGGTTGCCGGTAACGAAAAAAGCCCCTTTTCAGGGGCTTTTCCGCGGTCCGGACGGGACTCGAACCCGCGACCTCCGCCGTGACAGGGCGGCATTCTAACCAGCTGAACTACCGAACCGTTCTGCTTGGGCTTTTGCCTAAGCGGCTGCAAAGCTAACCCGAAAGTCTTTCCGTGCAAGTGGTGCGGCTGCAAAGTGAACAGCCCCATGAAAGTGGACCGTCCAACGCATGTTCGCGCTCAATACAGCCTGCTCCGTTTCAGCAGGAATTGCAATAGGATGTTGCTGAAGCCCGAGTTGATGTCGGCCTCCACAAGCTCGATCCGGTACTGCCCGCATTTGAGTTTCAGCTGGTGCCAGTATTCGGCCATGGCCGTTCGGTATGCATCGCGTACCTCGGCGGCATGGGCCTTTACCTGTGCCCCGCTCTCCAGGTCAACGAAGGTGTAGGGCCGGTCCTCCAGGCCCAGTTCCAGTTCGCGCTTGCGGTCCACCACGTGGAAAAGGATCACATCATGCTTGTTGTAGCGCAGGTGTTGCAGTGCATCGAAAAGCTCGTCGGTATGGCCGCTATCGTCCATCATGTCGCTGAACAGCACCACCAGCGACCGGCGATGGGTGCGCTGCGCAATGTCGTGCAACGCGGCAATGGCGTTGGTGCCGCGTTCGCGGTCCGGTGCCCCTGCGGCCAACAGTTGTTCCAGTGTGGCCATCAGGTGCCGCAGGTGCACGGCGTTGCTGCGGGGTTGTTCGCTCAATTGCACCTTGTCCGTGAACACGGTGAGCCCCACGGCATCGCGCTGCTTGCGCAGCAGCGTGATCAGCGCAGCGGCGGCATGCACGCTGAATTCGATCTTGTTGAACTGGCCGGCCTTGTCCTTCCCCTTCGGGTAGTACATGCTGCTGCTGGCATCGATCACCAGTTGGCAACGCAGGTTGGTCTCCTCCTCGTAGCGTTTCACGAAGAGCTTGTCGGTACGCCCGTATAGTTTCCAGTCGATGTGGCGCGTGCTTTCCCCCGGGTTATAGGCGCGGTGCTCCGCGAATTCCACGCTGAACCCATGGAACGGGCTCTTGTGCAAGCCGGCCAAAAAGCCTTCCACCACCTGCCGTGCATGGAACTCCAATTGGCCGAGGGCCTGTACCTGCTGTTGCTCGATGGGCATGCTGCAAAGGTGGGGAGGAAAGGATTGGGTGGCGATGTTGCCGGTATGCCCGGTTTCGTTTGCCGATCATCCGGGCACATGGCTGATGGAGATGGAAAAAACTTAGCTTCGGTACCAAATTCCGCGTGCCATGAAAGGCCTGATGATCGCTACGGTTGTTTTGTCAACCACGCCTGCCCTGGCCCAATGGGACGTATTCCCCTTGGGCCAGCGCTCGTACTACAAGGATCTTTCGCAGGCGGACACGCAAGTCGACCTGGTCATGTTCGATTCGCTGCGTGTGGAACCCGGCACCGGAACCTGGTGGCTCAACAGGACCGGTATCCATCGTGAAGTGTTCGGCACCTGTGCCCCGGGTGTGATGAACTATATGTCCGCCTATTACCAGCCCATGGGAATGCCAACGCCCATGGATTCCTTGCTGGAACGGAACGACACCCTGTTCTATTTCCACCCTTCCAGTATCAATCCCTTCTTTTTTCTGCCCAAGGCGTATGTGGGCCAAAGTTGGACGGTCAGTTCAACATTCGCTGGAAACATGTTCAGTGACATCGCCATTACCTGCACAAGCATTGCGGAAGGGACAGTGCTTGGCGTGGCGGATAGCATTAAAACCTACTCCCTTCAATCCATCGGAAGCAGTTCGTTGTTCGACAACCTCCAAATTCGGCTCAGCAAGCACCATGGGTTGATCGACTACGTGCCTTTTGAATCCTTTCTCTACCGCCCGAATTGGGCAACCATCAAGTGGTATGAGCTGATGGGCATGGAGGTAAATGGAGCCTATCACAGCTATCGCCAGCCCGGCTTCCACGATTACTTCCACCTTTCCCCTGGGGATGTTCTGTTTTGGCGCACCGATGAGCACCCATGGGACATCAGTGCGCCAAGCCTCATAACTTATCGGTTGGACAGTATTGTGGATGTCCTGATCACGCCGGATTCCGTGGTGTATACCTGCAACAGCACAGAACAGGGCCCACAAGGCGATCTGGTGGAATACCAAGGGACCTTTTGGCGCTTCCGAAAGGCGATGTTGCAAGGCATGTTGGACGCGGCCCCGAATGACCTGGCTCTTGGCAATGGCGCGGAATTCGTGAACACCAGCACGACGGTCATTTTCGTAGAACGCCCGATCTGGTTCAGCGGCCCGCTTCAACTGGAGGTTATCCCGGATACCGGGGATACGATCACGTCCTATGGGTTCAATGCGTTCGAGCCCTACTTGGATTCGGCCTGTGTGATCCGGGAATTTTCAGATTGGAGCTACGAATGGAGGTTCGATACCCGCGCTGGTGTAACAAAGTATTGCGCCAACTTTGGGATGGGGACCAACTGCACGGTGCTCATCGCTTCGCGCATCAATGGCCAAACGATGGGCGACATCACTTTAGCAATGGGGGAGATGCGCAGGGGCGGAGGCGGACCATCCATGCACCCCAACCCCGCATCGGATCGCCTCTTTCTTGATGGTACATGGCATTCGGGAACACCGTACAGCATCATCGATGGACAGGGACGAATGGTGTTGCAGGGAACGCTGCGGCAGGATGGCATCGATGTGCAGGAGCTTTCGCCCGGTATCCATGTGTTGCTCCTCGAAACAGCCCAAGGGCGGTCGGCCGTCCGTTTTGTGAAGGAGTGAGTGGCCCGGTTTGTTGGCATTGCCACCTGGCAACGGGTAACCGCCTCCAACCACTACTTCAGCACCTCCTTCAGGAAGTGGGCGGTATGGCCTTTCCCTTTGGCCACCATTTCATCCGGTGTGCCGGTGAACATTATGCGGCCTCCTTCGTCGCCGGCCTCGGGGCCAAGGTCGATCACATGGTCGGCGGCGGCGATCACCTCCAGGTTATGTTCCACCACCAGTACGCTGTGCCCGTTCTCGATCAGGGCGTTCAGGGCTTTCAGCAACTTGGCTATGTCGTGGAAATGCAGGCCGGTGGTGGGTTCATCGAAAATGAACAGGGTGGGGTTGGCCTCTGTTCCCTTCACCAGGAATGAGGCGAGCTTGATGCGTTGCGCTTCGCCACCGGAGAGCGTGCTGCTGCTTTGCCCGAGCTTCACGTAACCGAGGCCGGTCTCCTGCAAGGGGAGCAACTTTTCCACCACGCGCCTCACATGGTTGTTCTGCGCTTGGTGCTGTTTGAAGAAGGCCAAGGCATCATCCACGGTAAGGTCGAGCACTTCGGCCACATCGAGGCCGTGGAACTTCACATCGAGGATCTCTTCCTTGAAGCGCTTGCCGTGGCAGGCCTCGCACTGCAGGTTGATGTCGGCCATGAACTGCATTTCGATGTGCACTTCGCCCTCGCCTTGGCATACCTCGCACCGGCCACCATCCACGTTGAAGCTGAAATAGGCGGGCCGGTAGCCGCGCATCTTGGCCACTTCCTGTTCACTGTACAGTTGCCGGATATCGTCCCAGGCCTTCACATAGGTGACCGGGTTGCTGCGCGACGAGCGGCCGATGGGGTCCTGGTCCACCATTTCCACGGCCTTCACGCGTTTGATATCGCCCGCCAACTCGGTGAATTGGCCGGGCCGGTCGCCTCCGCCGCCCTCCAGTTCGCGGCGCAGGGCGGGGTACAGGATCCGTTTCACCAAGGTGGTCTTGCCGCTGCCGCTAACACCGGTGACCACGGTGAGCATGTTGAGCGGGAAGGCCACGTCGATGTTCTTCAGGTTGTTTTCCGTGGCACCCTTCACCCAAATCCTGTCCTTCACGGGCCGGCGGCGCTCTGGCCGGGGTATGCGCTCGCGCCCTGTGAGGTAGAGCGCGGTGAGGCTGTCGCTTTCCATCAGTTGGGCGTGGGTGCCGCTGAACACTACTTCGCCGCCATGCGTGCCGGCCTCGGGCCCCATGTCGATGATGTGGTCGGCGGCGCGCATCACCTCTTCATCGTGCTCCACCACGATCACCGTGTTGCCCAGGTCGCGCAATTGCTTCAGCACACCGATCAGGCGGTGCGTGTCGCGCGGGTGGAGGCCGATGCTGGGCTCATCCAGGATGTACATGCTGCCCACCAGGCTGCTGCCGAGCGATGTGGCCAGGTCGATGCGCTGGGTTTCGCCACCGCTGAGGGTGTTGCTGCGCCGGTCCAGCGTCAGGTAGCCTACGCCCACTTCGTTCAGGTATTCCAAGCGGTTGGTGATCTCCTTCAACAGGCGGGCCGCGATCTTGGCGTCCTGCGGGGGCAGTTCCAAGGTCCTGAAAAAGTCAAGGCATTGCGCAATGGGCAGCGAGCCGAGCTGCGTGATGTCCTTGCCAGCCACTTTCACGTAGCGCGCTTCAGGCCGCAGGCGCGTACCCCCGCATTGGGTGCAGGTGGTTTTGCCACGGTAGCGGCTGGCCAGCACGCGGTACTGGATCTTGTAGCTCTTTTGCTCGCAATACTGGAAGAAGGCGTTGATGCCATGCACGCCCGCGGCGCCATTCCACAGCAGGTGCCGCTGCTTTTCGTCCAGTTCGCGGTAGGGCCGGTGGATGGGGAAGTCGAAGGGCGCGGAGTCCCTGATGAAGTCATCCTTCCATTCGCTCAGCTTTTCCCCCCGCCAAGGCGCCACGCAATTATCATACACCGAACGGCTTTTATCGGGGATCACCAGGTCCGGATCGATGCCGATGATGTTACCATAGCCCTCGCACAAGGGACAGGCACCCACCGGGTCATTGAAGCTGAACAGGTTGGGCGATGGTTCCTCGAAGGTGATGCCGTCCAGCTCGAAACGATCGCTGAATTCGCGCATGAGCGGCTTGCCATCGGCGTCCTCGCCGAGCAGCATACAGGTGCCTTGGCCTTCGAAAAAAGCAGCCTCGGCGCTATCGGCCACGCGGCTTTCCGTTTCGGCGTCGCCGGGTTCCACGGTAATCCGGTCCAGCACTAGGCTCCACGGGCCGTCGCCCAGGTCCTTGGCCAACAGCAGGTCCTCAATGCGCAGCACCCCGGTGCCGTTGTGCACGCGCGCGAAGCCTTGTTGCTGCAGCACGTCCAAGTGCTCGCGGAAGCTTCTGCCCGTGGGCACTGTAATGGGGGACAGCAGGAGCACGGTGCTATGCGGGGGGAATGCAATGGCGCCGGCCACCACGTCCTCCACGGTGTCGCGTTTCACCTCTTGCCCACTAACGGGGCTGTAGGTGTGACCGGCCCGTGCGAAAAGCAGCTTCATGTGGTCGTACACCTCGGTGCTGGTGCCCACGGTGCTGCGCGGGTTGCTGGTGCGCACCTTCTGCTCGATGGCGATGGCCGGGCTGATGCCGAGGATGCGGTCCACGTCCGGTTTCTCAAGCCTGCCCAGGAATTGCCTTGCATAGCTGCTCAGGCTCACCACGTAACGGCGCTGTCCTTCGGCGTACAGGGTGTCGAAGGCGAGCGAGCTTTTGCCGCTGCCGCTAAGGCCGGTGATCACCACCAGCTTGCCGCGCGGAATGTCCACGCTGATGTTCTTCAGGTTGTGCACACGGGCACCCTGCACGCTGATGTGCCCCGACATGCGGGGCCGGCGTGCCGGGGCTATTCCACCGCCGCCATCCGTAACAGCGGCGGGTTTGATCTTATGTTCAGGGCTGGCCAAGGGGGTGCAAATTTACGGCCTGTGGCGGGTGCGTTGACCCGTCGGAGCAAAGCCATTTTCTGCCAAGGTTGAATAATGACCTGCCCCAACACGCGCCGTTCATTCAGATGGACGCACCGCTTCTTGTCCCCCAAGGCCCTTTGCACCAACCCGCGCGCCTTCCTTTGGGTGGAATGATCCGGTTCGTTATCTTTGGTGCTCGGCGGATGTGTTTCCGTGCAATGATCGCCCACCGGGCAACGTTAAAGGAACCAAACGCGTCTGCAACCAAGCAAGCCATTGGCCATCTTGGCCTTCACTAACCACCAAACCGGACAGCGCATAGTAAGACCTCTACCCCGAAGAGCCCTTTGTTCCCCTTCGGACCAAAACGGTAAAAGGTCATGCTGTCCAAGTCCCTTACAGACGTTGAGCTCGTACGCCATTACACCAATGGCAACGAGCAAGCCTTCGAGCTGCTGCTCCACCGCCATAAGCGCAAGGTGTGGTCGCACATCTTCCTTATGGTGCGCGACCGTGAGGTAACGGAAGATCTCTTCCAGGATGCCTTCATCAAGGTGGTGCACCACCTGAAGGAAGGCCGGTACAACGAGGAGGGCAAGTTCTTGCCTTGGGTCATGCGGATCGCGCACAACCTGGTGATCGACCATTTCCGGCGGAACAAGAAAATGCCGCTTGTGCGCAGCACCGATGTGTACGACGTGTTCGCCACCCACTCGCAGCCCGGCAAGAATGTGGAGGAGCAGCTGGTGAACCTGCAGATCGATGCCGATGTGCGCAACCTGATCGACCGCCTGCCGCCCGAGCAAAAGGAGGTGGTGGTGATGCGCACCTACCTGGGCATGAGCTTCAAGGAAATTGCGGAGCACACCGATGTGAGCATCAACACGGCGCTTGGGCGTATGCGCTACGCGCTGATCAACATGCGCAAATTGATCAAGCAGCACGGCATGCAGCTTGAACGGGCCTGATCCCTACACGTGAGGGATCCCGCCCCAGGAACGCCGGCCTGTAAGCCGGCGTTCGTGTTTGCGGCCGACCCACCGTTATTCATTTGGATCACTGGTCGGCATGCCGCGCGTATGGTCCCGATCCCCGGCCTATGCGGCCGCCACCATTCCGATGGCCCTTTCGGCGTGGATGCAATAACCTCCGCGCCGCCCCGTTCTTCCAGCAAAATCCGCTACATGACACATTCTACTCTTCGCAAACCAGCAAGCAACCGACCCATGCGGCCCCAAGAACCAGGCCCGAGGGCCAGCACGGTGAATGCCATCCTTAACCACAGCAGATCGCTGCAAGTGGTGACGTTACCACCGCTGGGCAAGGTGGCCATTGTGCTGAACTGACCACGCCAGGCCGTAGGCCCCGTGTTGTCCCGAAATGGGAAAAGGCATCCATCCGGGTGCCTTTTTCATGCTGTTTTTCGGCCGAAAGCGGTGGGGATGCGGTTCGGCGGGAAGGTTTATCGAACAGAAAGAGAAGCCAACGCGTTGGCCGGGTGTTAAGACTCCCGCACATGAGAAGCACCGCCCATATCAAAGGCCATCCCTTTCATCCGATGCTGGTGGCTTTTCCCATCGGTTTTTTTATCGGCACCCTGGTATTCGATGTGCTTGGCTTTTTCACCGGAGGCCGCGGGTATTTCACGGCGGCCTATTACATGAACATCGCGGGGATCGTGGGGGCGGTGCTGGCGGCCATTCCGGGATTGATCGACTACCTGTTCACTGTTCCGCCGGAGAGCTCGGGCAAAAAGCGCGCGGCCAAGCACGGGCTGCTCAATACGGCGGTGCTGCTGCTTTTTGCGGCTAACCTTTGGTACCGTGGCCGCTTCGGCGCCGCGGAGGAAGTGGTGGTAGCGGTGGACCTGCTGGGCGTAGTGCTGTTGACCATCGCCGGATGGATGGGAGGCACCCTGGTGTTCCGCAACCAGATCGGTGTGGACATGCGCTACGCCGATGCCGGGCGATGGAACGAGGAGCGCATGGGCGGCCAGGACGGCCGGATCAGGTTGGCCAAGGAAGGCGAACTGGGTGTGAACCAAATGAAGCTGGTGCATGTGAACGGCAGCCGGATCGTGGTGGCCAGGAGCGAGCTGGGTTACACCGCATTCGACGACCATTGCACGCATACGGGCGGCTCATTGGCGGGCGGTTCCATGATCTGTGGCACCGTACAATGCCCGTGGCATGGTTCGCAATTCGATGTGCATACCGGGGCACTGAAGGCCGGGCCCGCCAAGAAGGGGATCAAGGTGTACAACGTGGTGCACGAGCGCGGCGAGGGAGTGTTCCTCGAATTGTGACCGCGCGTCCGATCATTTGAACATCTCTTTCCGCCCGATCTTGCTGCAGATGGGGCATTTGCTGGGATCATGGCCCTTGGCTGGGCAGTATTCCCTGCCGAAATAGATGATCTGCAAATGGACCTTGTTCCAAGTTTCCTCCGGGAAAAGGCGTTTGAGGTCCTTTTCGGTCTGCTCCACGTTCTTGCCGGTGCTTAGCGTCCAGCGCCAAGCCAGCCGGTGAATGTGGGTGTCCACGGGGAATGCGGGTATGCCGAAGGCCTGCGACATCACCACGCTGGCTGTTTTATGGCCCACCCCCGGCAACGCTTCCAAAGCTTCGAATGTGTTGGGTACTTCGCCTTCATGTTCCGAGAGCAGGATCTCCGACAGGCCATGTATGGCCTTGCTTTTCGCGGGGGAAAGGCCACAAGGGCGGATGATCTCGCGGATCTTGTCCACATCCAATTTCGCCATCGCCCTGGGGTTGTTCGCCAAGGCGAAAAGCTCCGGGGTTACCTCGTTTACCTTCCTGTCGGTGCATTGCGCGCTGAGCACCACGGCCACCAGCAGCGTGTAGGCGTCGGTATGGTCCAGGGGAATGGCCGGGTGCGGATAGAGCTTGTCGAGGGTTTTCGCCACAAAGGCTGCCTTTTCTTTCTTGGTCATGTGCAATGGGCTTGGTTGGCATGGCCGACTGTCTGCGTGCAAGCCATGTCCGGGCAGGTTGAAAAGTAACGCACGTCCCGAATGAAGGCCGCATGAACGATTATGCCCACACCATGCATCAGGATGCGCCGGCCACTACCCATAGCCGCTTCGGTTCCAATCGGAACTGCACCTCCTGCCCGATCTCCACCGGTTCGCCGTCCAAATGTGCCAAGTGGCCCGTTTGATGCACGGTGGCGCGGTCGGTCACCAGGTTTTCTATGTAGGCGCTGCCGTCCGCGCGGCCGGTGTACATGCGCAGAAAGGCGGCGGCCAGGGCCGGCAACGGTGGTTTGCGCACGATCCGCAATTCGGCCAGGCCATCATCGGGCCTTGAGCCGGGGCTGATCACCGCGCCGTTGCCGAACTCGCGCGTGTTGCAGAACACCAGCATCAGCACCTGGGCTTCACGCGTTTCGCAGTTGGCCTTGATCACCGTGCGCATCGGCTTCGCAGTGAACACGTGCTTGAGGATCAGTCGCATGTAGTTCCACAATCCGCGTCCCTCGCTTTGGTCGAATTCCCAGGCCACCCGCGCATCGAAACCGATGCCCGCCGTGCCCAGGAACAACCTGTCATTGAGGTAGCAGACATCCATGCGGCGCGCTTGGCCCGTGAATGCCCGGCGCAACGCCTCTTCCTTGTTGCGCGAAAGGCCAAGGGAACGTGCATAACCATTGCCGGAGCCCATAGGCACGATGCCGAGGGACACCGCGGAGCCGACCAGGCCCGATGCCACGGCATTCAACGTGCCATCGCCACCGATGGAGATCAGGCGCTGTGCACCCTGCGCGACGGCCTCTTGGGCAAAACGCTTCCCATCGCCGGGCGCTTCAACAGTGCGGAATTGCAGTTCGGCGCCGTACTCCTTGGCCAGCGTTTCCGCCAGTGGGTGCAGGCTTGCGGCGCGGCCCTTGCCCGACCTAGGGTTGATCACCACGTGCACCTTCATCGCGTTGGAAGCACCAATTGGCCACGCAGTACATGGTTATTGAATTGCTGCACGGCCGCCTGCAGCAAAGGAAGTTGTTCCGGGGCAGTGTTGCAGCTGTCGCCCGGCAAGGCCGGCGCGGACCATAACACGCCTGCACCATCGGACCGCAGTTGGCACTTTTCAGTAACCAGCAGCCATGTGGCATTGCTTTCGCTAACGGCGGCGGGCGTTCGCTCCTGGCGCAGGCTGCTGCTGCCGAAGGCGAAGAAGGGGCGGGGATAGCCGATCAGGTCCAGCACGGTGGGGAGGATGTCGATCTGCTGTGTCACCCGGCTGCTATCGCCGTGCAGGCCTAGTCCGGGCGCGTAATACACCAAGGGCACCCAATGGTCGTAGGCCGATCCGCTCGTTTCGCCCTCGCGCAGCAAGTCCGCTGTATGGTCCGCGGTGATCACGAACAGCGTGCGCTGGAACCAGGGCATGGTGCGCGCGGTGCGGAAGAAGTCGCGAAGGGCGTCGTCGGCGTACCGCAAGGTGGGCATGATGGGCAATTCGCCGCCCGCGAAATGTTCGGCCTCGTCCGGTGGAAGCTTGTACGGGTGGTGGGTGGAGAGCGTGAAAAGGCAGCTCATGAAAGGCTCTTTTTCCTGGGCGAGCTGCTGCGCGAAGAATTGCAGGAACGGCCGGTCCCTGATCCCCCAGGTACCGTCGTTGTCGCCTGCATGGGGGTACTGGTCGCGCCCCACGTACCTCGCGAAGCCGGCCGTGCGCGCAAAGGCGTCGAAGCCCATGGTGCCGTTGTGGCCGCCATGGAAGAAGCTGGTGCTGTAGCCTTCGCTGGCCAACAGCCCTGGCAGTGCCGTGATCTGCTGCTGCGCGTAAGGCGATTCGGTGAACGCATCGGGCATCATTTTGGGCAATGAGGCCAGTACGGCCGGTATGCCATCGATGCTCCGCCGGCCATTGGCGTAGGCCCGGTTGTAGTGCAATCCGGCGCCCATCAGCGAATCAAGGAAGGGCATGTAGCCTTCGCGCCCCGGGTTCAGCCGTTCACTGTAGGCAGCGCTGAAGCTTTCCATGATCAGCACCACCACGTTGGTTTTCGGCGGCAGCAGGGCGGTATCGCCGTACTGGTGCTGCACGGGCCATAGGCGCTCCGCCTCGTTGGCGGGCATGAAGTGTTTTTCCTCCAGGCCCGGCTTGCCCAAGCTGGTCATAAAGGTGAACGGTGTGTTGAGCACCAGCGGCATGTACTCCGGCGGTGCATACTTGGCGGCATCCAGCACGCCCAGCGGTATGTATTGAAGTCCACCGCGCGAGAAGAGAACGATCAGCCCAAGCGCCACCAACCGCCACGCCCACCATGGCCGGGTCCTTTCCGCAGCCACCGGCCGGCCCGCGCGCCGGTAACCCCATTCGGCCAAGGCCAAGGAACCCACGAACGCCAGCGCCACGTACCAGTAATCGGCCAGGAAAACCGGTGCCAAATGGGCCAGGTCATCGCCGCCCGCGGCAATGCCGAACAGGTCGGAGGTGCTGCGCTTCAGGGTGAATTTGAAGTACTCAAGGTCCACGCTATTGAGGAAGAAGCAAACCACGTTGCTGATGTGGAACAGGGTGTGCTGAATGCGTCGCAAGACCGTGCCCGGCCGGTCATCGATCAGGGAAGCGAGCAGCCACGGAGCGTACAGCCATGCTATGGCACTGAGGTCGAACCGTATGCCGCCGAGGAATGCGCCCACAGGCGGCGAGGGCAGCTCCTGGTGGTTGAGCACGGCGAAAAGCAGGCGCTGCAGGGTGAAGATCATGGCCACCACCGCAAGGCGGAGCAGCAGAATGCGAAGCGGTCGCAGGCGGGTCACGGCGCGAAGATCGGCACGGCCTGTTGAACGTGGCCGCTGGATGCTTACCGGTACATTTGCCGCCGCAAACGGCCGAACCATCGGCCCGGCATACCGCATGTTCTCCGAGACCCTGGAAAAGAAGCAGACCACCTTCGACCGAAAGAAATTGAGCGACGCCGAATTGCTCGGCATGTACGAAAAGCTGCTGCGGCCTCGGCTGATCGAGGAAAAGATGCTGAGCATGCTGCGCCAGGGCCGGATCAGCAAATGGTTCAGCGGCATTGGCCAAGAGGCCATTTCAGTGGGCACGGCCATGGCCATGCACGACGATGAATACATGCTGCCCATGCACCGCAACCTGGGCGTGTTCACCACCCGCGGGGTGCCCATGGCCCGGCTGTTCAGCCAGTTCCAGGGCACGGCCAATGGCTTCACCAAGGGCCGCGACCGCAGTTTCCATTTCGGCACGCAGGAGCACAAGATCGTGGGCATGATCAGCCACCTGGGCCCACAGATGGGCGTGGCGGACGGTATTGCACTGGCGCACAAGCTGCGCAAGGAGCAGAAGTGCACCTTGGTCTTTACCGGGGAAGGCGCCACCAGCGAGGGTGATTTCCATGAGGCCGTGAACACCGCGGCCGTTTGGGACCTGCCCGTGGTGATCGTGGTGGAGAACAACGGCTATGGCCTGAGCACGCCGGTAAGCGAGCAATTCCGCTGCCGTTTCATCAGCGACAAGGCCTTGGGCTATGGCATCGAAAGCCGTGTTGTGGCGGGCAACAACATCCTTGAGGTGTACAACACGGTGCGCGAGGCCGCGGAAAGCATCCGTCGCCGCCCACGCCCCATCCTGGTGGAATGCATCACCTTCCGCATGCGGGGCCACGAAGAGGCCAGTGGCACGAAGTACGTGCCGCAGGAATTGATGGACGCCTGGGCGAAAAAGGACCCGGTGGCCAATTACGAAAATTGGCTGATCGAACAGGGCATCATGACCACCGCATTGCGCGATGCCACGCACAACACCATCAAGCAGGAAGTGGCGCAGGCCGTGGAGATTGCCTTCGCGGAAGAGCCGGTGAAGGCCGACCTCGAAACCGAGCTTCGCGATGTGTACGCCAAACCCATCGTGCTGGGAAGCCGGGCCGCAGCGAAGGTGGAAGCACCGGTGGAGGGCAAGGACATGCGCTTTATCGACGGGGTTACCGAAGGGCTGCGTGAAGGCATGCGCCGCTTCGACAACCTGGTGCTCATGGGCCAGGACATCGCCGAATATGGCGGTGCCTTCAAGGTGACGGACGGCTTCGTGGCGGAGTTCGGCAAGGAACGGGTGCGCAACACGCCGCTTTGCGAAAGCGCGATCCTGGGTGCCGGCCTCGGGTTGAGCATCAACGGCATGAAGGCCATGGTGGAGATGCAGTTCGCGGACTTCGTGAGCGAGGGCATCACGCAGATCTGCAACAACTTGGCAAAGGCGCATTGGCGCTGGGGCCAACATGCGGATGTGGTGGTGCGCATGCCCACCGGTGCTGGCACCGGCGCGGGGCCTTACCACAGCCAAAGCAACGAAGCGTGGTTCTTCAAAACACCCGGACTGAAGATCGTTTACCCCGCCTTCCCCAATGATGCCAAGGGCTTGCTGTGTGCGGCACTGGAGGACCCCGATCCGGTGATGTACTTCGAGCACAAGGCCCTTTATCGCAGCCTGCACGGCAAGGTGCGCGAAGGCTGGTTCACGCTACCGATCGGCGAGGCCGCCCTGTTGCATGAAGGGGCGGGCATGAGCATCATTACCTATGGCATGGGCGTGCACTGGGCGTTGGAAGCGGTACGTGAAATGGGCCTCGATGCCGACGTGATCGACCTGCGCAGCCTGCTGCCGTGGGACAAGGAGCGCGTGCTGGAAAGCGTGCGCAAGACCGGCCGCGCATTGGTACTGCATGAGGATACGCTTACCGGCGGCATCGGTGGCGAGATCAGCGCCACCATCATGGAGGAATGCTTCACCGACCTTGACGCCCCGGTGATGCGCCTGGCCTCCATCGACACGCCGATCCCGTTCTCAAAAGCACTGGAGGACCAATTCCTGCCGAGGGCCAGATTGCGCGAAGCGTTGGCGAAGCTGCAGGCCTACTGATCGGCGGAGCCGGCCAGCTCGTCGTACAGCGCCTTGAATTCGGCGTTGTCCAGGAAATAGGGATCGCCCACGGCCACAGTGGCGCGCGCTGAATCGAGGCGGCCCGCTTGTAGCAGGTCCTCAGCGGTAAGGATCAAGCCCGTACGCAGCAGGCGCCGCTGGTCCATCGGCAACTGGGCAATGTTGGGCACGGCATCCAGCGCCTCTTGGTATTTCTTCATGCTTTCCGCGGCATCGCGCTTGTTGTTCATGCCCGCTTGGGCCATGGCCAACATTTGCCAGGCGCCCGGGTTTTCCGGATTGTAGCGCGTGATCCGTTGGAACTGTGTTTTCGCCTTGCTGAACTGTCGCTGCTCCAGCAGGTTGATGCCCACTTCCTGCGCAACGGTATTCAGCGATGTCCAGTAATCCTCATAGTTGGGGAAGAATTCGTTGTTCTTGTCCTTGCGGCGGAATTTGGCGGCCCATTTCAGCGCTTCGCGGTCGGCGTGCTTGTATTCCGGCATTTCCTGGTACTTCGGGATCTTGCTCATCTCGAAGTAGCACATGCTGGCATAGAGGTAGGGGAGTGCGTCGCGGTGCGTATTGCTCCGGTCGGTGTAGCGCTCTGCGCGTTGCACGCATTTCGGGTATTCCTCGTCCACGTACAGGATCAACAGGTCGTCATAAGGGTTCGATTGTGCGGCAACGGCGGATGGGAAGAGGTGAAGGACCGCGCCGAACAGAAGGAATTGCAGTGCTTTCATGCCGAGGTGCATGCAAGAATGATGCCCGGTCGCATGCCGCCACGCCGGAAACTTGGCTGTGTGCCAAAAACGGCTATTTTGCGTGCCAAACCAAAACCAATGAAAAGAATTTTACGCACCTGTTTCGCCTTAGCGGCTCTCAACCTCGCCGCTGCACCCCTCATGGCCCAGTGCACCTCGGGCACGGAGGTCACCATCTTCAGCACCGATTTTGAGGCCAACGACGGGGGCTTCACGGAATCCGGTCTAGGAGATTGGGAATACGGGGTGATTCCCGTTGTGATCAACACTTCAACCTGTGACACCCCATCATCCGCCCAATCGCCGGGCGGGGCGCATTCCGGCACCAAGGGCTGGGGCACGATCCTCGATGGTTGCTACGGCAACCTCGGTGGGTTCAGCGGCACCGGCTTCACGGTGGACCTGGCCAACTCGAATTACGTCACCGCTAAACTGCAGTTCGCCCAGTGGTACCAGATTTTCACGAGCTTCGATTACATCCGGATCACGGTGAATGGCACGGAGGTATACAAGAACGACCAAACGGAAAACAGCGGCAGTTGGCTGCTGCAGTCCGTTGACCTCACGCCTTATATCGGCCAAGCGGCCGTGCAGATCGTGTTCGACCTGTGGGCCACTACGGTGGTGAACCGAGCGGGCTGGTACATCGATGATGTTTCGGTTACGGCGTGCGCCACCGGCACGGTAGGCCTCGCCGACGGGAAAGCCGCTGATTTCCGTGCATGGCCCGTGCCCGCGTCCGACCGGCTGAACGTGGAACCCTCGCTGGCGATGGGCGCTGTGCAAGGCTGGACCTTGTTCGATGCCACCGGCCGCACCTTGGCCCAAGGGGTACGCGGGGATGCCCAGCAGTTCAGCATCCATGTGGCCTCGTTCCACGGGCCGGGCATATTGGAGCTGCGCACGGATCAAGGTGTGCACCGCCAACGCGTATTGATGCAGTGACCTTGTTGATCTTCCAAGCGAAGGCCGCGCTCCGAAAGGGTGCGGCCTTTGCCGTTCAGGACCGCGCCTTCAGCACTTCCTGCAGCACAACGGCCTGGTTGTGTTCCTCGTCCTTCGCGCTGTACACCAAGGTAAGCTGGTGCTTGCGCGCCAGGTCCTCCACATGCTCAAGCAGCTCAGGCATGTCCTCCAGCTCCGTCTTGTACCGCTTTTTGAATTCCGGGTACTTCTCTTTCTCGTGCCCGAACCATTTGCGCAATTCATCCGACGGGCCGATCTCCTTGAGCCACTCATCCACCTTCGCCTCTTCCTTGCTCACGCCGCGCGGCCAAAGGCGGTCCACCAGCAGCCTGTAGCCGTCGCTGTCGGCGGCCTCTTCGTAGATCCGTTTGATCTTGATCTTGCTCACGGCCATTCTACTTTTCTTTTCGCGGGAAACAAATGGCACCCGGCCAAGTTCACCCGACCATCAACGGTTGTTGATGATGATCACCGGCTGGGCCTGCACTTGCTTGGGCGTGCGCGAAGCGAACCGGAGTACCCGCGTGCCCTTCTTCTCCTTCACCACATACACCACTGCCACCGGGCCGGAAGTAGCCGTGCCGGGCGTGGCGATCTGCAGGTTCTTGCGCTCTATGGCCGGAATGGCCTCGTCGGCAAAGCGCACTTCCACCCGGGCGAAGCCCACTTGGAGGTCCTTCGCGGTAACGCTTGACAAAGGTTCGCTGTTGATCGCCTGCCCGTTCACCAACAGGGTGAAAGGCGCGCCCCCTTCATCGTACACGGTAAGGTCGTGCGCCACTTGGGCATTCGCCGGAAGGAGGGACATGCACAACAGGGCAAACGGGAGCAGGAAATATTTCATGGTCCTAGGAATTGATCGACCTTCAAAGTTACCCACCCGATTTTTTGGCCCGGTAGCCTGCGTCCATCAACAATTTCAGCACTTTGTCGCGGTGGTCTCCCTGCAGCAGTATTTCGCCCTCTTTGGCATTGCCGCCCACTCCGCATTTGCTCTTCAGCGTTTTGCCCAATTCGCCCAGGTCGCCATCGTTGCCCACGAAGCCAGTGATGCGGGTCACCACCTTGTTTCCTTTCAAACGATCGAGGTGAATGCGCAGGTCCTGTTGGGCGGGGGGCAGGGTGGCCGGAGCATTTGCGTCGTTGGAATACAACGGCACATTGCCTCCGGTACTGTACACCAGACCACCGAGGGGTCGCTTTTTCATGCCGCGAAAATATGGAGGCCAAAGGCAGGCCCGTGCCAAGTGCAACTGGCACATCCCGCCCGGCTTCAACTTGGCAACGTGGAAGGGATCAAGCGTGCGTCGCCTCGCCCGCGAACTCCGTCTCGAGCGTGATCTCCGCGCCGGTCAAGAGCCTGCTTACCGGGCACTTTTCCTTCGCTTCCTTGGCGATCTTCCTGAAGTCCTCCTCGGCGATGCCCGGCACCTTACCCTTGATCTTCAATTGTATGCCGGTAATGGTGGGCAGGCCGTCCACTTCGCCCAGCACCACCTTGGCCTGCGTGTCCAACTGTTCCGGCGTGTGGCCGGCCTTGGTCAGCAGCAGCGAGGTCATCATGGCGAAGCAGCCGGCATGCGCGGCGCCGATCAGTTCCTCGGGGTTCGTGCCGGCCGCATTCTCGAAACGCGTGCTGTACGCATACAAGCTGCTATCGAGCACCTTGCTCGGCGTGCTCACGGTTCCTTTTCCTTCCTTGATCGTGCCTATCCATTGGGCCTTTGCTGTACGTTCCATTGTTATAAAGTTTAGTGGTTGTTCATCGA
>JBIQMI010000021.1:0-21599 GCA_044463585.1 Cryomorphaceae bacterium
GATCGCCAAGGAAGAGGCCAAGGAACTGGCCGAACTGAAGAACCTGCTCGTGGAAAAGCTCATGTCGCTGATCGGCGGCACCAACTCCAACGGCGTGTTGAACAAGTACGGCGAGGAGCAAGTGCGCAAGGGCGTGAAGTTCAGCGCCAAGGTGCTGGAAAAGGTGGATTACATCACCGTGAACCCCACCGAATGGACCGCCGATAAGAAAGTGAACGAACTGGTGCGCCAGTTGATCCACAACTACACCATCCGCCACAGCGACATCAGCGGGCACTACAAGCGCAAGAACTTCCAAGTGAGCATCGGCGACGAGCTGCCAACCGGCATCATGAAGTTGGCCAAGGTGTACCTGGCCAACAAGCGCAAGCTAACGGTGGGGGACAAGATGGCCGGCCGCCACGGCAACAAGGGCATCGTGTCCAAGATCGTGCGCGATGCGGACATGCCCTTCCTGGAGGATGGCACCCCCGTGGACATCGTGCTCAACCCGCTCGGCGTGCCCTCACGCATGAACCTGGGGCAGATCTACGAAACCGTGCTGGGCTGGGCCGGCCTAAAGCTGGGCCGCAAGTACGCCACACCCATCTTCGACGGGGCATCCATCGAGCAGATCAACGAGCAGACCGACGAGGCGGGCATCCCCCGCTACGGCAAGGCCTACCTGTTCGACGGGGGCACCGGCGAGCGCTTCGACCAGCCTGCTACCGTGGGCGTGATCTACATGCTCAAGCTCTCGCACATGGTGGACGATAAGATGCACGCACGTTCCATCGGGCCCTACAGCCTCATTACCCAGCAACCCTTGGGCGGTAAGGCACAGTTCGGTGGCCAGCGCTTCGGCGAAATGGAGGTGTGGGCACTGGAGGCCTTCGGCGCGGCCAACGTGCTGCAGGAGATCCTTACCGTGAAGAGTGACGACGTCATGGGCAGGGCCAAGGCCTACGAGGCCATAGTGAAGGGCGATCCCATGCCCGTACCCGGGATCCCCGAATCGTTCAATGTCCTATTGCACGAATTGCGCGGCCTTGCATTGGAGGTCAGCTTGGAGGGCGAGGGCGACATCAACAACAACAAAAACAACTCCTGAGCGCCATGACCATGATCAAGAAGGAGGTCAAATTGTCGAGCCAGTTCGACAAGATCGTCATCTCCCTGGCCAGCCCCGAGAAGATCCTCGAGCGCAGCCATGGCGAAGTGATCAAGCCGGAGACCATCAACTACCGTACATACAAGCCCGAGCGCGACGGCCTGTTCTGCGAGCGCATCTTCGGGCCCGTGAAGGACTTCGAATGCCACTGCGGCAAGTACAAGCGCATCCGCTACAAGGGCATCGTTTGCGACCGCTGCGGCGTGGAGGTGACCGAGAAGAAAGTGCGCCGCGAGCGCATGGGCCACATCCAGTTGTCCGTGCCCGTGGCACACATCTGGTACTTCCGTAGCCTGCCCAACAAGATCGGCTACCTGCTCGGCCTGCCCACCAAAAAGCTCGACCAGATCATCTACTACGAACGCTACGTGGTGATCCAGCCGGGCGAGGGCACGACCAACCGCGACGGGGAGCCCCTGCAATACCTGGATTTCCTGACCGAGGAGGAATACCTGGAGATCCTGGACAAGCTGGGCAAGGAAAACCAGCATTTGGAGGACACCGACCCCAACAAGTTCATCGCCAAGATGGGGGCCGAGGGCCTGCACGAACTGCTGCGCCGCCTCGACCTCGACAGCCTGAGCTATGAACTGCGCCACAAGGCCAACACCGAAACCAGCCAGCAGCGCAAGAATGAAGCACTGAAGCGCCTGAGCGTGGTGGAAGCCTTCCGCAGCGCGAACTCACGCCGCGAGAACCGCCCGGAGTGGATGATCGTGAAGGTGGTGCCGGTGATACCGCCCGAACTGCGGCCATTGGTGCCCTTGGACGGTGGACGCTTCGCCACCAGCGACCTCAACGACCTGTACCGCCGCGTGATCATCCGCAACAACCGCCTCAAGCGCTTGGTGGAGATCAAGGCGCCGGAAGTGATCCTGCGCAACGAAAAGCGCATGCTCCAAGAGGCCGTGGACAGCCTGTTCGACAACAGCCGCAAGAGCAGCGCCGTGAAGAGCGAGAACAACCGCCCACTGAAGTCGTTGAGCGATTCGCTCAAAGGCAAGCAGGGCCGTTTCCGCCAGAACCTGCTCGGAAAACGTGTGGACTACAGCGCCCGCTCCGTAATTGTGGTGGGCCCCGACCTGAAGCTGCACGAGTGCGGCCTGCCCAAGGACATGGCGGCCGAACTCTACAAGCCGTTCATCATCCGCAAGCTCATCGAGCGGGGGATCGTGAAAACGGTGAAGAGCGCCAAGAAGATCGTGGACAAGAAAGAGCCCGTGATCTGGGACATCCTTGAGAATGTGATCAAGGGGCACCCCGTGCTGCTCAACCGTGCACCAACGCTGCACCGCCTGGGTATCCAAGCCTTCCAGCCCAAGCTGATCGAGGGAAAGGCCATCCAGCTGCACCCGTTGGTGACCACCGCCTTCAACGCCGACTTCGACGGTGACCAAATGGCCGTGCACCTGCCCTTGGGCCATGCCGCCATCCTGGAGGCCCAATTGCTCATGCTCGCCAGCCACAACATCCTCAACCCGGCCAACGGCGCCCCCATTGCGGTGCCCAGCCAGGACATGGTGCTTGGCCTGTACTACATCACCAAGGGCCGCAAGAGCGACAAGGACCAAGTGGTGAAGGGCGAGGGCTCGGTGTTCTACAGCCCGGAAGAGGTGACCATCGCCTACAACGAAAAGCGCCTCGACCTGCATGCCTGGATCAAGGTGCGCTGGACCAATCCGGACGGCAGCACGCAACTGATCGAGACCACCACCGGGCGCGTACTGTTCAACGCCGTGGTGCCCGAGGAGCTCGGCTACATCAACGAAGTGCTCACCAAGCGCTCATTGCGCGACGTGATCGGCCGCGTGGTGCGCGAAAGCGGCACAGCAAAGGCCGCCAAGTTCCTGGACGATATCAAGGAACTCGGTTTCATGAGCGCCTTCCGTGGCGGCCTCAGCTTCAACTTGGCCGACGTGGTGATCCCCACCGAAAAGGACAAGCTGATCAAAGGGGCGCAAAGCGAGGTGGATGAAGTGATGGGCAACTATAACATGGGCCTCATCACCAACAACGAGCGCTACAACCAAACGATCGACATTTGGACGCATACCAACAGCAAGCTCACCTACACGCTGATGGAGCGCCTGAAGAACGACAACCAGGGCTTCAATTCCATCTACATGATGATGGACTCCGGAGCCCGGGGATCCAAGGAGCAGATCCGCCAGCTCAGCGGCATGCGCGGCCTTATGGCCAAGCCGCAGAAGAGCGGGGGCGGGCAGGACATTATCGAGAACCCGATCCTCTCCAACTTCAAGGAAGGGCTGTCCATCCTTGAGTATTTCATCTCCACCCACGGTGCGCGTAAAGGCTTGGCCGATACCGCACTGAAGACCGCCGACGCCGGTTACCTCACACGCCGGTTGGTGGACGTGGCGCAGGACGTTGTGATCACCGCGGAGGACTGCGGAACATTGCGCGGCCTGGTGGCCACCGACCTGATCAAGAACGAGGAGGTGGTTGAACCGCTGAGCGCCCGAATCCTGGGCCGCACCGTGGTCAACGATGTCATTCACCCGCAATCCGGCGAGCTCATCATCGCCAGCGGCGAAACCATCGACGAGGATGTGGCCGCCATCATCGGCGACAGCCCCATCGAGGAAGTGGAAGTGCGCAGCGTGCTCACCTGCGAACAGCGCCATGGAGTTTGCGCCAAGTGCTATGGCCGCAACCTGGCCACCGGCCGCATGGTGCAGATCGGCGAGGCCGTGGGCGTGATCGCGGCACAGTCCATCGGCGAACCCGGCACCCAGCTTACCCTGCGTACGTTCCACGTGGGTGGTGTGGCCGGTAAGATCACCGAGGACAGCCAGATCGTGGCCAAGTACGACGGTAAGCTCGAGATCGAGGACCTGCGCACGGTGAAGAAGCAGGACCGCAACGGTGAAAATGCCGAAGTGGTGATCAGCCGCAGCGCCGAAATGCGCATCGTGGACAGCAATACCGGCATTGTGCTCACCACGAGCCACGTGCCCTACGGCGCCATGTTCTACTCCAAGGTGGGCAAAGAGGTGAAGAAGGGCGAGCTGATCTGCCAGTGGGACCCGTACAACGCGGTGATCATTTCCGAACTTCCCGGTGTGCTCGCTTTTGAGAGCATCGAGGAAAGCGTGACCTTCCGTGAAGAGATCGACGAACAAACCGGATTCACCGAAAAGGTGATCGTGGAAAGCCGCGACAAGCGCAAGAACCCCACGATCAAGATCATGAAGCCCGGTGGCGAGGAGATAAAGAGCTACTCACTGCCCGTTGGCGCGCACATCTCGGTGAGCGACGGCCAGAAAGTGGAGGCGGGCGACATCCTGGTGAAGATCCCGCGCAGCTCCGGCAAGGGCGGCGACATCACCGGTGGCCTGCCCCGTGTTACCGAGCTTTTCGAGGCACGGAACCCCAGCAACCCGGCCGTGGTGAGCGAGATCGACGGCATTGTTTCCTACGGGAAGATCAAGCGCGGCAACCGCGAGATCATCGTGGAAAGCCGCACCGGCGAGCACAAGTACTACCTCGTGCCGCTGAGCAAGCACATCCTGGTGCAGGAAAACGATTACGTGAAGGCGGGCCAGCCGTTGAGCGACGGCTCCATCAGCCCGTCCGACATCCTCGACATCCAAGGCCCCACAAGGGTGCAGGAGTACCTGGTGGATGAAGTGCAGGACGTGTACCGCATGCAGGGCGTGAAGATCAACGACAAGCACTTCGAGGTGATCGTGCGCCAGATGATGCGCAAGGTGGAGATCGAAGATCCGGGCGACACGCGGTTCCTGGAGCATCAGGCCGTGATGAAGGCCGAATTCATGGAAGAGAACGACAGCATGTTCGACAAGCTGGTGGTGACCAGCGCCGGCGACAGTGCCAACGTGAAGGAGGGCCAGATCATCAACCTGCGCAAGCTGCGCGACGAGAACAGCGTACTGAAGCGCAAGGACGGCAAGCTGGTTGAAACGCGGCCGGCAACGCCCGCCACCAGCCGCCAGTTGCTCATGGGCATCACCCGCGCGTCGCTGCAGACCGAGAGCTTCATCAGCGCGGCATCCTTCCAGGAAACCACCAAGGTGCTCAACGAGGCTGCCGTGGCCGCCAAGGAGGACGACCTGCTGGGCCTGAAGGAAAACGTGATCGTGGGCCACTTGATCCCTGCCGGTACCGGCACGCGTGCCTTCCAAAAGGACCTCGTTTACAGCAAGGACGAGTACACCCGCCTGATGGCCGCCAAGCTCACCGAGCAGGAAGTGGAGGAATAATGAAAGGCAAAAGGGGGAACCGGTGAACGCCGGTTCCCCCGAACAGCCAACCCTGCCGAACAGGGCAAAACACAGAACCAATGGCAGACAACAAAGAGCAACCGGCACCCAACCAGCTCAACATTGAGATCAGCGAGGAAGTGGCCGACGGCATCTACAGCAACCTGGCGATCATCACCCACAGCAACTCCGAATTCGTGCTCGACTTCGTGCGCGTAATGCCCGGGGTGCCCAAGGCCAAGGTGAAGTCGCGCATACTGCTCACGCCGCAGCACGCCAAGCGCCTGATGAGGGCGTTGGCGGACAATGTGCAGAAGTTCGAGGCTGCACACGGCACCATCCGCGAGAGCGAACTGCCCGAAGTGCCCATGAATTTCGGCGGGCCGCTTGCACAGGCCTGATCAATCTGGCAACACACCAAAAACCCCGGAGAACCCGGGGTTTTTGGTTTGGTGCCTTATTCGCGTGCGCCTTGGGCAAAGATCACATAGCCGAAGTTCAGGCTCCATACCCACGGGTTGCGCAGGCCGTCCAAATAGCTCGTGTTGAACCAAACCGGTCCCAACGGGCTCTGATAGATCAGCGAACCGCTTGCAATGAAATAGCGCGAGCTGATCGGGGTGCCCTCACCGGGTGAATTGGCGCCTTCGCGTTGCAGGGTTTTGTACGGCTGGAAAATGTAACCCTCCAGTCGCAGGTCGAACTTGTTGCGGGCCACGGCCAGTATGCTGCGGAAGCCGCCTGCCAAGTATTGCAGGGCCCTGTAGTTCTCAAGAAAGTAGGTGCGGCTTTCGGCCGTGGGTTGGAACACCGGCGATTGGATCAGCGTGGCCGTGTAATTCTGGAAGAAAGGCTGGGTGCTGTACACCCCTTCGGCGAACATGCCGAAGCGCACGATCCCACGGGGCAGGAAGTATTTGTCCAACGTCGCCTTGGCCACGATCCAATCATGCCGGCTGCTGTGATCGCCGCGCTCGGTCCATTGCGAGCCCGGTATGGTGTGCTCGGTGCCGCCGATGTAGCGCAGGCTGAAGCGCAGCAGTTCGCCACGGTTTGGCTGCTGCTTGCGGTTCAAGCTGTTGCGTTCGATCAACAGGCCGGTGGTGCCATAGTTGAAACTGGTGACATCGGCCGTGTCCTGTGCGGTGAAATGGGCGTTCTGGTAATAACTGTCCTTGCTTTCCGCAACCTTCATGTCGGCGCGCAAAAGGCCCTTGGTGCCCAAGGCCATGCCCACATTGGCGCCGCCCCAGCGCTCTCGCCGGATGATGAAGGAGGGGCGCACATCTTGGAAAAAGGAGTTGAAACCGCTGAAATAATCAAGCCGGTTGAATACAACACCTGGTTCGATGTAGATGGGCCGCCGGGAACTGAGGTCGGTACGCCAACGGAACTGCCCGGATGTGTAGAACTTGCCGAAGTAGCCACGGGCCTCCACACGGCTGCTGGTGCGGCCGAACAGGTTGTAGCGGGCGGCAACCATGCCGGTATTCACCGGCCGCGAGCTCACCAACCCACCGAACTGCACTTCAAGCTGCCGCTCCCGCTTCACACTGATGTTCAGGTCGAAGTTGCCGTTCACGGGGGAATATGTGGCCTGCGGGAAGAGCGACCCGATGTTGTAATCGGAATAAAGGCGGAAGTACCGCGGTTTCAATTCCTCGAGCGTAATGGGCTCGTTGCTCTTGTTCAGCAACCGCTCGCAGTACAGCGCCTGGCCCTTGTTCAATCCTTCGAACCGGATATCACCGAAGACCACGGGCGGGCATTTGGCCAGGAAACGCTCACGCATGGCGCGCAATTCCTGCTGGCTGCGGCGGCGCTCCACTTCCGCTTTGATCTCGGGCATGCGCTCCATGGCCGAGGCATACCCGTCGGCCACGGCCTGCCGTGCATTGGAAAAGTCGAACAGGCCGGTACTGGTACGGGGTTCAATGATCACGCCCGGGTCGCAGGGCAGCACGTAATTGGTGGGCTGCATCATGATGGCCTTCAGCTGGCTCATCAGGTCGTCCTCGTTCGGCGGGGGCGCGTTGTAGGCCACGTTGCTGCCGATGATGTAGTCCGGCATGTAAGCATGGTACATCACGTCCGCCGGGAAATTGTTGTACATGCCGCCGTCCATCATCATGTGCCCGTCCATGAGGATGGGCTTGAAATAGAATGGGTAGCTCATGCTGGCACGTACTGCAGTGGCCAGGTCACCGCGCGAGAACACCACCTCGCGGCGCGCCGTAATGTCCGAGGCCACGCAACGAAACGGCACCATCAGGCTGTCCATGTTGTAATGGGCTGCCGCTCCTGCACCCGCGAAGGTCTGCATCTGTTCAAAGTCGATCAGTACCGGGGAACGCAGGTTGGTGGGCAGCGACATCTGCAGCACGGTGTCCACGTTCAGGCCCAGGGTGAGCATGGAGGCATCCGGGGGATCTTGCTTGAAATAGTATTTGTATTTCGGCTCGATGTTGCCCACGGCCATGGCCTGGTACGAGTCCGTTTGGAACAAACTGTCCATTTGGGCAGGGGAGATGCCCGATGCGTAAAGGGCACCGATCAAGGCGCCCATGCTGCTGCCCGTGATGTAATCAATGGGGATGTCGTTCTCCTCCAAGGCCTTCAATACGCCGATGTGGGTAAGGGCCGTGGCCCCGCCACCGCTCAGCACCACGCCAATGCGTTGCGCACGGCCGCCCAAGGCCATTGCGGCACAGAGCAGAAGGAGGCTGAAGCGGAACATCAACGGTGGTCGCGAAGGTAGCGAGCCCCATCAACCCTGCACGCCACCGAATTGCTGCAGCAGCGCAGCGAAATAGCGCGGGGCATGCAATAGCCTGCTGCCATACCAGCTGAAAGGTTCGCCGTCCACCAAGTGGACCGGGACACCAGGCAAAAGGAAATTGACCTCGGGGATGTGCCGCTGGGCGAATGGATACGGCTCCGACGAAAGCAGCACAAGGTCCGGATCCGCCGCGGCAAGCTCGGCCGGCGTGGCCACGGTATAGCGCTCTTGACTGTGCGCAAAGGCATTCCTAAGGCCACAGCGTTGCAGCATGTCGTTGATGAAGGTGCCCGGCCCGGCCACCATCCATGGATCGCGCCAGATCAAGTAGGCGGCGCTGTAGCCGTGTGGTTGTGGCCGTAGTGCGGCAAAACCAGCCTGTATCTCCTGCGCGATCTTTTCCGCTTGTTGGGCCGTGCCGGTGAGTGCGCCCAGTTGTTGGATCATGTCCAAGGCACCGGCCAGGTCCTCGATGTCGCTCATCCATACGGGAAACTCCTTTTCCAACGCTTCGATATCGCTCCGCTCGTTTTCTTCCTTGTTGCCGATGATGAGGTCCGGGTGCAGGGCACGCACTTTTTCCAGCGCCACCTTCTTGGTGCCACCCACGCGCGGCTTGGTCCGGTACCACTCCGTTGGCTTTATGCAGAATTTGGTGATACCCACCACGCGTTCGCCGAGGCCGAGGTCGAACAGCAGCTCGGTTTGGGAGGGAACAAGCGAGATGATCCGCTGTGGGAAAGCCGGTACCGCGATTGTGCGGTGCATTTGGTCGGTGGTGGGGTGCATGTAGGTTTCCGGTTGCATGGCGGCGGCCAACGGTTTGGGACGGTTGCGGATCGATATCCGCAAGGCATGGCCTAATGAATCCGCCGCAGGCGTTCGCGTTCGGGGTCCTGTCGGGTGGTCGTCCGCTATGCCGCCTGGCGCTTCTCCGCCAGCTCGCGCAGAAATTCCGGGCAGACATCAAAGCCATTGGGCCACGCGATGCCGCCGCCCGGTTCCGTGCGTACCTCCGCGAACCGCTCGGGGGCAAGCAGCCCGGCCGTGAAG
This sequence comes from Cryomorphaceae bacterium, assembly GCA_044463585.1. Classification (GTDB taxonomy): domain Bacteria; phylum Bacteroidota; class Bacteroidia; order Flavobacteriales_F; family PHOS-HE28; genus PHOS-HE28. The sequence goes on from JBIQMI010000021.1 coordinate 9,227, forward strand.
CCCTTGCCAAGGTGCGGCGTCATGTCAACCACGGCAGTGAACCCATCGGCGAAGATCACCTTCAGCCGCAGGCCTTCCATGGCTTCAATGTGCATCACCTTGTTCATAGCGCTAAGATAGGGGCTGAATGGGCGAAAGCGGTTCGGGTATAGTGGTCCGCTGCCAGTTGGCCATCAGTTCATCCCGGTGCATCCCTGCCCACTCAACCACCATGGCATGCGCACGGCCAGGGAGGCTGCCTGCGATCAAGCCCAAGGTCTGGATGTCGAATTCAGCGTGCTGTCCTTGGTATTCGGCATGGAAGTGCGGTGGGTTATGGTCCAGGAAGTACATCCGGATGATGATCCCATAGAAGCGGCAGAGCTCGGGCATGCCGATGGCTACTTCAACCGCTGAATAATGTCCTGCCTGGTAATGATGCCAAAGCCGTTGGCTTGTTCCACCAGCACGGCCGCGGTTCCATTGCCCAGCATTTCCGCAATATCATCCAAGCGCGTACCGGGTTTTACCACGGGCCATGCGGGGTCCATCAGCACGCGCACCGCTTGCAAGCGCACATCGCTGTCCTCCATAATGGCATCGAACACGCGATTGGCGGTGAGGCTGCCCACTGGCTTGCCGTCCTCCATCACAGGCACTTGGCTGATGTTGTGCTTGCGCATCTTATCGATGGCGTTGCGCAGGGGCTCGTCCGCGCCGACTTCCACCAGGCCGGGTTCCTTTCCTTGCAGCAGGTCGGCGGCGGTGGGTTTCTCTTCCAGGAAGCCGTGGCCGCGCATCCAATCGTCGTTGAACATCTTGCCCAGGTAGCGCGTCCCGTGATCGTGGAAGATCACCACCACGACATCCTCGGGTTTCAGCTGGTCCTTCAGTTGGATCAGGCCTGCCATGGCTGCCCCGGCACTGTTCCCCACAAAGATCCCTTCTTCGCGCACCACCTTGCGCGTGTAGATCGCCGCATCACGGTCCGTTACTTTCTCAAAGAGATTGATCAGCGAAAAATCCACGTTCTGCGGCAGCATGTCCTCGCCGATCCCCTCGGTGATGTACGGGTAGATCTCATTCTGGTCGAAGATGCCCGTCTCCTTGTATTTCTTGAACACTGAGCCATAGGTATCGATACCCCACACCTTGATCGCGGGGTTTCGCTCCTTCAGGTACCGCGCCGTGCCGGAGATGGTGCCCCCCGTGCCAACGCCCACCACAAGGTGCGTGATCTTGCCATCGGTCTGCTCCCAGATCTCAGGGCCGGTGCTTTCGTAGTGCGCCTGGCTGTTGCTGGGGTTGTCGTACTGGTTCGCTTTCCAGCTGTTGGGCGTCTCGCGTTCCAGGCGCGAGCTTACCGAATAGTAGGAGCGGGGGTCCTCGGGTTCCACGTCCGTGGGGCAAACGATCACCTCCGCACCGAAGGCGCGCAAGGCATCCACTTTTTCCTTGCTCTGCTTGTCGGTGGTGGTGAAAATGCACTTGTAGCCCTTGATGATCGCGGCGATCGCCAAGCCCATGCCCGTGTTGCCGCTGGTGCCTTCAATGATCGTGCCGCCGGGCTGCAGCTTCCCGGCCTTCTCCGCATCCTCGATCATCTTCAAGGCCATGCGGTCCTTAATGCTGTTGCCTGGATTGAAGGTTTCAACCTTGGCCAGCACCAGGCAGGGCAGATCGGCCGTGATGCGGTTCAATTTCACCATGGGCGTGTTGCCGATGGTGCCCAAAATGTTCTCGTGGATCTTCATGCGCCGCGAAGGTAGGGGCGCCATGTGATGCCTCTACAGCGCCGCGTCTGCAATTGCCGCCCGAAGCCGTCGCTGTATTCCACCGCCACTTGGGTGGCATTGGTGAGCTACTTCTTTTGGCCGCCTACGGGCTGTCCGCTGTGACCGTCTTGCGAGCGCCTGCGCATGCGGCGCTGCGGTGGCTTCCTCCGGTCGCCTCCTCGCTGCACGCATCCGCTTGCCGCTCCCTGCGCCGGGCCGCCGCTTCCATCCCTGGCGGAAAGCACCGTTGTTGGCCAAAGCTTGCTCACAGTGAGGTGGTCGACCCGATCAGGACAGGTTCTGATCGGGTCGACCACCTCAGACATCCGCCAATTCAGGGATATCCTTGACCTCAATGATCAATGCCTCAACCTCGTATTGGTCGATGGAGGGAAAGAATTCGGTCAAGGCGTAGTAGGGTGCAGAGTATGCCATGGTTGTAGATATTTTCAACGGCAATATCGGAGGAAAGCGTGATATGTCGTCACTTAGTACTGCGTGAATGTTGTGAACCGCAGTGCATAAAACAATCAGTTGCCAGTACTATCAGTAGTTCCAGCGGTTGATAACTTCTTTGTCCCTCTACTCACCCCGCCAGCTCCGCCGCCTGCCGCGCCACCCGTATCCCGATGGCCACGCCGAGGCCGCCTAGCCCGGCGGCCAGCACCGCGTTTGGCGAGAGGTGTTCCACGATGGGAGGCCTGCCGTGCTTGCGGAAGCCTATCATGCCGCTCCAGCGTTGCTCGATGCGGAAGTCGCTGCCCGGCAGGATGGTGTCCCTCAGCAGCTCCTCCAACGCCGACTGGATTTTCAGTGTGGTCCCTTCCCCAGTCGTGGTCTCCCCGGCCTCACCCACGGCTCCCACCGCGGTTACTCGGAACCAGTAGGCCTTGTATGGCTTTGGTCTTGCACCAAGTGCGTGGCCTTAGCAGGTGGCGAAGTTTGAGAGTTGCTTTCATGGCTTTTAGGCTGGTTTGATGCAATTCCTGCATGAATTTGGCGTGGAACGGCGGCACAGAAAGCAAGGTTCCCTGTCGCACCCGGCCGGATACCGTAGCGGTACCGGCCGGGTGGTGCGTTCATGCCGGCCGGACAGGGACCTTCACCCGCTAGCATGGGTTGTTGGAACCGGCCGGATGCCGCTATTCCATCTGTTGGGTGCAAGGTCGCACCCGCTTGGTGAAGGGCTCAACCCGCGTGGATGGATCTAGCCACCCACCCGGGTGATGGGTTGCAGCCAACCGGGTACACGGTGCACCCCGCACGGGTACGCGGCAACTTCCGGTAGGGTGGAAGGCTTCGCTTGGCCGGGCGGCCGCGGCCTTTTTGATGGGTTCGATGCTTAACGGCGGTATGGTCCGGATCCTGTTCAGAAACCACTCAAGGGCTTTGACTCATTCGTTTTTAAGGCCAAGGCACCCGCGGAGCGGGGCGGGACAATGATCAGAAGGCATCCCATCCATCCATCGGCTCCGCGATGGTATTCACTCGAAGCGGATGGCCCGTGCCGGCGCTATGCGCGACACGTACATACTGGGCACGGTAAGCGCCAATACGCACACGAGCAGCACGCCCACGTTCAGCGCCAGTATGGGCCCAAGCGATAGCTGCACGGGCACTTGGTCCACATAATAGCTTTCAACCGGAAGCCGCACCAGGCCGAATCGCTTTTGCAGCAAGGCCAAACCGAGCCCCAGGGCATCACCCAGTAGTATGCCAATGCCCATGATGTAGGCCGCATCGATCAGGAAGATCCTGCGGATCGCGCGGTTGCCCGCGCCCAAGGCCTTCAGCACACCGATCATGTTGGTGCGCTCCAGAATGATGATCAACAGCGCGGATGTCATGTTGATCATGGCCACCACCACCATCAACAAGATCACCACCACCACGTTGGTGTCCAGCAATTCCAGCCAGGCAAAGATCTCCGGGTATTGTTGCCGCACGGTTACCGTGCGCAGCCCTGGACCCAGGTATTCGCGGTAGATCAGGTCGTCCATGGCCACCAGGTCGCGGTAGTCCTTCAAGATCACCTCGAAGCCGCCGCAATAGTCCTTGTAGCTGCCGCCGCTGCCCCTGCGCTGGAATGTGGCAGTGGTGGCCGTGGCGCAGGCGCTGGTGCCCGCTTCCGGTGTTATGGTGAGCCAGGCCGTGTCCGGCAACGCGCCGCTGTTGTCGTGCAGCACCAGCATCAGGGTGCTGTCCTGCGTGGTGCAGAGGGTGTGCGGGCCTTTTCCGCGGAACGGCGTACCGGGCCATTCGTAACTGAAGCGTCCATCCCCGCCGAATCCCAAGCCTTCCACGGTGATCCCAGGACCATCCGCTTCCTCCTCAACGCGTATTTCGGCCTGAACGCCCCATTGCGCGAAGCGCTGCACATGGGCAATGTCGAGGTAGATCACCTGGTGGTCCACTTTTTCCAACCCGGTCTCATAGATGCCGGTAATGGTGTACTTGCGCGGCCTGATCTCGTCGCGGCCTTTGATCAGGTACACCGTCAGTTCATCGCCGAGCTTGCGCTGCAGCCGCTTCGCCAACCAATGGCTGATCAACACCTGCGGCCGCACACTATCGCCGATGGCAAGCACCGTCCCTTGTACCAGGTGCTTGCGCATGAAATCCCAATCATGGTCGGCGCCAACGCCCTTGGCCACAACACCTTGTATGTCGCGCTCGGTTTCCACAATGCCCGGCTGCAGGGCGAAGACCTGGATGTGTGCCACGCCCGGCACGGTGTCCAGCCAAGGGTAGAACGGTTGTGCGATCCGTACCCTGGCGGAAGCGTTGGCATCGCTTTGCGCCAGCGGGCCGATCTCGATATGCGCCCCGGCACCCGTTACCTTGGCCCGCACTTCGCTTTGGAACCCGGTGCTGATCCCCACGGTGAGGATCATTACCGCCATGCCGATCACAATGCCGAGCACTGCAATGAGTACAATGGGCCGCGAGAGCCGGTCCTGCCGGTCCCTGTCGCTAAGGATGCGGCGGGCGATGAAATGTGCGAAGCCCATGGGGTTCGCGGCGAAGATAGCCGTGCTCATCACCCTGTTGTGTGCGTGCAATCCGCAGGTGCCGGCGCAAAGACCGGGGCTGCAACCCGCCCTGCCGAAGGGATATGCGAATGCACACATTACCGTGGGAGCGGCGCGCACCGGGCAATACATGCCCTTGCTGCAGGGCAAGCGCGTGGCGGTGATCACCAACCAGACCGGCATGATCGGCCAGGTGCACTTGGTGGATTCGCTGCTGGCCCTTGGCGTACAGGTGAAAAAGGTGTTTGCGCCCGAACATGGCTTCAGGGGTGAGGCGGATGCCGGGGAACAAGTGGCCAACGAAAGTGACAAGCGCACCGGCCTGCCGTTGGTTTCGCTGTACGGAAAGAACAAGAAGCCCACCCCGGCGCAGTTGGCCGATGTGGACGTGCTGCTTTTCGACATACAGGATGTTGGCGTTCGGTTCTACACCTATACCAGCACGCTGCATTATGTAATGGAGGCCGCAGCGGAGAACGGCAAGGCCGTGATCGTGCTGGACCGGCCCAACCCGAACGGCTTCTATGTGGACGGCCCCGTGCTGGACACGGCGTACCGCTCCTTCGTGGGCATGCACCCCGTGCCGCTCGTGCACGGCATGACCATCGGCGAGTACGCCCGCATGATCAATGGGCAAGGGTGGCTGAAGGGTGGCGTGAAATGCGATCTTACCGTGATCCCATGCGCTGGCTACGATCACATGGCTTTCTACGAGCTGCCCGTCCGGCCCTCGCCGAACCTGCCCAACATGTCCGCCATCTACCTCTACCCGGCCTTGGGGCTTTTCGAGGGTACCATCGTTAGCGTTGGGCGCGGCACGGACAAGCCGTTCCAATGCATCGGCTTCCCCGGCTCCGGCTTGGGCGATTACAAATTCACGCCTCGTTCCATGCCGGGGGCCAAGGACCCGCCGCACCTCGGCCAAGCCTGCACCGGCCTGGATCTGGCCTCATTCGGAGAGATCTACAGCCGCGCCGACCCCCGGCTGGACCTGCAATGGCTCATCGGCATGTACAACGCGGCACCGGAAAAGGCCAAGTTCTTCAATTCCTTCTTCAATAAGCTGGCCGGCAACAACACCTTGCGCAAGGCCGTGGAAGCGGGGACATCCGAGGATGAAATAAGGGCCGGATGGCAGAAGGGCCTGCAGGAATTCCGGGAGGTGCGGAAGCGGTATTTATTGTACCCGTGAAAGCCGGCGATCTCGGTCTGCACGTTTCATCCAATGGTGCCTGCAACCAACGGCGGATGGTGCCATGCAGATCACCGGAGCACCCGTAACCGGGCACGTTGTCAACTGCACCACGGACCTAATGGTGCAGTTCACGCCCTGAAAGCTTGTTCATTCGGGTTGCAGTGCGGCAATAGCGGCCATGGCATGCCGATGAGCACCGCGCCATCCCTCCTTTAGTCGTTCCTTTGTGGTCGCAATGGCAGCAAAGACCAACGACACTACCGTGGCCACGGCCACCATGGAGGAAGGCACCTTGGAAACCGCAAAGAAGCTCGGACTGCTCCCGGCGGAGTTCGAGCTGATCAAGGAGATCCTGGGCCGCACGCCCAACTTCACTGAACTTGGCCTGTACAGCGCCATGTGGAGCGAGCACTGCTCCTACAAAAACTCCATCACCCTGCTGAAAACGCTTCCGCGCAAAGGGCCGCGTGTACTGGCCGAGGCCGGGCAGGAGAATGCCGGCCTCATCGACATCGGTGATGGCTGGGCCTGTGCCTTCAAGATCGAAAGCCACAACCACCCCAGCGCCATCGAACCCTACCAAGGGGCCGCCACCGGCGTGGGGGGCATCAACCGCGACATTTTCACCATGGGCGCCCGGCCCATCGCCCAGCTCAATTCCTTGCGCTTCGGCGATATCGCCAACACTGCAAGCAGCCGTTGGCACATGCGCGGCGTGGTGAAGGGCATCGGAGACTACGGCAACGCATTCGGCGTGCCCGTGCTTGGCGGCGAGGTCTTCTTCGACCCCTGCTACACCACCAACCCGTTGGTGAATGCCATGAGCGTGGGCATCGTGCGCACCGACCGCGTGATCAGCGCCACCAGCCACGGAGCCGGCAATCCCGTGTACATCGTGGGTAGCGCCACCGGCAAGGACGGCATCCACGGCGCATCGTTCGCCAGCAAGGACATCACCGGCTCCAGCGTGGACGACCTCCCCGCCGTGCAGGTGGGCGATCCGTTCATGGAAAAGCTCCTGCTCGAGGCCTCGCTCGAATTGGCGCAGACCGATGCCATCGTGGGCATGCAGGACATGGGTGCCGCCGGTATCTCGTGCAGCACCAGCGAAATGAGCGCAAAGGGTGAACATGGCATGGACATCCACTTGGACCGCGTGCCGCTGCGCCAGAACGATATGCAGCCCTGGGAGATCCTGCTCAGCGAAAGCCAGGAGCGCATGCTGGTGGTGGTGAAAAAAGGACGCGAACAGGAAGTGAAGGACATCTTCGACAAGTGGGACCTGCACTGCGAGGAGATCGGCACCGTTACCGAAGGTGGCCAATTGCGGTTCTATTGGCACGGCGAGCTGGTGGCCGAAGTGCCCGCCGAAAGCCTAGTGCTCGGCGGCGGCGCACCGGTTTACAAGCGGGAGCAAAAAGAACCGGCCTCATACAAGGAGAACAAGAAATTCAGGACCGACATGGTGCCGGTGCCGCAGGACCTTGAACAGGTGGCCAAGGAACTGTTGGCCAGCCCGAACATCGCCAGCAAGCGCTGGGTAAGCGACCAGTACGACACCATGGTGCGCACCTTGAACATGAGCACCAACGCGCCCAGCGATGCGGGCCTAGTGCTGCTGCATGAAACCGGCGGCAAAAAGGGATTGGCCGTAACGGTGGACTGCAACGCGCGTTATGTGAATGCCGATCCCTATGTGGGCACCATGATCGCGGTGAGCGAGGCCGCGCGGAATATCGTATGCAGCGGTGGTTTACCCGCCGGGGTCACCAACTGCCTCAACTTCGGCAACCCGTACGATCCCGAGGTGTACTGGCAATTCGCCCAAGCTATCAAGGGCATGTCAGAGGCTTGCACCGAATTCAAGACGCCCGTTACAGGCGGCAACGTCAGCTTCTACAACCAGTCCGTGATCGATGGGCATGAAGTGGCGGTGTTCCCCACACCCACCATTGGCATGGTAGGCATTGTGGAGGACGTGGAGAAGCGCATGACCTTGGCCTTCCAATCAAAGGGCCACCTCATCTTCCTCATCGGCAAGGTGACCGACGATATCGCCTGCAGCGAATACCTCGTGAAACACCACAATGTGCACCAATCACCGGCACCCTACTTCAACCTGCAGGAAGAGCACCTCGTGCATGTGGTGGTCACGGATTTGATCAAGCGCGGCCTCATTACCGCTGCCCATGATGTAAGCGATGGCGGATTGTGGACCACCTTGGTGGAAATGGGCATGCCCAACAACCTCGGCTTCGACATTGTGACCGACGGCGAGGTAAGGCCGGATGCCTTCCTGTTCGGCGAAGGGCAGGGCAGGGTAGTGGTTACCCTAACGGAGGACCAGGAAGAAGGCTTCCTCGACCTCATGCGTTTGGGCAAGGTGCCGTTCATCCTGCTGGGCCATGTCACCAAAGGCAAGCTCATGGTGGATGATGAACCTTTCGGTTTCATTGAGGAAGCCAAGGCCATCTATGATTCGGCCATCCCGAACATCATGGAAACGGCGTAGGCAGCCACCGTGTGAACAAAGCGGCCGCGGTAGCGGTTGCACATCAAAACCGAACTGAAATGGCGACCAAATTCAAAGGGAACGAAGTGAAGTTGAAGGGCGATCTGCCCAAGGTGGGGGAGCCCGTGCCAGAAGTGCGTTTTGTGGGCACGGACCTTTCCGAGGGCAACATCGGGCAGTTCAAGGGCAAGGTGCTCGTGCTGTTCAGTGTACCCAGTGTGGATACCGGTGTGTGCGCCGCAGAGACACGCTCGTTCAACCAGCGCCTGTCCAACCTCGGTGCCGCGGGCGTTGCCATTTCCGAGGACCTTCCCTTTGCTCTTAAGCGCTTCTGCGCCGCGGAGGGCATCGAACATGTGCACGGCGCATCCGACTTCCGCTACCGCGATATGGACAAGCTGGGCGTGCGCATGCAGGACGGCCCTTTGGCAGGATTGCTCGCCCGCGTCGTTTTCGTGCTGGATAAGGAAGGTGTGCTCCGCTATACGCAGGTCGTGCCCGAGATCACCCAAGAGCCGGATTACAACAAGGTGCTGGAAGAGGCCCGCAAACTGCTGTAGGAAACCTGCCTAGCTGCTTCATGCAGCGTGGTGCAGCGCTGCGCGCCGATCCCAGAGCATCCATAGAAAGGCCAAGCAGCTGGCCGCCGGTATCCACGGGTGTCCGGTCAATGTTCCGGCAACCTTGGACCCAAGGGCCAATGGCAGTCTCCACCCGGTCCAATTTCCATTGGAGGGGCCCAATAGGCTGGCCAGTGCCACCACACCGATCAATGTGCATAGTGCCAGTGCCCATTGCCGGCCGTTGAGCAGCGGGGCCGTGGCGGTCGGGCTGCCCATTGTGCGCAGCCGCTCCATCACTGCTGGTCCCAACGATGCTGGCGCTTTGGCCGGGCCAGCATCCCGGAAGAGCATCCGCAGGTGTTCGTCGTTCATTTCAGGCATCGTTCAATAGCAGGTTTCGGGCCTCCCCGTTCAAGGCTTGGTCCAACAGGGCCGCCAGCCGCTTGCGGCCGCGGTGCAACTTCACTTTCACGTTCGAAACACCAAGCTCGGTGACCGCCGCGATCTCTTCCACTTTCAACTCGTCGAGGTAGTGCAAGGTCAGCACGAGCGAGTCAATGGACGGAAGCTGTTTCAGGGCATGTTCCAAATAAGGTCCGGCGTGGTCCGCCGGTGGCGCTGATTCTTCCGCTGCGGCGCTTGGGGCCAGCTCATCCAGCGAAAAGGTAGTGGGCCGGCGCTTGCGCAACAGGCTTACCGCCGTGCGGTAGGCAATGCTGTACAACCAAGTGGAGAATTTTGAGGAACCGCTGTAACTGGCCAAGTTGCGGTAGGCTTTCACGAAACTGTCCTGTGCGGCCTCCTCAGCATCCTCGGCGTTGCGCAGCACGCGTAGGCAAACCGTGTACACCATATGCTGGTACCGCTCCACCAGCTGGGCGTATTGCCCGCTGTTGCCGGCCACGATCGATCGGATCAGTTCCGCATGCTCCATGTGCGCTGTGGGTATGACGCTGTAGGAAGCATGCATGGTTACAAAGCTGTGCCACAAATTGCGCCGTGTAACCAAAGCACCGCCGAACGCGACCTATGGAGTAAATGAAACAGCGGCCGCCGCATAATACGCTTCCACATGGACATTGAAGGAGTTCTCGCCATTACCCTCACGTTCGCCACGGCATTCGGGGTGGTGTACATCGTTTTCACCACACGCCACCGCGAGCGGATGGCCATGATCGAAAAGGGCATCGATCCGGGCATTTCGCGGAAGGGGACAGAATTGCAGCCGGACCGTGCCCTGAACAACGGCTTGAAATTGATCGCGGTGGCCATGGGCTTCGGCGTGGGCTACCTGCTCCAGCGGTTTGCCCACGTGCCCGAGCCATGGACGTACATCGGCTCAGTGCTATTCTTTCTGGGAGTGGCATCATTGATCATTTATCTCCGCGGAAAGAAGCAGTTGTGATGCAGGTGATGCGCCGGTCGGCTTGTTTTGTGCCCTCATGTGGAAGTTCACCAAGCGGTTGATCGGCACAGCGGCCGCGGTACTGGCCTGGGCCGTGGCCATAAGCGCTTTATGGGTGCTTGTGCTCAGGTTCATGCAGCCGCCGGTCACTTGGCTCATGGCCCAGCAAAGCGGCCAGGGCGAAGCCGTGCAATATCAATGGCAGCCTTTGCGGCACATGCCTTCGGCCATGCCCATGGCGGTGATCGCAGCGGAAGACCAACTCTTCTTTCAGCACGCCGGCTTCGACCTTGAGGCCATGCAAAAAGCGCTTGATCACAACGCGAAGGGCAAGCGGGTGCGGGGGGCCAGCACCATCAGCCAGCAAACCGCCAAGAATGTTTTCCTCTGGCCTGGCCGTACTTGGCTGCGCAAAGGCCTGGAAGCGTGGTTCACCTTGCTGATCGAAGGGATCTGGGGTAAACAGCGCATCGTGGAGGTGTATCTCAACGTGGCTGAAACAGGCAAAGGACGTTTCGGTGTGGAGGCCACGGCCCAAGCGTGCTTCAAGCGCGGAGCGGCCAAGCTGACCAATGCGCAATGCGCACTTATCGCGGCCGTGCTGCCTTCGCCGCGCCGTTACAATGCATGTGCACCTTTAGGCTACGTACGCAACCGGCAGAACTGGATCCTGCGCCAAATGGGTCAGCTGGGCAACCTTATGCTGCAGGAAGAAGACCCTAGGCCGCAACAATACATAAAGGGCCGTCGCACCAAGTGAAAGCATGGCCGTGCTACCTTGGTCGCAATGAAGAGGCAAATGGAAAATGCGCCGCAGGACCGCTTGGTGGTGGTAACGGGGGCTAGCGCCGGTGTGGGCCGGGCCACGGCCAAGGCCTTGGTGCAATGGCATGGCTGCACCGTGGTGGCCATCTCACGCAACGCAACGCTGCTGCACGAATTGAAGGAAGAATGCAGCGGACTGCAGGGCGGGCTGGAACCATTGGCCATCGACCTGGTGGATGATCACGCCATACCGGCGGTGAAGAAGGCCCTCAACGGCCGGCGCGTGCATGGCCTGGTCAACAATGCAGGCCTGCTGGTCACCCGCAAATTCGGTGAATGGACCAACGGCGACCTGCAGCGGCTGTTCCAGCTCAATGCGGCAGTGCCGCTACTTCTGGCGCAGGCCTTGTCCGCGGAAATGGAAGGCACACCGGCGGGGCACGTGGTGAACATCAGTAGCATGGGCGGCTTCCAGGGCAGCGTGAAGTTCCCTGGGCTGGCGGCCTATAGCGCCAGCAAGGCGGCACTGGCCAACCTTACCGAGTGCCTGGCGGAAGAGTGGAAGGACCGGCCGCTGCGCTGCAATTGCATTTGCCTGGGGGCTGTGGACACGGCCATGTTGCGTGCCGCATTCCCAGGGTATCAGGCACCGATCAACGCCGAAGAGGCTGGAGCCTGGCTGGCCGATTTTGTGCTCAACGGTCACAAGTACTTCAACGGCAAGGTGTTGCCGTTCGCCACCACAACGCCTTGAAGCCTCTTGCCCAAATTTTTTTTCGCCTAGGTGTTGCAGGTTTGGAAAAGGCAGTTACCTTTGCAGCCGCTTTCGGAAAAACGTTCTTTGTGCGCCCCGGTTTGGGGGATGTGTTTGAAGCCGGCCAAGGCAGGCAGTTTGAAAAAAAAATTCGAACGCCGCTTGCCAGATCAAAAGATCGGCTTACATTTGCAGCCCCTTCCGAGACACGTTCGTTGAACGGAAGGCGTGAAGTTGAATTTTCAGTCCCGGCCCGTCCGGGTTCCTGATACGTTCTTTGACCTATTGTCCATTCTGAGAAAAGTGAGTGTCCTGTGTGCTGTAAGGTGCACATGGGAGACAGACAAAGGGGCCAGATCAAACAACACTTACAATGGAGAGTTTGATCCTGGC
>JBIQMI010000022.1:0-21224 GCA_044463585.1 Cryomorphaceae bacterium
GCCTCGGGCGTGCGCGGCGCGGTGGCTGCCAGCGTGGCGGCCGGTCCGCCGGCCGCGGAGTCGCCAGCAGGCGGACCGCCGCGCAGGTTCTGCGCCAGCAGCGTGCCACCCAGGGCCAGCACACTCACGCCCAGCACGCCCACGGCACGGCCGCCCTCCACGCCAAGGTCGCCCAGGGTGCCGGCCAGCTCCACAATGCCGCCATCGGTGGTCTTGGCGGCATCCAGCACCTTGATGAAGGCCTCCAGTGCGTTCTCCTTCATCAGCTTGGTGAACTCGGTGACCTCCATGCCGGCAATGCGGGAGTAGGTGCCCGCGTTGCTGGCCATTTTGATGAAGAGCTTGCTGAGGGCGGTGGAGCTTACCTCGCTGGTTTGGCCGAGGCTGTCCAGCGTGGCCCCCAGCGCAAGGGTTTGGTCGGCGGTAATGCCGGCCAGCGGGGCAATGCCGCCCATGCGCTTGAGGAACTCCACCATGTAGCCCTCGCTGGCGGTGCTGCTCATGCCCAGCTCGTTCACTGCGCTGGCCATCTTCAGCATGCCCTGCTCCAGGCCGAACTTGTCCTGCAGCTTGAAGATGTCCACCAGCTTACCGATGTTCTTGATGGCGTCGTCGCCCAGTTCCTCGCCCAGGGCCACGCGTATTTGGTTGCCTGCGCGCACAAATGCCATCACGTCCTCGCGGGCGCTTAGGCCCAGCTTGCCCGCATCACGGGCCAGTTGCAGCAGTTCGCTGCGGGGCGTGCGCGTGTCCATGCGGCCCATCTCAATGCTCATCTGCTTCACCGTTTCGGTGGTGAGGCCGGTGGTCTTGCGCACGTCGGCCAGGGCATCGGAGTATTCCCCGGCGCTCTTGATCAGGTTGCGCACGCCGTTCACCAGTGCGCTGCCTGCCAGGAATGCGCCCACCACGGCCATGCCGCTGGCCACTTGGGTCTTCACGTTCTGCCATGCCCGGCCGAAGGGGCCCAGGCCGCGCTCGAGGCTTCTCATGCGGTTCTGCACGGCGGTAAGCTGGCGCCGGTAGTTCACCAGGTTGGCATCGTTGGGGCCCATGGTGCTCATCTTCACCTTCAGGTAATCGGCCTCGCGGCCCAATTGCTGCAGGTTCATTTGGGTGAGTTTCAGGCCCTGGCGCTCCAGCTCCCATGCCTTGGTGTTGATGGTGGTGGCATCGGTGAGTTCCTTGGTGCGCTGCTTCACCAGCTCCAGGCTCCTGGCGGTCTTCAGGTATTCCTCCTTGGTCGTGTTGGGGTTGGCGAGTATGGCCTGCAGCCGCTTGGTTTCCATGGCCAGCTCCTCGGTGGTCATTTCGGCCAGCGACATGCCCTGGCGCTGCCTTTCCCATGCCTTCGCGCTTATGGTGGCGGCATCGGTGAGTTCCTTGGTGCGCTGGGTTACCAGTTGCAGGTCCGCGGCGGCCTTGTCGTAGTCCTCGGCACTGGTGGCGGGATCCGCGATAATGGCCTTCAGGCGCTGGGTTTCCAGCGCCAGTTGGGCGGTGGACATGGTGGCCAAGGAGTACTTGCGGCGGTTATCCTCCCATTGCTTGGCGTTGATCACGTTCACGTCGGTGATCTCCTTCTGGGCCTGTTTCAGTTCTTCTAGGCGCAGGGTGGCCTGCACCCATTGCTCGGTATTGGGCACGGCGGCGCGAAGGGCGGCGCGTGCCCTGCCGGTCTCGGCCTGAAGCTCCTTCAGGCTAAGTCCGCTTAGGCCAATTTCCTTGCGCAGTTCGGCCTGGCGGTCCTTTATTTCGCCCATGCGGGCCAATGCGGCCACGGCCTCTTCGCTGCCCTTCTTCATGCCCTTCAGGTTGTCCTTCAGGGCTACGGCCTCTTGGCCCAGTTCGGCCAGTTCCTTGCGTGCGGGGCTGCCGTCTATAAGCACCCGCAGTTGTATCTCATCGGCTTCTATGCGCTTGCTCATGGCTTTGCAATGGTTTCGCGCATGCCCGTGGCCAGCGCTTGTATGTACTTATTGCTGAGGTTGTTCACCAGTGTGCCGTACACGGCGCCGTACACGGTGGGGCTGTACCATTTGCGGGGCTTGCGGCCCTTCAGCAGGCGGGTGTCCTTCACCTTGCCCACGTAGCGGCCCTTGTGGTAGCCGCGGCCCGCGCCCATGTCCTGGTAGCGGCCGCGTGGCTTGTACACCAGGTTGAGGCCCTCGCGGGCGGCGGTGGCGGCAAGGCTGTTCAGCAGTTCATCGTCCATGCGCAGGCGGCGGCGTATGATCTGCACCTTGGCGCGCTCCACCAGGTAGGCGGCGAAGCTCCGCAGCTCTTCTTCTATAAAGGCATCGGCCTGGGTAAGGGGGCGTGTGGCCATGGTCAGTTGTGCCCAACGTTCAGGCCTCGGGCAATAAGGTTGTTGGCTATTAGCAGGCCAGTTGCGCTGGGCGGGGCGCAATAGCCCATGAGCGTAACATTGCCGGATGTGGCATTATCATTAGCCTCAATGGCGGCCAGTATGGCATCAACGTTGTCCTGTGGCAACGGAGAGTTGCATAAGAAATTGACCGTGGGCCCATTTCCAAAACGCTCCGGTGGCTCAATGGTTATTAAGGCAGGAGCACCCTGAATGTCTACATCCCACAATGAATTACAGCCGCTAAGGTTCAATAGGGGAATATTCTCGCCATTCAGCATCAATCTTTCCAATTGCGTCCGGTTGATGAGGTTGACCGGATGATCGGAGAGTTGTTGAAGACGGATGTACTGTATGAGGGCGCAGGCGGAGAAATCCAATGCATGGTTCACTCCGGCCAAAAGCAACCACCTCAAGCGTGAATAGCCTGTTAAGGTGATGGCTGGAATGGCCGTGTCACCTTGTCCATATATATCTGGCCAGATTTTCAACCTTTCCAGGTTCGGTGCTACGAATGAGAAAAGATCCAGCGGTCCAACCCATCCGAATTGTACACATTCTGGCGCGTTATACGTGATCTTGCTCGGATCAGATGATTCTGTTTCGAGGTGAACTCGTTTGCTCGAAATGGTGCCCGACAGGTCAACCGAGCCATCAGTCCAAAAAAGGAGATCAGGAACACCGTACAGTTGCTGCAACCCGAAATTCGACGCGGTAGCGCCAAGGTAACAGACGAGTGCGGCTGACACCACTGGGTTGCCGGTTGGTTGCCCTTCAGCATTACTAGGGAACAAGCAGATTTCCCCGTGGTCGACGAATAACTGTGGCGAAACGAACGCATTGCTATAGGTGGTGCCGTTCTCAACGGTGTAATAGCCGCCCGGCAAATCAGAAGCGAAGCCTTCCCATGGGTCGAATGGGTTATCACTGAGGATAAGGTAGACCTGAGGGTCCATCCCATATTCGGGCACCACCAGGTGCATGCTGGTGGGCTGCTGGCACTGGCCGGGCACGGGGGGCTCGGGCAGTGGCAGTTGCAGGGTGTACTTGGGGGTGGTGGGTTCCTTGGCCTCGCTGCGCAACCGCAGGGCCTTCACATTCTCCGCCAGCAATGGCTGCTGCCCGGCGCGAATGGTAACAGGCAGGTGCTTGATGATGAAGTGCTGGTACAGCATGGCCACCACGCCGTGCCACAGCTTGCCCAGCAAAAAGGGCGCATCCACCAAGAGGTTGAAGGACACGGCCTCGGCACGTATGAGGGCATTGAGCCACGGCCCGTGGAACTGGTACAGTGTGGGTGCCACGGTGTACAGGCCGGGCACTGGTGCCGGCCGCAGCTCCAGGCTCAGCGGCGCGGCATCAATTTCGGAGAAGCCGTAGCCCCAGCTCCACGCGGTGGGCGGCAATATGTCTATGCTGGGGGTTACGCTCTGCTGCTTGTACACGCAGAAGGAGGAGCGGGCATTGTCGCTCTCGTCCCACACGGGTATGATCATGGGGCGGTCCTCCAGCGTTATGTACATCATGTTGGGCGGTGTGGCGCCCAGCGTAATGGTTTCGCTGTTGTTTGCGTTGCCCAGCTGCAAGGGCGGCAGGTAGTAGCCGGTGCTTTCCCAGTGGAATACGCCGTTCAGGAATACGGAGGCAAGCAGCTCGCGCGTGCTCAGCAGCAGTGCCAGTTGATTGTTGCGCGTTGGCGCCGGCATGTCGAAGTCGGAGAAGTAGGCATCGAGGTCATCGCCTTCCACATCCTTCACCGTGGTGGCACCGTCCACCTGGTATTCGAGGGTAACCCCGGTGGGGTTGGTATGGTGCTCCAAGGCAACCACGCCATTCAGGCGCGGCGTTATTTCCGGCACGGTGCGGGTTGGTTGGTCCAGCACGCTGCGCCGGTAATCGAGGGTAATTGTGCGCTCGGCCAGGTCCACCGTCTGCTTCAGCGTGAACGTTTCGAGGATGTCGGTGAGCCAATCGGCAAAGGCCACATCGGGCACGTGGCGGTATGGCCGTATAAGGGTATCCGGCACCAACAAGGGGTCTTCTTCCAGGTCAAGCCAGCCGCGTATGAACCCGCTCACGTAATGGTCACTTGGCTGTTGGGGCCATGTGGGCGTGCCAGATCCGGCAGACTGATCGTACTGTGTGAAAACGAAATAGAACGACTGGCCCACATCGCCGGGGCCGAACTGGTGGGCGGTGGCAAAACTGCAATCGCCAAATCGGCCTACCACCACGTAGGAGCTGGCGACCACTGTACCGTTTGTATTGAATATGTACAATCGTCCGCCCGGCCTGCTGTTGCCGGGCCTATTGGGTACCACCTTGAAGGTGCCGGTGAACCGCCACAAGCCATCCTCGTCGGGGGTAAAGGTGAAAAGTTCATTGTTCCAGCGGTTGCCTTGGTCGGTATTGGGCACCGTGGTATCATCATCAAATGGCATGCGCCATTGGTTCCACGGCACAGAGGGGTCGTAATACGCCGGGCCGCTCATTTGTGCGCGGAAGAAGTAGTCGCCGTTGACGCCCTTGTTCTTGTCGATGTTGGTGGCATTCGGCACCAGCACCTCATGGGTGTTGGGGTCGTCCATGAACTCGCCCTTCACGGTGAAGCCAAGTGCCGAGCAGCTTTGCTTAAGTACCCACTTCAGGTAGAACCAAGGCACCAATGAGTAGATGTTGGCCGTTGAATTATACCTGAAATCACCGGTGGCCATGTTACGTGCATTGGCCACGCCAAAGGCGGTGCGCCTCCAATTCGGTCCTGGCGGTGGGCTATTCGCGGGCACATCGGTAGTGGCCTGATAGCTCCACTTGCGTTTCACATTGTTCTGTATCAGGTCTATGGAAACCAGCGAGTTGATGGGGTACTGTGTATCGCGGGCCCATTCCTGGGTGGACGGGTACCAATCCGGGTTCTCATCGCCGTACAGGCTTGGGTTGTAGTGGATGGGGAATTGGTGCGTGCCGCCGAACGCATAGCCGGGGCCGGATCCGTGCCACGGCATGTTGGTGGTGTCGATGCTTATGGGGCGCAGCAGCTCGGGCAGCATGCGGCCCTTTATGCGGCTTACAAAGGCATCCACCGCGAAGGATGCGGAGAAGTCGTGCCCGTTGGAGCCGAGCAGGGTAATATCGCCGGTGTACAGCAGGGTGCCGTCCACCAGCATGGTGGCATCGTGCCAGGTAATGGTGCGGTCGTGGTGGGCCAGCTGTTCGGCGTGGCCCATGTGGCGCTCGTTGCCGTGCACCGGCATGTCGAACGGCATGCTGAAATCGTCCTGTATGCCTTCGGCGAACAGTGGATTCTCCATGTCGATGGAGACCTCCGTTTCCGGCTTCAGCACAATGTGCTTCCCATCTATGCGGAACTCTATCATGGCAGCAGGTTGCGCACGGGTTGGGGGTCATCCACTAGCAGGGTGATGGCCAATTGGTTAAGGTGCTCCTGTTCGGTGCCGCGCGTTTGCACGGGCACTTCCTCGCTTTCGGCAATGCGCACGGGCAGGAAGCGTGCCCGGGTACTGTCCACCAAGCGTATGGCGGGGCTGGTGAGCATGTCCAGCAGGGCCTGGTGCTCCAGCACGGGGTTGATGGCGCTGTGCAGCAGCAGGCTGTCCTG
The DNA here is from genome assembly GCA_044463585.1 of Cryomorphaceae bacterium. GTDB lineage: Bacteria > Bacteroidota > Bacteroidia > Flavobacteriales_F > PHOS-HE28 > PHOS-HE28. The sequence continues at coordinate 5,988 of JBIQMI010000022.1, forward strand.
CGTGCCGATGTGCACGCCGCTGTTGGCGGCCGCCACGGGGTTGGTGTCGTCCTTGTAGCCCAATGGCCGCTGTATGGCGGTATGCTCGGGCTTTGCGGTGCGCTCCCATTGGCCGCTGAAGCGTACGCTCTCCCACGCGCCCATGGCGTTGAAGAACTGGATGTGCACGTCCTGGTAATCGGGCATCACCAGCTCGAAGCGGTAGGCCTCGCTCACCGGGCCCGCCACCTCGCTGTTGACAATGCGCAGGGTGTAGGCCACGGCCGTGGTGGGGTCGAAGCCATGCCCGGTAAGCAGGGTGTCCATGCCCAGCATGTTCCAGCCTGCGGGCCATATTACGTTGTGGTAGCGCGGGAAGCTGTTGGCGGGCAGGCTTAGCACGTCGATGAAGTTGGTGGCCTGGCCGCTGGTGAACTGCACCTGCACCTGCAGGGTTAGCACGGGGTTTACCGGGGCGGTTGCATACTGGTAGCCCACGTGCCAGGTGAGTGTGTGGCGCTCGGCGCGGGTTACTTCGCGCGGTACGGTGCGGCCCCTGGCGGTGAGGAAGCGGAACGGCGCGTTGGCCACGGTCTGGTACCAGCTGTCCCAGCGTGGCTTGTCGGCCCGCTCATGGCCGGCAAGCCATGCGCGTGTGGTGGGCCCGGTGTACACGGCCTTTTGGGGCTGCGCATTGTCCGCGGTGGCGTAGCGGCTCCAGTATTGGGCATAGAAGCGCTTCATGCTTTGGGTGGCCAGCATGGGGGCCGCGAGGTTGTAGGGCACCTCGTCCGGCATCAGCCACGGCCGCAGCCATTGGGCCAGGTCGAATTCCACCTCCGAATCGGCATCGGGGTGGCCCGCTTGGTCTGGCATGCGGTGCCAGCTGCCGGTATCGTAGGGGTCCTCCACCCACAGGGCCAGGCCCACGTGGTGCTGTGCGCGGTACACGCGGTCGGTGCCGGGTATCAGCACCTGGAACTGGAGCGCGGCCGCGCCGGTTCCGGTAACGGTGCCGGGCTGGTAGGCGGCCCCGTTCTCTCGGGCGGTGAAGGTGATGGTTGCGCCGCTGGCCACGATGATGAAATCACGCGCGAGGAAGTAGTTGAGCTTGGCCCCTGCGGCGAACGCTGCCGCTGCGGCCGCGCTGGTGCCGCCGGTGGCGTATGATGTGCCATTGGCCAATGCGGTGGCTGCGGCGGTGAAGACGATGCTTACGTCGCCATAGCGGATGGTAACGGTATCGCCGGGGCTGCTTGCGCCATAGAAGGTGAGGCTCCAGCGGCAGGGCGTGCCAGCCAATTGCAGGTGCTCCATGTCCTGCAGCACCAAGCGCACGGGGCTGCGCACGGGCGCTGTGTTGGCGGGCTGTCGGATTACGGTGAAAGGCATGGCTCAAGTGTTAGGGCAGGGGCAACCAACCGGCGTTCTGCGGGTCCATGTCCACCTCGTTGTTGGTGCGTATGTCCAGCGCGATGCGGTACCCGAACGCATGGTCAAAGGCGGGCACGGGCCCCACGCGCATGCCGCGCACGCTGTTCAGCAACACCTTCACGGGCGGGCTTATGCCGGGCGGCAGGTCGGCATCGCAATGCTCTTCCAGCGCATCGTTGTTGAGCTTGGCCAGTACTTGCTCGGCAATGCGCTGGGCTTCGGTGTAGGTGGCCTTCTTGTGGGCGGTATCGCCCACGGGCACAGTACGCAGCAACATGAACGCGATGCTTGTGCGGCGGCTGGTGTAGTCGCCCTCGTTGTATTCCATGGCATCCTCGCCGTCCTCCAGCACCAATGCCCATGCGGGCAGTGCGGCCATGGCACCGTTCTGCACGATCTCATCCCACTCCATCTCAAAGAAGCGGGGCACTTGGGGCGTGTGCCGGATGTCCGGGTGCCGTGTGGCGGCATCGGTGAACCACGCGGTGATGTTCTCTGCGGATGTCATGGGGTGGCGGCTTTGAGGCGCTCGGCCTCGCGTTGGTCCTTTTCAATTTGGTGCTCCATGTAGTGCAGCACCTGCATTACGGGCCGTGCCTCGGCCTTGTCGATGTCCCCGAACACGGCGCTGGCGGTAACGTCATATATGACCCCGAACAGGCCGCTCTCCAATGGCTTTTCGCCGTCCTCGCCACCGGCGAACACACGCTTGAACGTGGTGGATAGGTAGCCTCGCAGTGCGCGGTAGTTGAGGATGGCGCTGAGCTTGGTAATGGCGGGCAGGTCGGCCAGGGCATCGGCATTGGCCGGTATGGCATCGTTGCTGAACGTGCTGCCCTCTGGCGTATAGAGGGCACCCAGGAACTTGTTGATGAGGGCCTCGTCCGGATTGCCGTGCACGGCGTTGAGCAGCTCATCGGCCCAGGCGAACTGCGAGAGTGTGACATTGGCCATCTGGTCGGTAGGGCCATGCCACGTTTTGTCATGGTGCGTGAAGGCGGGCAGCAGGCTGTTTCGGTTCACGGGCTGCGCGAAGCACCAGTCGAGCGAAGGCAGCAGGTGCCAGGCGGTCTGCTCGGTAACACCGAACGGCCCATCGGGCACTTCGCGGGTCTGCTGCACGGTAACGGAGGGTGCATCCACCAAGGCCATGTGCTCCGGTGGGATGCCGGCCAGCTTCTGCAACAGGAAGAAGCGGATGGTGGCGGGCTCGTCGGTAATGGAAAGCACGTGTGCCAGCTTGGGCAACTGCTCGGCGGTGACCTCGTCCCATGCACCGGGGTACTGGTACTCCACCGGGCCATCATCGGCATAAATGGTGATGGTGTGCATGGTGCTACGGGTGGGATAGGCGATGCGCACCGGCCTTACGGGGCCGGTGGCATGCCGCTGATGGAGGCATGGTTCCGGAGGGGTGTAGATGGGGAACTGCTCTCATCAATGCGTTAAATGCTGGAGAATGTGCTGCTGTCGTCGGGCGTGGTGCTGCCGCGCACGAATGGCACGGCGTAGCAGGTGCTGTTGGCGTAGGCGGGGTACTGTCCCGCTGCGGCGAGACGCTTGGCCTCGGCCTCCATCTTCTTCAGGTATTCCTCGCCGCGCCGGTTGTACAGCTCAATGGCGGCGTTCAGGCGCTCATCCCTGGCTGGCACCGGGCCGGTGCTGGTGTTGCTGCCCGAAGTGGCCTGCACGCTCCATGCACCATCGGCATCGATGGTGATGGAGTTGACCACGGCCAGTTGGGCAATGGCCAGGTGGATGATGGCGGGGCGGGCATAGCGAAGGATGGTCTTCTCGGGCTCTGCGGTATTGCCGGCCTGCACTGCGGCAAGCAGCGCATCGAAGGCGGCGTCGCACAATACGCCGCGTATGCGCTCCTGCACGTGTAGCATGGCGGGGCGCAGGCGGTGCATCAGCCAGCCGCTATTGCCAACGTCCACATGGTGTTCGTTGAATTCCTGCACGGTACGCACCAAGCAGCTCTTGATGCGCGCCGCAAAGCCGCCGTCGCTCCACTTGAGGGTGGCGCTTCCATCGGCCCACGTGTAATCGTTCTCCAGCAAGTGGTCGATGAGCTGGTCCAGGTAGCCGAGGCCCTCCTCGAACAGGGCCTTGGCGGCTTCCTTTGTGCGCCATTGCGGGGCGGGGCGCATGGTATCGCTCTGGTTCACCATGGGCCCGCCCGTTGTGAATAGCACTCCGAGCTTCGGCATGGCGCGGTGCGCGGCCAATCCGGCAATTGCCTTGCGCGACAGGTCGAGCAGCGGCACCAGCGGCGGTGGCACCGGAACCGATGGGGTGGCAATGCTGGCCTGGTATGCCACGTGCATGTGGTCGTACAGCTTGCGGCCCAGCACTTGGTCGCGCAGGTATGAGCGCTGCACCATGTCGATGCTGGGCAGCAGCATGGGCCACTGGGCGGTGGCCAGCACGGGCGCAAGCGTTGCGAAATCCGCTACATCCTTGAACAAGGCCATCAGTCGCCGGAATTAGGTGGGTTGGTATTGAGGTTGCCGACCTGCATGGTGCGGTCGAGCGTGGCGGCGTAGTAATTCTGGAAATAGAACTTCAGGCCCTTGGGCCAGCCGTTCACGTTGCGCACCACTTCCAGCGGTTGAAGGATCTTGTCGGCATGCATCTTCTGGTCCAGGATGTGATTGGTGCGCGCCACACGGTCCTCGCTGCCACTGCCGGGGCTGCTGCCGCTCTTGCTGGGGCTGATGCCGTGCAGCGACGGCTTCAACCCCAAGTCGCGGCAAATGATGAAGTCGGCCTCCTGGGCATCCTGCAGGTAGGCACCCTCGGGCAGCGACATCTTCATTTCGTTGATGGTGACCAACGATTGCAGGTCGCCGGCCAACGAGGCCTTCTTCAAGCTCCAGTACACGCCGCCTTGGCCCTTCTCGCCCTTTGCCCACTTGTCGAACAGGGCCACCTCGTCGCGGATGATCTGCAGCCTTTCATCTTCGCTCTTGGCCTCGAAGTCCTTGTACTTGGTGGTCCAATATGTTTCCGCGAACTCGATGTGGTAGCGGAGGTGCATGAGGTTGCTGAGCAGGTACTTCTTCAGCTCGGGCACGCGCTTTGCCACGTCTATCCATCCAGTGGCCCGTAAGCCGTTCCATGGTGCAATGCCATAATAGAATTGCCCGCGATCGAGGGTGCGGATGGGCAGGATGTAGCTGGTCTTCTTCAGTTCGCGTATCTGGTCCGCGACCCGGAAGTAGGGGTTGAGGGCGTGGATGCGGGCGAAGCTCTCGGACATGGTAAGGCCGAAACTCCAATCGCCGATGATGGCCTCGGTGCTGTCGCCCTGCTCATTCTGTGTGTTCAGCCGCACGTGGCTGGCATCCTTGCATTCGATGCCAACGATACGGTCGCGCCCTCGGCCCATGGTGAACTCGGGAAACAGATTATAGAAGGTATACCAGTCGCGCGCCGCCTCGTTGAGGTAGAGGCTGATGTTGGTCTCCTCCAGCCAATCCTCGATGTAGTCGATGCGCATAGGGCGAATGACCTCCTGCCCGGTGTTCTTGTCGTATTCCGGTATGCCGTAGCAGAGGCCACCACCGCCCACCAGCATTTCTACCTTGCGCTCTATCACGGAACCGATGAGGCTGGTGGTGCTGATGTCCTTTATGACATCCTGGGGAAACCTGTTGCCGGCACCCCACCAGGCCACGCCCTGCAGCTTGCGGTCCCGGTCCAGCACGGGCGTGCCGCCTCCATATGTTTTGCTCTTGGTGGCCGCGCGTTTGGTGGTGGCCAGCACGCGCGACCCAACAAAACCGGATGTTTCCGGAAACTCAAAATGCTTGATGTCGCTCATGTGACGGTCTCTTCGTTGATACTGATGATGAGGCAGAGGTTGACGGCCATTTGGGCATGGCTACCATCCACCGGCTTGATGCCTATTTGACCGTGCTTGGCCAGGTCATGCGAGGCTCCGCAGCGCACGGCCTTCGGCCAGCGGTAATGCTTGCTTGGCTTGTGGGCGGCACTCTTGTTGAAAGAGACAAAGTGCACGGCGAACGGCACGGGGTCGCCGTGCTCGTCCTTGCGGTCCGTGATGCGCAGAACCTCGGCCATTGTCATGCGCCAAGGCTATTGAACTGACCTTGGGGGTTCAAACCACAAACGCACCGGCCCGGTACGGGCCGAAATTTTCTGGGGATTTCCCCTCTTGAATTGCCGTGTTTTAGGCCTGTTTCATTTGATTTCCGGCATTCTACGGAGGCTTCCGGCATTCACGGGGTCGAGGGGCGGTAAGCCCCTCGTTCCCGCGAAAAGCGGCGAGCCACGCCCTCTCGCCGGATGGCAATTGCCACCCGCGCAAAATTGGGGGTATATGGGCCTTTTACCGCGCCAATCGCGGCTTTCCGGCGGTTTGGGCTGAATTGGTGCCGATGTGCGCCGTGCGGGCCTGTAATGCGCCGTCGTTGCCGCGTTCATGCGGGGGTCGTCGGGCGCTCCCTATGTGCGACCGGCCCCGGTCGCCGCCGGCTCCCTATTGGCACGCACCCGGCCAGCGGCCGGTCCAGTTGGGGAATGCTCCCTATTGTGAAGGACGGGAAGGCGCAGCAGTTGCCGAGCAATTCACGGCAACTGCGGTCCCTATCAGGAACCAAACCCGGATATGACGGGCATGGATACCGCGCCCTGCGCGTTGAGCAATCGGCCCAGTATGAGCGTATCCACCGCATCGCTGTAGTGCGGTGCGTGCGCTTGGTCGAGGGTCTTGTCCCTCTCCGGGCTCTTGTTCTTGTGAAAGCCCTTGGCGGTTTGCTTGGCCTCGCACATGTGCAGGCTGATGAGCATGTCCTCGCAGTTGTCCAGGTTGAACTCCACGCGGAATGGCGGGTCGCCATCCTCCGAGAGCAGGTCGCCCCATGCCTCGTACCTGTAATGGTGCTCGGGCTGCTTGCCGATGTAGATGGGCTTCACGTTCCACCCGTGCTTGCGCAACTCCTTGATCACGATGTCGGCGTAGGAGTAATCGTCCTTGCCATCCTTGGCAATGGCGGTATGGTCGTAGTAGTAGAACACGTCGCGCACCGGATGGTACTGGTAGTACTGGCACCATAGGCGCACCAGGTCCGCGGTCTTCTGCGGGCGGTACACGTGCAGGCCATTGTCCACACGGAACAGGTCGCCGTGGAATTGGCCGGTGGCAATGCAATTGAAGCTGGCGCCGTAGTCGAGGGCTATCTCCAACGGCAGGCGCGGCACCAGCTCGGCATCGTGGCGGCAATCGGGCGTGGCCAGTTTGGCGCGGGCCTCCCGGTCCAAACCCAGCGATGCGGAATAGGCCGATGCGCGCGGCCAGTAGCCGTGGCGGCTGTCGTCCAGGTCGGGATAGAAGCCGCCGGCCACGTAGGTAACATCCATGTTGAGGATGGAGGCCATGAAGGGGGCCATCTCCATCTTCTCGGCCATGAGCTTGATGTACTGCGGGCCCACGGCATGGATGTTATCGATGGTGCTGGCCTCGTGCCAGTAGGTGGCCTTGGCGCGGAGCTGATTGAGGACCTGTTCGTATTCGCGGACCTGTGAGCGGTAGGTGAGCTGGCTTGCCGCGGATATTTCGCCGGAATTGATGCGCTCCCACTTGTGCTGTATCTCAACCTGCAGCTGCATGATGGTCCTGATGACCTCGGGGTCCATCTTCGCCTTGTACTTGTAGAACCACTTGCCCTTGGTGTCGAAGGGCATGTCCGATGTGAGCAGCAGGCTCAGGTGCTCGGACCGGTCCTTGAAGTGGGCGGGGTGCCCGCTCATGGCGGCCAGCGTCTCTTCCTCGAACTGGTCGCCGTCGAGGTGCTTGGCCTCATCGCCCACGAGCCGGTCGAGGGTTTGGCCGGCACCCGCGGAACCACCGTACTGTGAGATGAATGATTCCGCGGACCCGCTGCGCCAGTGCATGGCGTGGTCGTACTTCTTGGGCCGGTGGTACGGCTGGTCCCAATGCTTGGGGCCACGTCGGCCGATGTAGAAGTCACGCTCCTCCACATAGCCCAAGGCCTCAAGCCCTTGGATGAAGGAAGGGATGAAGGAAGTGAGGAACTTCTTGTGGCTTGGCACCACGATGCCGCCAAGGCTGCGGCGAAGCTTGAATGCGTTCCAACTGACGCGCTCGGCAATTACGCCGGTGGTCTTGCCCGCCCGGCGCGCCGCCCGCAGCACTTCCGTGCGGGCGCGCACAACGGCCCCGCGTATCTGCGGGATGTTGTAGTGGAGCACCTTCCTGTGCTCATTCGTCGTGCGGTCCAGCATCCATTGCATCGGTTTGGCCATCCGCCTCCGCATCGGGGAACTGCGGCATGTCGAAGGGCTTGCCCAGCTTCTGCTCGATGATGGCCTTGGCCTCCTCCAATATGTGCGGGTTGCGCTCCACGCCCAGCAGTTCCGGTGAGAAGGCGATGAGGCGCGGCACTTCGTTCAGCAAGAGCTTGGGATCCTTCACGCCTGCCTCCTCGGCAAAGCCCACCCATTCGCGCATCTCCTTGCTCAATGTGGCAAGTTCACGCCATTTGCGGTCAGCCATGGCCTGGATGATGGCTTCGCCCACCTTGTCGATCATCATCTTGGCGTAATACTGCTTCGGATGCGATTCGATGCTGCCGAAAATGACCTGCGACTCGTAGATGTCGCGGCGGGCGGTGGCCTCGCTATAACCGAACTGGTTGGCCAACATGGGCCACACCACTGCCACGCTCATGTGCTCGCGCATCCAGCGGTCGGCGAACTGGAGCCGCTCGTAGTACTTCTCAAGCTCGGGGGTGAGCGGCGAATTCTTGGTGGGCTTGGTCTGTAGCCAGGTCACCAACTGCTCGGTCTCGGTCTTGCTGAGGTCGCCCATCAGGTGTTGACTTTGCGGATGAGGTCCTCCACGGCGCTCTGTGCGGTGGCGCTGCCCCGGATGGCGAGGTCTATCTGTGCCCTGTTCAACGCGGCCGTGGTCTTCAGCCGTGCGGTGCGGACGGCATGGCCCAACGGGCAGGTATCGGTAAGCAGGGCCACGCGAAGCTGCGCCAATGGAATGGCCAGGACCTGTGCCAGCTGCTGGTTGGTGAGCAGCAGCTCCGCGAAATCACCGGCGTTCTTCAGGGTTTCCTCGCTGTACATCAGGTCATGGGTTGTGCCTCGCGGTGTATCTCCACCATGCGATGGCGGAATGCCTCGGCCACATGGCGTTTGGTGCTGATCACATAGAACTCCAAGCGTGGATTGCGGGTGAGGTTGGCGCTGGTGAACACGCTGATGGCCCACTGTTCGTTGATGAGCACCATCATCTTGCTGTGGTTATCGGTGAGCCGGATGTCAAGGCCGCTGGCCAGCAACAGCTGGTAGGCGGCCGCGCTCTGCAGCTTCACGCGGTAGTCCAGCACAACGATGGGGTCTTGAGCGGTGCCGTCGCGCACCAGGTCCAGCACACGTTGCAGGGGCTTCTCGCTCAGGCCCCAGCTCGTAAGGGCGAACGTGGCCGGCCCGGCCACGTGGTAGAGGTAGTCGATCAGCTCGTGCATGGACCAATCGCCCTCGGACAGTAGGAACTTGGTGCCTTCCGGCCGCAGGTCGCCGATAACGGCGGCGAGGTCCACGCCCTGCTTGCCCACGAGGAATTGGCCGGGCGCACTGCAATCCACGGCGGGCTGTGGCGCGGCCTTGCCCGGGGACTCGACAGCCTCGGGCACGTAGCGGCGTATGTCTTCAATGGTCAACAGTTTCATTGAGCTGGGCCTCTATCTTCTCCAGTTCGGCCTGGTATGCCTTGAGTTTGTCCTCCTTCAGCGGGCGCTTGCCGGTAACGTGGCGGCTGATGTACGTGCGCAGGTTATTGCGGCGCTGCAGGACATTGGCTTGCGTGGGGGGCAGCGGCTCTTCCTTTTGCAGCACCACGCCGGTGCGCTGCCATGTTTCGAGCGTGCGCCATCCTTCGCGCATTTCGCGGTCCAGCAGCAACACCTTGGCGGCCACGCGGCGCAGCTCCATGCCATCGGGTATGCGTGCCATTGTGCCGCGCAGGAATAGGCGCGCCGCATACTTGTCGCGCATGGCAATGCGCAATGGCTTCAGTTCGGGGGGCAGCATGTCCACGGTGATGTCCGTACGGTCGGTGCCGGATTGCACCACTGCGGGCGGCGCTTTGGGTGCTGGCCTGGCCGGCAAGGCCTTGGAGCCTTTGGCCACCACGGCCACAGCGGGCGCGAGCAACGCGGCCAGTTGGGTGCGCAGCCGCTCCCTGCTCACGGAATTTTCCCTGAGCGAATAGATGAACAAGTCCGTGGAGGAAGGAGTGCCGTAGCGCTTCAACAGGGCCACGCCCTCGCTGAAAAGGCCATTGGCGTTGAGCCAGCTATTGATGGGGGCTATGGACATGTTCGGTCAATGCTACTGTTGGGCCCCAAGGGGTTCAAACCACAAAGGGCGCGGCAATGCACCGCGCCCTAAGGGTGGAGGGGTACTGGTCACCGCTTGCGCACGATGCGCTTGCCGGCCTCGGTGGTGGTAACGCGCTTGAATTGTGCGGGGGTAAGGCGCACCAGGTCGATGGTGTCGCCCATGAAGATGAGCGTGCGGGGCACCTTCGGCAGTACTTCGAAATCCTCGTGTGCGAACAGGTTCACGAGGTTGTTGGCGGGCCCTTCGGGTGCCTTGGCCGGAATGGGTGCGGGTACGTCCACTTCCGCCATGGCCTCCTCGGGCAAGGCCGTTGGCAGGGCCGCACCTTCGTTGTGCAGCCCTGCCTCCGGATTCTTCTTGCGCTTGCTCATGGCCTGCTGCTATCAGGTCCAGCTGCCCACACGTGGCACGGTGGCGGTGTAGAGCAACGGCGTCGTCATGAACGCCTTGAACTTGAGCGTGAAGCCGCGTTTATCGGTACCGCCCTTGGTGCCGGAGCTCCATTCGTGGCCATCGGCCAGGCAGGGGTCGCACTTGGTGCCGTACTGCAGGTATGTTGGGCTGTCGCAGTTGCCCAACTGTACCAAGATGATGTACTCACTGGGCATGGCCATCATCTCGAACCAGATGGCGCCGATGCCGGGCACGTGGCATTCGAGGCTCTTCTCGATGCCGTAGTTGTCCGGGCTGCCCACCTGCTTCACATCGGCCTTGCCTGAGCTGTTGGTGCTGTACGCCTGCACGAAACCATACGTCGGTATGGGGCTGGGCATGGGGCTGGGCGCCGGGCTGGGCGTGGGCAGGTCCTTGAAGGTGTGCGGCGTGGTGATGAGCACGGAATCGCCGGGGCCGGTCGCAGCGGCCGGGGAGGCGAACGTGTCGAACCACTCCACGGGTGCCAAGAAGAACTTGGCGCCGATGCCGGGCGCGTTGTTGCCGGCCTCGCGGGGGATGTCTACTGGGAACATGTTGCTGGTGGTGTTGGGTTACTTGAACCTGATGATGTGTGAGCCGATGTCCACCAAGTGCTCGCACAGGGCCTTGTCGGCCGCGATCTGCTTGCGGGTGAGGATGCCATCGGCGGTGCGCATGTTGGCGGCCACGTAGCCGACCTTGCCCTTCACGTTCACCACCACTTCATCGGCGATCTGCTCGTGCAATGCCAGCTTCTCGCTTTGTTCCGTGGTGAGGTCGCGCAGGGCGGCGTTCTCGGCCTCCAAGGCGGCGAGCCTCTCCTCGGGAGAGAGCTCGGCCGCTTCGGTTGCCTCGTTCATGGTCTCTTCGGCTTTCGCCGCTTTGGTCGTCTTTGCCATTTCGGGTATTGGTATTGGGTGGGTTGCAGTGGCCAAGCGGCTTACACCGTTTGGTCGTTCATGTACACGCGGTCGTGCCGGTTGAAGTGGTAGGCCACGGCGTAGTCACGCCAGATCTTCATTTGGCGGTCCTGCTGCTCGAACCCGAACACGGTCTTGTTGGTGTTGGTGGTGTCGTAGATGTTCACGGCCTTGATGGCATTGCCCTTCGGGGTGCACCAGATGATGGAGCTGCCGCGCATGGCCTCGAACCCGGCCACTTTCAGGTGGGGGTAGTCGATGAGCTGGTCGAGCTCGGCAACCTGTAGGTGCTGCTGGTTGTACTTGGTGCGCATGCCGCGGCGCCACTTGCTGTACTGCTCGGGTGCCATGGCGATGGTCATGTCCGAAGAGCGGTCGAGGGAGTCGATCTGCTCCACGTAGGCTTCCACCTGGCCCACGAAATCCACGGGGTCCGAGTGGAGTGCGCCGGTGGAGATGGGGCTGATGGTTCCGGCGGTAACGGCATCGTTCAGCCGCTTGCGCACACCGTTGATGGCATTGGCCGCGGCACCGGCACTGCCGGGCGTGGGGGCGGCGAGCACGCCCTTGAAGTTGGCCTGCAGTTCCATTTCCTCCACATGCTTCTTGATGATCAGGTCGAGCACGTAGTCCAGGAGCTTGGTCTGGTCGGCCTCCTGCACGCCTTCCTGGCGGAGAAACTGCACCCAGCTGGCCCACAGCTCATGGCTGCTACCCTGCCAGTCGATCTTCACGCGGTCAAGCGTGGAGCGGCTTGGCGTGAATTCCAAGGTGCCCTTGGCCGTCCAGCCAAGCTGGAATGGCTGCGTGACCTCGGTGATATCGGTGTTGCCTTTCTCGTACACGGTCAAGCGCGTGTACTCCAGCTGGAAGAGCTGGTCGAACTTGGCGGTGTGGTAGAGCCGTTGGTTCAGGTCCTGAAGGTCCTTGCTTCCATCGGCGTATTTGGCGCCATATGCGGTCGCCAATTGGGATACATCAAATCCGGCCATTGTGTTTTGGTGGTGTTGAGGGGTGAGGGGAGTTGTTGTTGTTGCTTCGTTGTGGGCTTACTCGGCGAGCGCCTTGCGCACCTCCGCCTTGAAAGCCTCGGTTTCAGCGTCCTCGGGCATGGCCGGGTCGGTGTCGCCTTTCGGGTTGTGGGCAGCTGCCGGTTCGGTGGCAGGTTCGTTCTTCAGTTTCTCGATCTCGGCGTCCTTGGCAGCGATGGCCTCGGTCTGCTTGGTGGCCTCGGTGGCCGCGGCCTCCAGCTTGGTGTTGGCCTCGGCGAGGGAGGCGTTGGCCTTTTCGAGGTCGGCCTTGGCGGTGGCCAGGTCGGCCTCCAGCGCGGCGGCCTTGTCCGTGGCCTCCTTGGTCTTGACATCGGCCTCGGCAATGCGGGCCTCCGCGTCCTGCACGGCGGCCACGCGGTCCGCTGCGATCACTTCCAGCGTGGTGTAGCCTTCGGCCTTCAGCGCGGCGTTGGCGCCAGCGATGGCTGCTTCGTTCACATCGGCGTCGCCGGTGAACAGGTTCTTGATGCCGGCCACGAAGCCGGTGATGCTCTCCTTGAAATTCATGTTGGTTGAGGGATTTGCGTTGGTGGTTGCTGAATTGGCCTTGCCCTGTGCGGGCTTGGGCGTGTTGGCCTTCTCTTCGCGCTCACGGGCGAGGCTGCGCACGCGGGCCACGGCGCCGGACATGGTGTTCATGCCGTCGATCAGGCCGAGGCGCTGGGCATCGGCCGCCGGGAACATCCTGCCGGTGCTCCACTCCTTTTCGGTGGCGGCCATGGCGGGGCGGGCCTTCTTCACGTCGCCCACGAAGGCCTCCACGAGGGAGTCCATTTCAGCCTTCAGCAGCGCGTAGTGCTCGTCATTGGGGTCGTTGGGGTCGGCCTTCAGGGCCTCCTTGTAGGCCTTGTTCTTGTCCGTGCTGCGGGTGGCATACACTTGGTGGATATCCAGTCCTTGTGTCTGGAAATACTTCCGGTAATCGGCCAGTGTGCAGAACATGCCGATGCTGCCGAACTGGTCGGTGGCGCGCGAGGCGTACAGCTCGTCGCACATGGCGGCGATGCCCATGCCGGCGCTGGCGGCGATGCCGCTTTGCACAATGCCCACCACGGGCTTTTCCATGGCGGCGATGGTGTCCTGCATCAGGGTCATGCCGTCCACTTCGCCACCGGGCGTGTCGATGTCCAGCACCACGCCGAGCACGTCGGGGTTGGCGTCGGCCTCGCGCAGCCAGCGGGCGTAGTCGCTCATGCCGTACGAGCACATACCGCCGTACTTGGTAACGGGGCCGTTGATGGGCAGTACCAGCACGATGCTGGCGGTTTTGGGCTGGGTGTCGTTGCTGGCACCTTCCTTGGCACCGCTGAGCGCGGCGCTGATGCGGCGCGGCTCGTGCGCTGCACGGGCCAGTTCCATTTGGGCCTTGGTAAGCCGCGGCAGTTCGCCCTTGAGCAGGCGCACGGCCTGGGGCAACAGGGCCTCGGCCGCAGTGGGCTCCATGGCCCATGCGCCGAAAAGGATGCTATGCGCAAGGCGCGTCATCCTTAGGCCATGTTGGTCTTGAGGTCCGCCATGGCCATCTTCACCAGTGTGCCGTCGGCCTGCTCGATGAGCACGAGGTCCGTGGCGGTGTAGGCGGTTTTGGTAGGCAGCGTGGCCAGCTGGCCCTTGCCGGCGAACCGCAGGCCTCCCTGCACCACGTTGGCAAAGGCCACGGGTGTGGTCTCGATGGTACCTGTTGGCGCTCCTGTGCTGAGGAAGAGCTTCCCTGCATTGGCGGTTCCTTCCTCCACCTGCACGAGGATGTTGGCCATGGATTCAATGGTGGCGAAGTCCGCGTGGCGGGCCGGAGTCGTGCCTGCCACGTAGATGCCGTTCTCTTCGGCATTGGTTTGGTTCTTCACCAACACCACATCCCCATCGGTCAACTCCACGCCGTCGATGGTCGCTTCTGCCTCCAGTGCAGTGGCAATGGTGATGTTGGCCGTGGTGGCCACGCGCACCGTGAGGTTCACATCCACATCACCCTTGTAGCTTTTCAGTTGCTCCCAGTAGCCTCCGCCCACGCGGATTTCGCCGGTGTCGATGTTGATCACCAGTTCGTCCTTCTTGAAGGGCAGGTTGCGGCTCTTGATCTCCGCGTTCGTGATCTGTATGGGGTGGAGGATCCTACGGTCCATGGTGGTGTTGCTGTTGGTGGGCGCGGGTTTCCGCGTGTTTAGGGCAGCAAAGCACCCCCGGCAGGGTAGGGGGTTCAAACCACAACCACGGGCAAGCACAAGGCGCGGCGGAACGCCTGTAGCCCGCGCCAGCCGTGGGTTATAGCGGGAATGGAAAAGGTTTCGGCAATGCGCATCCGTGGTTTGAACTCGCGCAACAACACGAAAAAGCCCCGTGCAACAGGCGGTGCACGGGGCTTTCGATGGGTTTTCAAGGGCGCTTATTCACGGCCCATGCCGCCTTCCTTCGGTGGCGGTGGCGGCGGGTTCGGGTAGTCCGGCATGCCCGGCGAGCGGGGCGGCATGCGCCGGTAGCGGAGTATCTCCATCCATACCACCAGTATGGCCAGCAGCAGGTAGGTAACGGCTATGGCGACGGTAACGGCAAGCATCAGGGCCTTGGGTTGAGGAATGGTTTCACGAAGCGTAGGAACAGGTACAGGGCCAGCGCGGCCAGCACGGCCCACAGCAGCAGCCTCCAACCGGCATAGGCGATCAGGTCCGTTGCCTGCTCCAGCACGCCGGGGCAGGGCGGGCGCTGCACGGCGGGCGGGCATGGCGCCTTCACGGTGCGCGGCAGTTGCTCCACCATCAGCAGCGGAGTACCGTCCGCGGAAGGGTACACGCTGATCACGGTGCCGTTAACGGTGTCGGTGAAGGCCTCCCAGCGGCAGGCGGTGCGCTGCACGGCGCGCACGGCCTGCGTTACGGGCATTGGCGGCCCGGATGCCGGCAGGCTCCCTATGGCGCGGTGGGCGGTATCGGCGAGCTGGCGTTGCAGGGCATCGCGCAGGGCGGCACAGGCGGCCAGCAGGCTGTCGGTGTGCACGCTGTCGCTCCATGCCAGTTGCCATTGGGCGGTGGTGGCGGGCA